>NZ_JBHLUU010000016.1:0-349421 GCF_042433785.1 Robertmurraya beringensis | reverse complement strand
CGCCCTTGATACTTTTATCGCAACCTTTTTCGACTGTTTGTCAAGAGCGATTGCGGGGCCTCACGTCCCCCCAATGGAAGTGATCTAATACTTTACATAGTTTTCATAGAACTTTTGACACTACCAAACACGATCCCCGTCTACTTGAAACTGAAATGTTCAATATGTAACGATAAATTCTTCATTTTTAATAATAGTAGAAATTATAGGAAGTTGCAATGAGAACGTTCACAAAAGTAACATATGTTTTCTCATATACACTGCGGAATAGTTGACCATACAAAAGGGAACGATAAAAATGATGATATTTTTTAGGAGGGCTTAGGATGAAGACCATAAATGAGTTGATGACTAAGGAAGTCGAATGCTGCACGCTTCTTGATAATGTGTACGAGGTCGCACTTAAAATGAAAGAGCTAAACGTAGGTGCGATTCCAATTGTCGATGGTGATAAGTTAATCGGAATGATTACCGATCGTGATATTGTCGTTAGAGGTGTTGCTGAAAAACATCCTGGTTCGACAAAAGTCGAAGATATCATGAGTAAGCAGATTATAACGGTATCACCTGAAACAACTGCTAGAGAGGCAGCTGAATTAATGGCCAAGCATCAAATTCGACGTCTTCCAGTAACAGAAGGAAAAAAACTAGTTGGAATAGTAGCTCTAGGGGATTTGGCTGTTGAAAAGATCACCGACTATCAAGCCGGTAAGGCCTTATCTGACATTTCCGAACATACTTCTTCTGACATGCATTAATAAAGGCACCTTTTGGTGTCTTTATTTTATTTATGTACAGAGCCTGGTAGGGTATAATAAGATAATAACTACTTTATTATCCTATTTTATTTTCTATGAAATACTATACTATTTATATAATGCTTGCATACAATGATAGAAAGAATGATAGAGAGGAGGATGGCCTCTGAGAAGTTTAGGAAGAATATTGATATTGATTACTGCTATCTTAGGAATTGTATTTTATTTAAATATTCAAAATGGTGACGAGGAGATACTCGTAGAAGACGGTACGCAAAAGAAAGGAAGTAACCAGGACATTTCAAATAATTCGAGCGATGAAGGAACAAACTCTGAAAGACCAACGGACGGAGTTTCTACTTATATCGGAATGTCTAAAGAAACCTTAGAGGAAAACCTAGGCCAACCTAACAGAGTAGATCAGACTTATTATGGGTTTGATTGGTGGATTTATAATGCAGACCCTGCAAATTATTCTCAGATTGGTGTGAAAGACGGGAAGGTAGTAACCGTTTATGCCATCGGTTCGGAAGTGAATATAAGTCCCTTTAAGATAGGCCAACATGTAGATGAAATCTTTTCTTCTAGTTATGTAGAAACAGAAATAGGGTTAGATTTTGAGGGGAGTTCCTATCAATTTGAATTATCAGAATCGGATCTAAATACAAGGCCATTGTTGAAAATGGGGGATATTTTCGTTCAACTCTATATTGATAAATTTACGGCTACATTATCTAGTTTTAGGGTAATGGATGCAGAAACTTTATTGAAGCTAAGACCATATGAACTGGTTTATTTTGGTGAGTTGCAAGAGATTGAACCAGATGAGATGGTACCAGATGAAAAAGTAGAGGATGCAAATGAAAAACAAATATATGATATTACAAATATTATGAGAATGAGATTTGGACTGGCTAGCTTACAGTGGGACGAGAAAACGGCAACAGTAGCCTATGGACATAGCAAGGATATGGAAGAAAGCAATACTTTTTCGCATACATCTGAAAAGTTCGGCGAGCTCACCGATCGCTTAGAGGCCGGGGAAGTTTTTTATCAGGTAGCTGGTGAGAATATTGCCGCAAACTATGCGGATGCTCCAGCAGTTATGGAAGGCTGGTTAAATAGTAAAGGTCACCGGGAAAGCTTATTAAACGAAGACTTTACCCATATCGGAGTAGGTGTGTATAAAAAGTATTACACGCAAAACTTTATCCAAGCTTGGAAAGAATGACAAAAAGGAGCTGAGTGCTCCTTTTTTTACTTTAAAGTATATCATATCTACCAAATCGAAAATGACCTTCCTTCCAATTACCGTACACTCGCACTTCAACTCCGATCTCGAAATCATTGGTAAGGACTTTCCCTTTTACAATTGGAGTAATCTTTGAGACAACAGTTGTTGTCCCGTTATGAATAAGTGTGAGTTTGACTATATGTATATATCGATGATAATAAAAACGTTCTTTTGTTATATTTATTTGATGAATCTTTCCTGTTACAATTGCTTCTTCATATACTTGCTCTAATGCTAACCATTGCTCCGTATGAGATTGTAACTCACGCTTTGAAATAAGATAAAAATAAATAATAATGATAGGTATTACAATGGCAGTTACCAAGTGGGTTCACCCTATATTTTTTTTTTCAATGACAAGAAAACTACCTGTCCCAATGGCTATCTTAACACCATCTGAACGGTGAATTTCTGCGGATAATACGAGTGTTTTTGAGCCTTTATGTTCCATTTTCGCTGTACAGACCATATGTTCTCCAATTCCAGCGGCAATATAATTTATATTCAACTGAGTTGTGACGGCACCATACCCTTCAGGGACAAGTGAATTTGCTAATACACCCATTGCTGTATCAAGCAAAGTTGCGGTCATTCCTCCATGTACAATATGCAAAGTATTATATAAAAGTGGAGAAATAGGAATGGTTATTTCACAATCATCATCCGATATTTTCCGTTCCATTTGCAAAAGGCTAGAGATAAACGTGGTGTTATTACCAGATTTCCAAAGTTGAAAACTTTTTAATAATTGTTCTAGCAATTGTAAATCATGCTCCGTAGCATGAAGAGTAATGTCTTGGATTTGTTTTTGTATATTTTCCATTATATCCCTCCCTTTATCTTTCCTATCCTTTCCATTTTATCATGAAATCTTTGGTGCACATATTTTTCTTTTTTTCATATCGTATTATAGGCATTCGTTTATGTTGAGGTGAAATAAAATGGCCAAAAAGCAACTACATCCTTCCGTACAAAAGTTCAAGGAGTATGTTCGAGCCCACCCTGAACTTATTAAGCAGGTTAGAAGCGGGACAAATACTTGGCAAGAGTTATACGAGGAATGGTATCTATTCGGTGAGGAGGATTCTAAAGAAGATGGAACTGATGATCATCGTAGCCAATCAACGGAATCTACAAAAGAAACTTCAACGGAAGAATCATCTAAAAAGGACTGGATGTCAACGGTACTAGGTGCTGTAAGGAATATGGATCCAAACCAGCTTCAACATCATATCGTGAGTATTAGTTCTGCCTTAGGTGCGATTCAAGGTGTGATTTCCTCCCTACAAGGAGGGAATAGTAGCCCAAATCCACCTAAAAAAAATGTAAGCCCACCGTCACATCCGTTTCACTTTAGACAAGATTAGAAGGGGGCTATTAGATGAGAGAAGAAATTAATGAGTATTTACGTATGCAACCGCAATTAAAACAATTCTTAAGGGAACAGCCCATTTGGTACAGAAAGCTAGGAAGAAATCCACATGACATACAAAGCTTTGAAATTTCAGCATTACACCATTATAAAAAGACCATTCCTCATCGTGTGGAGCAACTCAATCATAGTGTGCAAATGGCGAATATGATGATGAGCATGTTTCAAGCCATGAATAGTAACCAATAAGCAGCCTTCACTTTACAAGAGTTTGAAGGCTTTTTGGTTGGATTTTTGACTAAGCTTGCTGATAATTGCACAAAATATGTAAAATTGTGTGATTGGGGGCAGCAAAGTTGGTAAAGAAAATGGTATGTGTTTTTCTGATTGGACTTATGTTAAATGCTTGTCATAAAGATATCCCAGATCCTGAAGTGAAAAAAGAAATATCTATTGTTCCTATGCACACTGTACGAGCAGAAAATGATGTGGTCGTATTAGGAATGAAATTGGAACATTCATTTACAGTTCAGCATCATGTGAAGAGAAATAATGTTTACGTTGAGTGTTTTATTCCTGATATTTCATTTACCAATCGTAATACGAGCTTAATTGTCTCTGTGGATGGGAAACAGAAAAAAGTAGTAACAACAGCTGCCTTTATTATTAAAGGGCTTTCAAAAGGCTCTCACCAAATTCAATTACAAGTAGTTGAAAAAAATCAAAAACAAGAAGATATGATAAAAGATTTTGAAGTTCTCATAAGGTAGGATGTAAAAAGTTCATTTCTTCGCTCATTCATGGTAAAATATGAATCGGAGGTGAGCGGATTGCTTGCTACATCAGAAACTATAGAAATTCTAGAGTATGCAGAAGAATTGGCTTCAATGGTGCTAGAGTCAACCGTCGTTGAGGCTTATAATATATGCTTGAATAAAGTAAAAAAAGATAGAGAAACACAAAACAAAATTAAAGCGTTCATACAAATGAAGGATCGTTATGAAGAGGTGGAACGTTTTGGAAGATACCATCCTGACTATAAAACTGTCATGATGGAAATCCGCAACTTGAAGAGAGAAGTCGATCTCGACCTTAATGTAGCTGAATTCAAAAAAGCGGAGAATGATCTACAAGCACTTCTTGATGAAATAAGTGTACTTATAGGTCGGTCAGTTTCTGACTTTATTAAAGTTCCAACCGGAAATCCTTTCTTTGAATCAAGTTGTGGTGGAGGTTGCAGCACAGGCGGTAGCTGTGGATGTTCATAAATTAACTGTAAGCATAGGAGAATTCCTATGCTTTTTTTATGCACATGTATGTGTTAGAATAAAAAGACAATTGTGTAATTAAAAAGGAGTAAAGCGATGCTAGGTCAACGTCAAGGAATTATTGTATGGCTATTTTCTCTTAAGCAAGCGAAAATGCTTCGCAAATTTGGGAATGTTCATTACGTATCAAAAAGATTGAAGTACGTGGTCTTATATTGCAATCAAGATGAAACGGAAACAGTCATGGAAAAAATAAAAAGCTACTCCTTTGTTAAAAAAGTCGAGCCATCCTTTAAACCTTTCTTAAAGGTTGAATACGAGAATTCGAGACCAGATAAGGCAAAGGAATACGACTATAAAATGGGAATATAAAAGATCAGGAGGGGATAACCTCCTGATCTTTTATTGTAGTGGAGCGATATAATGATTTAAACGCAAGATGCCTATTATATATTGATAGAATAATTCCTTTTCCGAAAAATCAGTAGAAGGTTTTACATCAAATTGAATAATTTCTTTCCTATATTCACTAGCTAACTTTTCAAATAACTCAAAACGCTTGTTTTTTGTCACATGTGGATTCGGAATTCCTTCACGACAAACATACAGTGGTTGGAAGTTGCCAGGATCAGTGGGCTTTAAAACAACGACTAATGAAGTGACTGATCTTTTATTTATTTCTGTATGTAACGCCATGAAATGCATGAGTCGATGTTTATTTGCTTTAGCAATTTCTAGTAACTCGTATATATCTGAATAGCCCTCTCCTAATTCAATAAACCTCTGGATCAATGAAATGACCTCCTTTTTTTGTATATGGACTTGCAGAGTGGTGTCGAACTAAGTCAAATTTCGTATTTCTTTCAAAAATACTGTGTGACGTGATTCTCTCTATCTGCTATTGTAATGGTAAGAGATTTAAGAGATTTTAACAAGGGGAATGGATATGTGGAAGATACCGTTCACATTTTTTATCATATTATCAGCTGTTATCAGTGGCTTGTTATTTTGGCAATGGGATGCCTATTCAAAAGAACTTGAACAGCCTGCTGACATGGAGAATGCGAATCAAAGGATTTCTATTCAAACAGAAACAGACATATTAGTAATCACGCAAAAGCTAAGTGGTCTTAGAGGAAAAAAGGAAATTCATTTTGTACTTCCTAGTGAAGTAATTTCCTGGAAATGTCTTCTTGAGGATGGAAGTGAATGTGGAAGACAGGAAGAAAGTGAAACATCACTTAAACCTGATAGTAAAGGAAATATCCAAATACAATTCACACTACCGATAAAAGTAAATGAAAAAGCCTTTCTTTTTAATCAATGGTTAGCTTCGTTTTCAAATGTACAAGTGACTGAAACAAAGGTCGAGCTTATCGATTCAACAAAAAGAAATGGAACATGGGTAATGGGTATTCCCTTAAAAGGAAACAAAAAGCTTGATCTTATTGATTATTATGTATTTGAGGGCCAATTAGCTAATCCCTCCCTTTATTGGCAGGCTGATTCTTTATTACAAGAAGAAGTCGACAGGAAGCTTATGATTTACTCCGAGGAGGAGGGAAATCTTCACCCAATATTTAACTCCTTACAGCAGATCTCTAACAGACCTCATGTATCTGTGATAATAACCAACGAGCTACAAGAGGGCAATGGCAACGGAATAATGATTACTCGTCCAAACATAAAACCAGAAATGATAGAAAAGAAACTACTTTACTCATTATTAAAATTAAAGTTTGAGAATCTTCCGATGGAACAAAGCTGGTTAGTTGATCTTCATGTGTCCTTGTTATTAAACATGGAAAGCCAAATTTCTAAAAGTAATCAAGCAATCCAAGAATTAAAATCGAAGCTGACTGAAAAGGAGTTAGAGAGCTATCTCCAAACGTTTTTGTCAGAGGAAACACTTTATACTCCTCCATATTTAGATGAAGTACTTGCAGGTGTAACGGGGAAACAAACAAGCTTCTTTGATGAAAATAAAAATGAAGACACGAAATTGATTCCGTTATATTTCTTAGAAAAGAGAAATATTTCTGTAAAGGGTAAAGTTCAGAAGAATCTTCACATTATTTATATGGGAGATCAAAAACTTTTCCCATTTGAGGAGACGTTATCATCCCTAGGTTTTCAAGTAAAGGTTCTTTCTGATCATGAGACCTTATTGCTTACAAAGGGACTAAATAGTTATCGCTTTTACGTTAATCAAAATATCTTTATTTATAATGAAGAAGACTATGGACTGTTAGAAAATCCACTGACGATGATTAATGATACCATTTATATTGATTATCAATGGTTAACCTCATTGTTTAACATACAGATTGATGAGGATGAGAATACGGTTTATCTGAAGGAATCAACCCATTAAAAAAAGAAAACCCTGCAGAAAATTTTCTGCAGGGTCCTTCTATATCCTACTGGATAGAAGGCAAAGGGAGAGGAGAAACCGGAGGAAGAACTTATGGGGAAACGTAAGTCTTCTCCGCGGTTGGCAACAACATCTCGAATAGATGTTGTTATTTACATTATTTCCACTCCTTGGATGGATATACACGAAAAAACGATATTTTCTTTATAAGTTACAACTATTGGCTTCATAAGGACATTATGATAGGATAAGAAGGAAATTTACATGATTATGAATTGATAGTGGTGAGACAATGAGGGTTGTATCTGGTGAATATAAAGGGATAGCATTGAAAGCGGTTCCTGGAAACTCAACAAGACCTACTACAGATAAAGTGAAAGAATCGATTTTTAATATCATAGGGCCTTATTTCAATGGTGGAATAGGACTGGATTTATTTGCTGGTAGCGGTAGTCTTGGGATTGAAGCGCTGAGTCGCGGAGTAGAAAACGTAATTTTTGTCGATCGTGATGGAAAGGCAATAGCTACAATTAAGGAGAACCTACAAACATGTGGGTTATTAGATCAATCAGAAGTATATAGAAACGATGCGGATCGAGCTTTAAAAGCAATAATGAAAAGGGAGATCAAGTTTGACTATATTTTTCTTGATCCTCCATATAAGAAACAACAACTTGAGCACTTGCTTGAAACCATACAAAATGAAAAACTCCTTACGAATAATGGAATTATTGTTTGTGAACACTCAAAGGATGTTGTCCTTCCTGTTGAGGTTGGAAGTTTGCAGCAAATGAAATTTGAGAATTATGGGATCATATCTATTTCAATTTATGCACTTAAATCGGAAGAAGAATAGGGAGTGACATCTTATGGCAAGTATTGCTGTTTGTCCAGGGAGTTTTGACCCGATTACATACGGCCATCTAGATATTATTACACGAGGTGCTAAAGTATTTGACGAGGTTTTTGTCGTAGTCTTAAGTAATTCATCTAAAAAACCTTTATTTTCAGTTGAAGAACGTACGGAAATGATCCGAGAAGTCACAAAGCACTTGCCGAATGTGAAGGTCGACTCATTTCAGGGGTTACTTGTGGATTATGCTAGTTCAGTCGGGGCAAGTGCCATTATTCGTGGATTACGAGCCGTTTCGGACTTTGAATATGAAATGCAAATCACTAGTATGAATAGAGTTTTAAATGACCAAATTGAGACATTCTTTATCATGACGAATAGTCAGTATTCTTTCTTAAGCTCAAGCATTGTAAAAGAAGTAGCAAAATACAAAGGGAAAATATCTGAATTGGTTCCACCTCTAGTAGAAAAAGCACTAATGGAGAAGAACACAGTCAAATAAATACATAAGAAAACGAGCACCTAGAAGTGCTCGTTTTCATTTTACATTTAATCTTCTTGTATAAACAAAAATATAGATTACTAGAGAAACAATGGTCACGAGTGGACCGATTTGTGCTAGGTAAGAGTACGTGTTTAAAGCCCAAGATCCTGTTTCTAGGACAGACACGGGTATGGCGTTTGAGGGCTGATCACTTTTTGCCAGTCTTTCATAAACGGTTCCCCATAGCAAAAAGGCATATATTGCAGCAAAAAAACCATGCATAATACGAGCAATAAAAAAAGGCTTAAACGCAATATCGGTTTGAGAGGTGATACTTGCTACTTGTGCCTGTACACTAAATCCGCTAAAGGCAAGTATAAAACTAGTAATAACCGCTTGTTGCATAAGGGTTGCTTCCTGAACCTGACTAGTTAGCTGACTTCCCAAGGTAATCTCAAACAATCCAGAAATATATGGAATGCTTAATACATCGGGTAAATGCAAGCTTACAAGGATAAATTCAACAAACTGTCCTAAAAAAGCGGTGATGTGTAGATGGAACAAAAGCTTGTTTATCACTGAAAATAATATGATAAATCCGCCAATCATAAGTAATGTCTGCACAGATGACATAACGGCATCACCGAGCATACGGCCTAAAGGTCTCTGTTCTTTCAATCTTGTACGATGCAATTCTCTTAATGCGAGAGTAATAGAGAATTTTTGCTCCTTGGTACGTTTTTTCTCCTCCGTGTCATTTCCGTAAAATCTCATAATTAACCCAACCGTAATATTGCCTAAATAGTGCGCTAATGCCAATAGAAAGCCGAGTTTTGCATTTCCAAAAAAACCAATGGAAACAGCTCCAAATATAAAGAGGGGGTTAGAGCAATTCGTAAAGGAAACTAATCTTTCTGCTTCTATTTTAGTTAATTGTCCTTCTTGTCTTAATCTAGCAGTGAGTTTAGCTCCTGAAGGGTATCCAGATGCCATCCCCATTGCCCAAACAAAGCCTCCTACACCAGGTACTTTAAATAGTGGGCGCATCAGGGGCTCTAATAATACTCCGATAAACTTAACAACTCCAAAACCTATAAGCATTTCTGAAACGATAAAAAAAGGAAGCAAAGAAGGAAAGACAATCTCCCACCACATGTCTAAGCCACGAATTGATGCATCAACAGATTCTTGTGGGAATGCTATCAACGAAATGGCCATTAATGTTACGGATAGTGCTAATACTACGGTTTTTAGTCTCGATCGAAACACACCTATATCCTCCCTTGAAGGTGAACTTACTGTGCAAGTATGGAAAGAAGTGATAAAATATGAGAAAAGTGGGGACCCCTACATGGAAGGTTACAAATACGAATTTCTTTAATAGGTCTTGTCCTCATAAATCAATATACTCATACAAAATGAAAATAGACCATAAGATTAGAATGTGTAACACAATCTTTTTAAAGGGGGAGGAGTACTTGTCTCGTCCGAAAATTGGATTAGCACTTGGTTCTGGTGGGGCAAGAGGCTTTGCCCATTTAGGTGTAATTAAAGTGTTACAAGCTGAAGGAATCCCTATCGATTTTGTTGCTGGAAGCAGCATGGGGGCACTTGTCGGCTGTTTTTATGGTGCAGGATTAGATGTAGAGAGGCTATATAAGCTTTCTAAAGCATTTAAAAGAAAATATTATTTAGATTATACTGTACCCAAGATGGGCTTTGTTGCTGGAAAACGAGTAAAGGAGCTTATCCGAGTATTTACTCATGGAAAAAATATTGAAGAATTAGACATCCCTGTTGCAGTGATAGCGACTGATTTAATGACTGGTGAAAAGGTCGTTTTCAGGCAGGGCCCAATAGCTGATGCAGTACGGGCTAGCATCTCTATTCCTGGAATCTTTGTGCCAGAAAAGCATAATGGTCGCTTACTTGTAGACGGGGGCGTTGTTGATCGAATTCCGGTTTCTGTCGTGGAAGATATGGGTGCAGATATTATTGTTGCGGTTGATGTTAGTCCAGTAAAATCCACAGCAGAAATTACAACAATTTATGATGTGATTATGCAAAGTATTGACATTATGCAAATGGAGCTCGTTTCAAATCGGGAAGTAAAGTCTGATATTATGATTCGTCCTCCTGTACAAATGTTTAATTCTCGCGCGTTTACAAATATCGAAGAGATTATTGCAATTGGTGAAGAAGAGGCTCTAAAAACCGTACCGAAGATAAAAGAGCTGCTAAGTAATTGGAAGGGGTACTAGAATAAAATGAACAAAAAATGGATCGGGCGTGCTGTACTATATACAATAGCCATCGCTTTACTAGTCGGCGCCTTTTTTTCACTACCCTATTATATAACAAAGCCCGGAATGGCAAAGGAACTCGAACCTATTATTGAGGTGGAAGGTGGGTACAAGGAAGAAGGGAGCTTCATGCTTACTACGGTTGTCATGGGGCAAGCAAATATTTATACGTATTTGTTAGCAAAAATCAGTGAGTACCAAGAAATCTATCCTCTATCAGCCATTCGAGCGGAAGAAGAAAGTGATGAGGAATATAAAGTTAGGCAGTTGCATTCAATGTCAACCTCTAAGCTTGCAGCTATTGAGGTAGCTTATAAAAAAGCGAATAAACCGATTTCATTTGAATATAATGGAGTTTATGTATTAAGTGTAATGGATGGAATGCCTGCGATGGGGCAATTAGAGCCTGGTGATCGTATTTTTCAAGTAGATGAACTTAACTTTAAATCTTCAGAAGAGTTTATTACCTATGTAGGTGATAAACAAGCAGGGGATACAATCACTTTATATTTTGAACGTAATGAGAAAGAAGAAAATGTTACTCTTCCATTAAAAGCATTTGAAGCTGATCAAACAAAGGTTGGTGTAGGAATTGGTTTAGTGGATGATAAAGAAATTATTGTGGATCCAGAGGTTACAGTTGAGACGAGTGATATTGGAGGCCCTTCAGCGGGACTCATGTTCTCTCTAGAAATATATAATCAATTGGTAAAAGAGGATTTAACTAAAGGATACAATATCGCAGGGACAGGAACAATCGATGTAAACGGAACAGTCGGACGTATCGGAGGCATTGAACAAAAGGTAATTGCTGCAGATAAAGCAGATGCTGAAATTTTCTTTGCACCAAATGAAGATGGGGCTGCGAATTCAAACTACTTAGCAGCTGTCCAAACGGCAAAGGATATTGATACAAAGATGAAAATCGTTCCAATTAATACATTTGAAGATGCAATAACGTATTTAGAAGCATTAAAGCAAAAAGAAGAATAGCCTCCCGAGCTATTCTTCTTTTTTTGTAATGAACATAGGCGCACTCTTATAGTCTAAGGATAAAGCAATGTGACGATAGGCTTTCTCGAATCCGAGTGCATATGTTTTAGCCGCCTTAATATCAAGCTCAATCTCTTTTCCTTTGTAGGAGGCAAGTCTTGAGACAATTGGTAGGCTACTGTGCTTTTTCCACTTGTTTAAATACTGCCTTCCCAAATCTGTCATCCCGAGTAGGCGTAGATAGCTAGCACGGTCGCTCAGGTCTCGTATTTGCTCTTTACTTGTATTTGTTAGAATATGAACGCAAAGCCGTTGCAAACGTGTCCATGTATATCTTTTTGTTTTTAGCAACGTCATAAACTCAGAAAATGAACTAGCTTTTTCAACCAGTTGTAAGATTCGATTTTCAATGCCTTCTTCTACTTCGTAAATTTTAGCAAGATCATTTTGATCAGTTGTTAATAAACGATACTGAAGAAGTGGCCAAAAGTTTTCCCATTGAAGAAATTGCCCGAACTGTCTATTATAGTCCACAAGTTCAGTGTAGGTTGTGTTAGGGACATAAGAAGAAAGTTCATCCAATCGTCCATTATTCGTAAAGATAGATTTACGAATGCTTGTTGCACTTGCAATATGGGTGGACGATAATTCTTGATCATGATAATCCGCATTTTTTCTGGCTACCGTAAGCGGTGTTAAGCTTAGGTTTAATTCTTCAATTGCTCGAATATATTGAAAGCCAAGAATATTGTTTGGTTTTGAAAGGTCCATCATCTGACTGGAGGGTCTAAGCTCTTGGAAAGCGGAAGAAGTTGCTCTTGGATAGCTCATTCCCTCATCCATATTCTTTTTGATATGATGGTCAAACGTTTCTTGATGGGTATTTATAAAATTTAGTGTAGAATAAAAGTCTTCTAAATGACCCGATTCGCTACCAAAGCAGACATAATCACAACCTGAAGCAGCTAAAATGTCAATCGCTCCACGAGCAAAAATCTCTGCCTTTTGTGTGGCAAAAGCGTAAGGAAGTTCAAAGACAATATCAACTCCACCTAATAAAGCCATCTTAGCGCGTTGCCACTTTGATAATAGGGCAGGTTCTCCACGTTGTAAAAAGGGACCGCTCATGACAGCAATGACCACATCAGCACCTGACAATATCTTTGATTGTTCTACATGGTAGAAATGTCCGTTATGAAATGGGTTGTACTCAACTACTACTCCAACAGCCTTCATAAAAAACTCCTTGATTTTATTGTGAAAAATAAAGATAATAAGCAAATAATGCTTTTTTACGATTAAAAACAGTGTTTAATGTCTACATTATAGTGTAAAGAAAAAATATTGACAAATAATTATATGAAAGCTATAATTACCTTTGTTGCCTTGAGGTGATTCGTATGAAATGGACATTAAGTCAGTTACAAAAATATCGAAGCAAGGACTTTCCTGTCGATGAAACAGTTAATATGGAAGAGATTATAAAGATTGATCCAACCATACGTCGCGTATCACCAATTCGTGTGACGGGACGAGCTGATATAGATTCGTCAAAAGTAACCTTTCATTTAAAAATAAAGGGTTATCTCGTGTTGCCTTGTTCTCGTACGTTAGTTGACGTGAATTTTCCAATTGATGTCGAAACAACAGAAACTTTCCTCTTAAAAGGACTCGATTATGAGCTTGAAGAGGAAGTTCATCAAGTAAAAGGTGAAGTGATTGATCTTTTACCGGTCATACAAGAAATCCTTTTGCTAGAAGTGCCTATGCAAGTATTTTGTGAAGACTACACTGGGACGGATGGTGCTCCTCAATCGGGTAAAGATTGGGAAGTTATTCATGAACAGGAGAAGCAGGATAAGATTGATCCTCGTCTAGCAGGACTTGCGAAATTACTGGATCAAAATGATCCTTCTTCACAATGAATGTGAAGAAGACAAGAAACATTTGAAGCTCGAGGAAACTTGGACTTCATAACTTTCTTAATACTCTTTAAGGAGGTGGGAAGAATGGCTGTACCTTTTAGAAGAACATCTAAAACTGCGAAAAGAAAGCGTCGTACTCACTTTAAACTACAAGTACCTGGTATGGTAGCATGCCCAAACTGTGGTGAAATGAAACTTGCTCACCGTGTATGTAAAGCTTGTGGAACATACAAAGGAAAAGAAGTTGTAAACGACTAATTTGATTGGCGTAAGCGTCTTACTTAATAGTAAGGCGCTTTTTGCATTTTTTTATTTTTTACTCTTTTATCTGCTGGAGGGATTCTTTTGGTTTATGAGATTATTGAATTAAAAGAAGGATTTTTACAATTTGTTATCAAGAGGCATGAAAGAAGAAATGCAGTGAATTTTGAAGTGATGGATGGGCTTCAAAAAGCTATCGATACCGTGAAGAAATCCAACCATCTAGGACTGGTTGTAACAGGTGAAGGAGATAAAGCCTTTTGTTCTGGTGGAGATTTGTCTGTTTTTCATAAATTAAAGACTGAGGAAGAAGCATATGCGATGCTCTCTCGAATGGCAAACATACTGTATGACTTATTTATGCTTCCTAAGCCGACCATTGCATTAATAAACGGAATAGCAATCGGTGGCGGGTGTGAAATTGCTGCCGCATGTGATTTTCGATTTGCTCATTCTGGTGCCAGAGCTGGATTTGTACAAGGAAATCTAGCCATTACGACGGGGTGGGGTGGGGGGACGATGCTCCTTGAGAGGATGTCTTCTAGTCAAGCTCTATCAATGCTAATGAAAGCAAAAATATACGAAGCTTCGGAATTAAAAGAAATGGGATTTATTGATTTTATGTATGAAGGAAGTCATTTGGAGGGCCTACGGTCTGGATTAGAGACGATGCCGTCCATAGAGACAGATGTGCTTCAAGCCTATAAGCAAATTGTTCTTAGTAGAAGAGACCCACTTAAGTTGAAGGAGCAAGTGTTAAGGGAAGTTCGTCAATGTTCCATTCTATGGGAAAAGGATGCCCACCATGAGAAGGTGAACCGTTTCATTAACAGAAAAAATAGTAATATATAAACATTTTTTACGTTTAAAAGAGAAATTGTTACGAAACCTCTTACATTATCAGTCTATCTTTCCTAGTAGAAGCATATGAATGAATAAAAAACACTAGGAGGGATTTGACAATGCCAACAAATCGTCAAGATGCTTGGTCACAAGATGAAGATTTGCTACTTGCAGAAGTAGTTTTACGTAATATTAGAGGAGGTGGAACACAGCTACAAGCATTCGAGGAAGTAGGAAAACAACTTTCAAGAACCGCTGCTGCTTGTGGATTCAGATGGAATTCATACGTACGTAAGCAATACAAATCTGGAATTGAAATAGCAAAAAGACAGAGAAAAGAACTTAAGAAGAATGCTATTGCTCCAAGTGAGTTTGAGGAATTGGAAGAAAATGAATTGAATGAGCAACCTGCTGTAGAAGTAACACAGACTAGCTCCTTTCAAATAGAGTTCAATGATCTTGTTACATTTTTAAAGGAACTGTACGAGAAAGCAGATTCAAGTCAAAAGGAAGAGCATGATAACTATAAAAAGCACATTCAAGAATTAGAAAAACAGCTTTATTATTTAGCGGCAGAAAATGAGAAGCTTGAAAAGGAACTAAAGCTCATGGAACAAGATTATAAAGCGCTTATCGATATTATGGAGAGAGCTAGAAAGATGGTAGTATTACACGAAGAAGACCGGCAGAAAAAATAAAGAACAAACAGATAAAGCGGACAAATGTCCGCTTTTCTATTTGTTCGCTACTATTCCTTTTCCAGATCGGTTGACCATATTAATGGATTTTCTCCAAAGTCACGTCCGAGATCGTACTCAACGGGTTGAAAGCCCATATGAATCCAAAATTCTCTTGAATTTACTCTTGGGTTTGTCTTGATTGGAAGACCGATATTTTTCGCAAATGCTACTAATGCAGAACCGTACCCTTTGTGTTGGTAATCTGGTAAAACTTCAAGCTTCCAAAGCTCTAAATAGTCACACGGTGGAACAAAGTAGCGGTTGTATTTTGCATCCACTTGATATAAGCTCATACGAGCTACAAGCTTATCTCCAAAATAAATTCCGTAAAAAGGAGATTCACTATCGTTCTCTATAATATTTGCCTCTAAATCTTCTACCATCGAGAGCTCTTGTAATCCATATTCCTTAAACTTTTTAAACTCTTCTAGCGTTTTATAATTTACTTTTAGTTTTTCAACCTTGTACCCCATATAGCTTCCCCCTTGTCTTGTTGCAGTGAAATTCGTTTTATTTTGTATAAGTTTATTTCCCCTTGAATAAACATGAATGGAATCTTCACTACTGCATATGAACTAGACTTGCTTTAATTATATAACAAATTAACAAAAAATTCTGCTTTATTATTTACGAAAACGCTTTCAAAATTTGAAGGATATTGGCTTGCTCATGAAGAAATGATTTTAGATGCCTAAATGTCCAATTAGAAAGGGGAACAATGATGCAAAAGATTCTAATTGCTAATCGGGGAGAAATAGCTTCAAGAATAATTAAAACATGCAACAAAATGGGTATACAAACCATTGCTATTTATTCAGATGCCGACAAGGATTTACCTTTTGTATCTGAGGCAACCACCTCCTATCGAATAGGTGAAGCTCCTGTCGGAAAGTCTTATATGAATCAGAAAGCAATATTAGATATTGTTAAAAAAGAGAAGGTTGACGCTGTTCATCCTGGGTATGGATTCTTATCTGAAAATGCTAGCTTTGCTGAAATCATTCGAAAAGAGGGTACTATTTTTATTGGTCCAAATTCCAAAACTATACAAATGATGGGAGATAAGCTTCTTTCACGTAAAAAGATGTTGGAAGCAGGAATTCCTGTTGTACCTGGCAGTAATGAAGAGCTTACGACAGAAGAAGAGGCAGTAGCAGCAGCTAATTCTATAGGTTATCCTGTGATCTTAAAAGCAAGTGGAGGTGGTGGTGGGATCGGAATGGTTCGGTGCGAGGATGAAAAAACTCTACGTAAAAACTTAGAAACTACCAAAAAAAGAGCAAAAACATATTTTGCAAATGAAAAAGTTTATGTTGAAAAGTACATACAATATGCACGACATATAGAAGTCCAGATCTTTGGTGATAAGCTTGGTAACATCGTTCATTTATTTGAAAGGGATTGTTCGATTCAGCGTCGCCATCAAAAGGTGGTAGAAGAATCACCTTCTCCATTTTTAACAGAGGGTGCTAAAGAGAAAATGCTACAGGCGGCTGTCCGGGCAGCAAAAGCAGTAGGGTATGAGAATGCTGGAACTGTGGAATTTATCGTCGATGAGGAAGAGAATTTTTATTTCCTTGAGATGAATACGAGATTACAAGTAGAGCATCCGGTTACAGAAGCTATTACTGGCATGGATCTTGTAGAATGGCAAATTCTCGTAGCGAGGGGAGAAATATTGCCGTATAAGCAGGAGGAGCTTGAATCAAAAGGGCATGCCATTGAGTTTCGATTATATGCAGAAGACCCTGTGAGCTTTTTGCCTTCACCGGGGCATATTGAGGTATTGGATTGGGGGAAAGGTGATACGAGAGTGGACTCTGGATATAAAGAGGGTGTAGTGGTAACTCCATTTTATGATCCAATGATCGCGAAATGTATTGTTCATGGGGAAAACAGAAATGAGGCTATTGAGAAAGCATCTGGTTTTTTTAACCAACTTCAAATTCAAGGAATTAAAACCAATGCTCCATTATTTAAGCATATTATAAACGATGCTGATTTTAAAACTGGAAAGTATTTTACTAATTACCTATCAGTGAAAAAATTTAACTAACAAGGGGGAGTTTTTATGTTACAAATTACTTCAACAATGGCTGGGACTATTCTTCAAATCAACATATCAGTTGGGGATCAAGTAGAAAGAAATCAAGAAATGGTTATCCTGGAATCAATGAAAATGGAAATTCCTGTGGAAAGTCAAGAAGCAGGGATAGTGAAGGAAATAAAGGTTTCTGAGGGTGATTTTGTTAATGAAGGGGACGTCTTAATCGTATTGGAATAAAGGGTAAATTCCATGAACCAGCCGAGGAGGGATAAAGATGGAGAAGCATTTTTCGGAACAATTAGGGAAAAGAATTAGGAAGATTGAAGAAGGTGGTCAAAGGAAATATCATGAGAAACTTGAGGAACAAAAAAAGCTTTTTGTCAGAAAAAGATTAGAGCTATTATTCGATGATGGCCTATATGAAGAGGATGGGAAGTTTGCCAATTGTCAAAAGGAGGAACTTCCGGCAGATGGTGTCATTACAGCTCTAGGGAAGATTAAAGGGCGAACGGTTTGTGTCATGGCCAATGACTCCACGGTGAAAGCTGGTTCATGGGGAGCTAGAACGGTAGAAAAGATTATTCGAATTCAGGAAGTGGCTGAGAAATTAAAGGTTCCACTTCTATACTTGGTCGATTCCGCAGGGGCTCGGATTACTGATCAACTTGAGATGTTCCCAAATCGTCGTGGAGCAGGGAAAATATTCCACAATCAAGTAAAGTTATCAGGGATGATCCCTCAAATTTGTATTTTGTTTGGTCCATCTGCAGCAGGTGGGGCTTATATTCCTGCTTTTTGTGATATTGTGATTATGGTCGATGGTAACGCCTCGATGTACCTTGGATCACCGCGTATGGCAGAAAAGGTTATTGGTGAAAAGGTCACATTAGAAGAGATGGGTGGAGCAAGGATGCATTGTTCAGTCAGTGGCTGTGGGGATGTACTCGCTCAAAGTGAAGAGGATGCCATTGAAAAAGCTATCACCTATTTACAATACTTCCCTCAAAACTATCAAGCGGCGCCAAGTATAATCAAAGCCGTGGATGTGAAATTTGAAAAGCATCTGGAGGAGATCATACCCTCAAATCAAAATGCACCATTTAATATGTATGACTGTATCAATACATTGGTGGATGAAGGAAGCTTTTTTGAAATTAAAAAGCTGTTTGCAAGCGAACTTATTACCGGATTGGCTAGGATGAATGGTAGGGTTATAGGGATTATAGCCAATCAGCCAAAGGTAAAAGGTGGTGTCTTGTTTATTGATTCAGCTGATAAAGGAGCAAAGTTCATTCAATTATGCGACGCCTTTCATATCCCGTTATTGTTTTTAGCAGATGTTCCAGGCTTTATGATAGGTACAAAAGTAGAAAGGGCTGGAATTATTCGTCACGGAGCAAAATTGATTGCTGCTATGAGTTCAGCTACCGTTCCAAAAATCTCCGTCATTGTTAGAAAAGCTTATGGTGCGGGACTATACGCGATGGCTGGCCCCGCATTTGAACCTGATTATTGTGTTGCGTTACCAACAGCTCAAATTGCTGTCATGGGTCCGGAGGCTGCGGTAAACGCAGTGTACTCGAATAAAATTAATGAAATCTCTGATCCAAAGGAGCGTTTAGCTTTTGTGAAACAGAAGCATGAAGAATATAAAGAGCATATTGATATTTATAAATTAGCTTCTGAATTAATCGTGGATGACGTTGTAGGAGCAAATGATTTACGTCATGTATTGATTCAGAGATTTTCAATGTATGAAACAAAGGATGTTGTATTTAGTAATAGAAAGCATCCGGTGTATCCGGTGTGAGTAAAGACCTCTTTTTGGAGGTCTTTTTTGATACGAATGACCTTTCTAATACCTTCTTTCAATTTCTTCTGGTAAACTAATAGTAATATTGACGCATCGAGGGAGATAGAATGAAAATTGCGATCATTGGCGGTGGAGCAGTAGGTCTTTTGTTTTCTTCTTACTTACAAGAAGAAAATGATGTAATCCTTTACACGAGGTCAGAGGATCAGAGTGAAAGTATACGTACGAATGGTATAGTAAGGAAAAACGGTGAAGAATCTATCTGTTTGCCCATTAACGTTCGACCGATTAGTGAATGGGACGAAAATGAAATTGAACTTGTGATTCTTTGTGTGAAGGAATATATGTTAGAAGAAATAGTAAAGGATCTATCGTTTCCTAAGAATTTACCACTATTGTTTGTTCAGAATGGAATGGGACATTTATCTCTTTTGAACAAAATAAATACAAGGTCCCTATTTATAGGTTCCGTTGAGCATGGAGCATTAAGAATAAATAACCATTCCGTGAGTCATACAGGGATAGGGGTAACAAAACTAGCAATTCTTCGTTCGGTTGAAGGAGACCTGTGGATTCTTGATGAGCTTGTCTTACAGTCCATCAAGAATTTTCCGGCTCAATTCGAACAGGATTACATGTTCATGCTGACAAAAAAGCTCGTTGTGAATGCAGTAATTAATCCTTTAACCGCTATTTTAGGTGTTACCAATGGAAGTCTATTAACAAATAAATACTATCAAATGCTATTTGAACAGTTGTTTGATGAGGTTTGTCTGGCACTGAGTTTAGACCCTCATGCATATTATGAAAATCTTGTTCACGTGTGTAAAAATACAGCAAAAAACGAGTCTTCTATGCTGAAGGATGTAAAAAATGATAGAAGGACAGAAATTGATGCCATTCTCGGGTACGTGCTTGAGGAAGCAAAAAGAAAGGACATAGAAGCGCCGCTCACTTTAGCCTTTTATCATTGTATTAAAGGAAAAGAAATAAAGGGGGAGAGGATGTAAAATGGGAAGCTTTTTTGCTACAGTGTTTGCCACATTAGTGACTGTTCCAATTATAGGTTATTTTATTGTTTTTGTTATTGCTAAACAAATGACAAAAAAACATAGAAAAGCAGTTCATATTGCGTTGGATTTCTCTACAGTACTTTTTATCCTTTCTGTTCATTATCTTATTGTTACGATCTGGGACTTTTCATTATTCTGGCTTATTCTTATTTTAATGATTGTCATGGCTATTCTATCTTTGCTCCTTCAGTATAAATTAAATGAAGAAGTTGATTTGAAAAAAGTATTTCGGGGATTTTGGAGATTTAATTTCTTATTGTTTTTCTCTGCCTATATCATATTAATATGCGTAGGTATCTTTTTAAGTGTGACAAGATCGATTTCGTAATTGATTGCTTAATGAAAATGCAAAGGTTTTTATTTTCCATTAACACAGTGCTATACTGAAGATTAGAAATACTGTAAAGAGAAAGGAAGTACATAAATGGAGATGGTTAATCTCTTTCTCCCATCAACGAATCAGTTTGCTACCGATTATAGTACTGGGAATTCATTCATACGTCCGTTATTTCATTATCAATTTCAAGAAACAGCGAGCTATCAGGAAAGAGTAAAAGATCTAGAAAATATAAGCTTTAAAAGGGAAGAGCTTGCTGACTATATTGGGGAGTATATGAGTAATTTCCCGAGTTCGAATGAAGTTGTTGCATCCATTTCTAAACTAAGGAACCCGGATAGCGTGGTGGTCATCGGGGGACAACAAGCAGGTATCTTAACTGGACCTCTATACAGTATACATAAAATCCTCTCTATTATTTTATTTGCTAAGAAGCAGGAAGCTGAACTATCTGTCCCGGTGGTTCCGGTTTTCTGGATAGCAGGTGAAGACCACGACTATGATGAAGTGAATCATATTTTTGTAGAAAAAGAAAATCAACTTGAAAAGTCAATCTACCCTGAGAAAGTTCTTGATAAACGAATGGTTAGCCATATTGAAATCAAGAAGGATGTTTTAAAGAATTGGGTTATTGACATCATCTCCTCCTATGGGGAGACGGAACACACGAAATCCCTGCTTCAATTTGCTGATGCTGCTATTGAAAATTCAGTAACGTTTGTTGACTTTTTTGCACATATTACGATGAGTTTGTTTAAAGAATATGGTTTACTAATCGTTGACTCCGGTGATAAGGGATTAAGAAAACTGGAAAAAGAATATTTTATTAATCAAATTAAAAGTACGAAAGAGATCACTGAAAAAGTAAAAAAGAAGCAGCAAGAGCTTGAAGGTATAGGAATGTCACAAACGATTGTGATCAATGATTCTTGTGCGAACCTTTTTTATTACGATGAAGTTTCTCATGAGAGGATTTTATTAGATTATATTCCGGAACAAAAACAATTTGTTGGTGCGTCTGGTTCTATCTCTTTTTCATATGATGAAATGCTAGAGATTGCTAGTGAGTTTCCTGAACGCTTAAGCAATAATGTCGTGACAAGACCTCTAATGCAAGAATGCCTGTTTCCAACATTAGCCTTTATTGCAGGACCTGGAGAGATTGCTTACTGGGCTGAGTTAAAGGAAGTGTTTGAGCATTTTGATATGAAAATGCCTCCGATTGTTCCGCGGTTAAACATTAGTTTGATTGAACGAAATGTGAGCTCAGACATGGAAGAATTAGGGTTAAAGCTAGAAGACGTATTAACTGCGGGAACAGGAAAGCAAAAGGAATTATTTCTAGATACCAACCGTGACAGTAGTTTCCAAGCATTGTTTGCTCAAACAAAAGACCAGTTAGTTAAGAACTACCTGGAAATTGAGAAAAAGACAGAGCAGCATTATAAAGGCATGCTACCATTGTTGAAAAAAAATGAGAGCTTATTATTAAAGCAAATTGATTTTATGGAAAATCGACTTGAACTTGCGTTGCTACAAAAGCATGAAGTGGTTATAGAAAAATATAATCGAATCGAACGTAGACTTAAGCCATCTGGTTCACCGCAAGAAAGAATTTGGAACCTCTTTTATTTCCTTAACCAGTACGGATTGTCGTTTATCGATGAATTAATAACACAATCGTATTTGTTTGATGGTAGTCACCAAGTGGTAAAATTATAAACTAGGAAAGACCTTGTCGTTATGATAAGGTCTTTTTTGTCGGTTTTTATAAATTTTTATATGATTTTAAAGGTTTTTATAAGAAAAAGGGGAATCATTCTCATTCTATTTTTGCAGGAAAATATCAGTGTGGGGAGAATTTATAAAAACATGTGGAGGAAAGTGGGGGATTGTGGTACATTTAGGGTAGAGAGTGGGGGTAGCGGGCATGTTTATGGGTGAATACCATCATAATGTTGATACGAAGGGACGCTTAATTGTGCCTGCAAAGTTCCGTGAACACTTAGGAGAAACCTTTGTGTTAACACGCGGCTTAGATCAATGTTTATTTGGTTATCCTCTTAGTGAATGGGATCTGATTGAGGAAAAGCTCAAAGGGTTACCATTAACTAAAAAAGACGCTCGTGCATTTACCCGTTTTTTCTTCTCAGGTGCGACTGAATGTGAAGTGGATAAACAAGGAAGAATAAACATTGCTACTCCACTAATGCAATACGCAAAGCTTGAAAAAGAATGCGTCGTTCTCGGAGTCTCAAACCGAATTGAAATTTGGAGTAAGACATTATGGGAAGAATACTTTACAGAATCTGAGCAATCTTTTGCTGAAATTGCAGAGAATATGATTGGGTTTGATATTTAAGTATTCTATTCATGGGCGTAATTCGAAAGGTGGACAACAATGTTTGAACATACTACCGTGCTTTTGCACGAAACGGTTGATGGACTCAATATTAAACCTGATGGTATATATGTGGACTGTACAATGGGTGGAGCGGGGCATAGTGGGCTTATCCTATCCAAGTTGTCAAAGGAAGGAAGATTATTTGCCTTTGACCAAGATGACGTAGCTATTGAAAATGCAAAGGAAAAATTAGCAGCATATGAAGGGCAATTAATTATTGTAAAAAGTAATTTTCGATACCTTCAAGAGGAATTAAACAAGCGAGGGATTGAAAAGGTTGATGGAGTTCTTTATGATTTAGGCGTTTCCTCCCCACAATTAGACACACCGGAACGAGGATTTAGTTATCACCATGATGCCCCTTTAGACATGAGAATGGATCAACAGGCAGATCTCTCCGCATACGATGTTATTAATTCCTGGAGTTTTGAAGAATTAGTGAAAATATTTTTTAAGTATGGAGAAGAGAAATTCTCCAAACAAATTGCTAGGAAAATTGAGGCGGCAAGGGAAATAAAGCCAATTTCAACAACAGGAGAGCTAGTAGACTTAATCAAAGAGGGAATACCGGCTCCGGCTCGAAGAAAAGGTGGACATCCAGCTAAACGAATTTTTCAAGCCATCCGAATTGCAGTTAATGACGAATTAGGTGTATTTGAAGATTCGTTAAATCAAGCAATTGATTTACTGAATCCTGGTGGAAGAATTAGTGTCATTACTTTCCACTCATTAGAGGATCGGATATGTAAGGTGATATTTAAGAAGGGCAGTGAAACACCAGACCTTCCAAAAGGATTGCCTATTATCCCGGATGAATACAAACCAGAACTAAAGTTAATTACGAGAAAACCAATTGTGCCATCAGAAGAAGAATTAGAACATAACAATCGAGCACGTTCGGCAAAACTACGTGTTGCCGAAAAGCTGTAAACCTATCTAGGAGGGAATAGGATGAGTAACTTAGCAAGGAAGCTTCAGCAGGAACAGCAGCAACAAACCGTACAAGCACCTCAAAAGGTAAGAAAGACCAACTCATGGTTGTCTCCTGGAGAGAAAATCCTTGGTGTCACTTTTTGTGCCGCTCTATGCTTTGGTGCCGTACATATTATCTCAAATCAAGCGGCAATTTATGAATTGAATAAGGATATTCAAAATACCTCTGTCAAGTTAGAGGATCAACAAAAGATTAATAATGATTTGAGTATGCAAGTAGGAGAGTTAAGCACTCCAGATCGAATCCGCAGCATGGCAGAAAAGCTTGGATTAAAGCTTAATGACAATAATGTTAAGGTTGTGCAGGAGTAATGACAAAGAAACAGCCCAATATGAATGTGGGAGCAGCGATATTATTTATAATATTTAGCCTGCTCTTTTTTGTCTTAATTTTTCGGTATGTAACGATTTTGGCAACAGGAGAAGTGCACGGGCAGAACTTGTCTGCTATCGCTCAGCAAAAATATGAGAAAGAGGCAACGATTGAGGCTACAAGAGGAACGATCTATGACAACAATGGTGAAGTGATTGCAGAAGATACAGCTTCCTTCAAGTTAGTTGCGATTCTGGATGAAACATTAACTACTAATCCTAAAAATCCAAGACATGTTGTTGACAAAGAAAAGACGGCCAGAGAGTTGTCAAAAGTGATTGATTTAGAAGAATCAGAGATTTATAGAATTCTTTCTAAAGAAGGTGCTAAGCAGGTAGAGTTCGGAACGAAGGGGAGAGATATTTCAATTCAAGTTAAGAAGGAAATTGAGAATCTGAAACTTCCAGGAATTACATTTATACGTGGATCAAAGCGTTTTTATCCAAACGGCATTTTTTCCTCTCACGTCGTAGGCTATGTTGATGTGGATGAAGAAACGAATCAAACGGTTGGGCAGCTTGGGATCGAAAAATCCATGAATGAGGAATTAACCGGTATTAACGGGAAAGTAAACTACCCTGGTGACTTTTGGGGGGATATCCTACCCGGCGGTGAAGAAAATGTAACAGCGGCTAAGGATGGATATGATATTTATTTAACACTCGATAAAAAGATCCAGAGTCTTCTTGAAGATGCTTTGAACAAAGTGGAAGAGGAGTATGATCCAGCTAAAATGGTTGCGGTGGTAGCTGATCCGAAGACAGGTGAAATTTTAGCGATGGCGCAAAGACCAACGTTCCATCCAACAACAAGAGAAGGAATTTCTGATACCTGGCATAATGAAGTGATCGAAAACTCATTTGAACCAGGATCAACAATGAAAATCTTCACTCTTGCGGCTGCCGTTCAGGAAGGGGTTTTCAATCCCAACGAAGGGTACCAATCAGGTTCATATAAACCAACGGAAAATTCGCAAAGGATTCACGACCATAATGGTAGCGGGTGGGGGACAATTTCCTACTTAGAAGGATTACAAAGATCTTCAAATGTAGCGTTTGCTAAACTTGTGAAGGAAAAGATCGGGTATGATACGTTTCGAGAGTATTTAACGAAGTTTGGATTTGATCAGCCAACTGGGATTGACCTTCCAAACGAAACGAGTGGAAAAATTGTCTACCAATACCCAATCGATAAAATTACAACAGGGTATGGCCAAGGTACAGCCATCACACCCATTCAGCAAATTCAAGCAGCCACTGCCATTGCAAACGGCGGTAAGATGGTAAAACCCCATGTGATTGATAAGATTGTTGATCCAGCGTCAGGAAAGACGATTAAGCAAACAGAAACAGAAGTTGTCGGAACACCGATCTCCGAGGAAACCGCCAACCAGGTTCTTGAGTATCTAGAGACCGTGGTTAGTTCGCCGAAGGGAACAGGGTATAACCGATATAATATTGAAGGCTATCAGGTTGCTGGGAAAACAGGTACTGCAAGCATGACCCAAAATGGTGTGTACTTAAATGGGAAAAATGATTATGTGTTTTCGTTTTTAGGAATGGCACCAGCAGATGATCCGAGATTAATTATTTATGTTGCCGTACAGCAGCCGAAGGTAGAACATTATTCAGAAGGATCTATACCGGTTTCTATGATTTTTAATCCTGTGATGAAAAACAGTCTTCAGTATTTAAATATTGAGCCAGCTGAACAAAAGGAAGTAGAGCCAATTACTGTTCCAGATTTCTTAAATAAAAATATTGGAGAAGCTGGAGAGCAAATAACTGGCTTTGGAGCGCACAGTATTGTTATAGGGAATGGAACGAGCGTAATTGCACAATCTCCACAAGCGGGAGAGAAAATACTCGCCGGAGAAAAAGTATTCCTTGTAACAGATGGAGACTTAACGATGCCGGATGTTACAGGCTGGTCCTTAAGGGATGTTGTTAAGATTGCTTCACTTGCAAATTTACAACTAAATACAACTGGAAGCGGCTATGTGACAAAGCAAAATATCAGTGTAGGTAGTGTTATAGCAGCGGGTGATCATTTAGTGATTCACTTGAAGGCACCGACAGACGAAGAAACGAAGCTCGGTGATGATGCCTCTGAGGAAACGGAAACAGAGGAAGGAACAGAAGAGCAAACAGAAGAGTAAACAGAAGAGCAAACAGAAGAAGTGGAATCAGAATAATCTTAGAACGTACAAGTGATGCTTGTGCGTTCTATTTTTTTTTGTACAAGCATATAGTGGAACGAGCCATATATGTTGTTAGGAGGTTCTAACGAAGATGCGAGTGTCAAATGTTACAGTACGAAAAAGACTAACGATCTCACTTTTAGTAGGGTTTCTCATTTTCTTTATTATTGATGTAAGGCTAGGGTATGTACAATTTGCCTTAGGAAATATTTTAACTGACGGAGCGAAGGATCTTTGGAGTCGGAATATTCCTTTTGAACCCGAGCGGGGTGAAATTGTTGATCGTAACGGTGTTGCACTCGCTACAAATAAAAGTGCACCGACCGTTTATGTAGTGCCAAGACAGGTGAAGGATCCTGCGAAAACAGCAGAGCAGCTAGCTGCCGTTTTAAACTTTTCAAAAGAGAAAGCGTACCAATATGTAACAAAGTCAGCGTCGATCGTGAGAATTAATGAGGGGCGAAAAATTACCCATGAAAAGGCGAATGAAGTTCGTGATTTGAACTTAGAAGGTGTATATATCGGAGAAGATTCGAAACGCCACTACCCGTTTGGTAACTATTTATCTCATGTTCTCGGTTTCACTGGAAGTGATAATCAGGGATTAACAGGACTTGAAGCGTATTATGACAAAGAGCTCATGGGGGAAGAAGGATCTGTAAAATTCTATGCAAATGCCAAAGGGCAAAGAATGAATGATATGGCAGATGACTATGAGGCTCCTGTTGATGGATTAGATTTAAAACTAACAATAGATTCTAAAGTACAAACAATCGTTGAACGAGAGTTAGATAATGCGCAAGCACAATATAATCCTGACGGTATGATCGCTATAGCTATGGACCCGAATACAGGAGAGATTTTGGCTATGTCAAGCCGGCCAGGGTTTGATCCAGCTGAGTTCCAAGAGGTAGATCCTGAAGTATATAACCGAAATCTCCCTGTTTGGAGTACGTATGAACCAGGATCAACCTTTAAGGTTATTACACTAGCAGCTGCACTTGAAGAGGGGAAAGTAGATTTAGAGAATGATCACTTTCATGATTCTGGATCGGTCAAGGTTGGTGGAGCGACACTAAGATGCTGGAAACGAGGGGGACATGGGTCGCAAACCTATTTGGAGGTTGTGCAAAATTCCTGTAACCCAGGTTTTGTCCAATTAGGTGAAAGTCTCGGAAAAGATACATTATTTAAGTATATTAAAGATTTTGGATTTGGACAGAAAACAGGAATTGACTTGCAAGGAGAAGGAAAAGGAATCTTATTTAATCTAGATCGAGTTGGACCAGTGGAGTTAGCTACGACTGCATTTGGTCAAGGGGTTTCAGTTACGCCTATTCAACAGGTGGCTGCGATATCGGCAGCAATTAACGGTGGAACGTTATACACCCCTTATATTGCGAAGGAATTAGTTGACCCGCGAACGGGTGAAATTGTAATGAAAAAATCACCAGTAGCGAAACGAAAGGTAATTTCAGAAGAAACGTCAGAGAAAATTCGATACGCTCTTGAAAGTGTAGTGGCACAAGGGTCAGGTGGAAGGGCTTTTGTTGAAGGTTACCGAGTAGGTGGTAAAACAGGAACAGCGCAAAAGGTAAAGGACGGAAGGTATATGGAAAACAATCATATCGTGTCTTTTATTGGATTTGCTCCAGCGGACGACCCGCAACTCGTTGTGTATGTGGCTGTTGACAATCCTAAGGGAACCACGCAGTTTGGGGGAGTGGTTTCCGCACCAATTGTAGGTAGCATTATGGGTGATAGTTTGAGGGCTTTAGGAGTTGAACCAAGGAAGGGGCAGCTAGAAAAAGAATACAAGTGGCCTGATGTACCATTGATTGAGGTTCCTGATGTTGTTGGGATGACAAAAACAGAACTTGGTGATCTATTTGTTAATCTAAAAATTGAAACCTCCGGAGAGGGGAATGTAGTTGTAAAACAAACTCCGGAAGCAGGGGTAAAGTTAAAAGAAGGATCAACCATTCGATTGTATTTTGATAATGTGGAACAGAAAGAAGACGAGAAAGAGAAAGAAGAATAGACTGATTCAGTGAGCAGGCGGCGAAATTTTTTCGCCGTCTTTTCAAAATGCTACATTATAGAATAGCGAAATAGAGTAACTTCATGTAAAATAGATAGGCGCATGCTTTTTTTGGGAAGTAGGTTAAATTATGAGAGGATTTGAGGAAATGAAACTACATACACTGGTCAATTACCTTCAACCGTTTGTTCCTTTTAAGGGTGAGAATCCAGACATATTACACATACATAATGATAATCGTAAAGTAACAGATGGAAGTTTATTTATTTGTATAAAAGGTTTTACTGTCGATGGTCATGACTTTGCTGAGAATGCAGTTAAGTCTGGTGCGGTAGCCGTTATAGCAGAAAGACCTTTACAAGTGGATGTACCTGTTGTAATTGTAAAAGATACAAAACGTGCAATGGCGGTTATAGCAGATGCATTCTATGGGCAGCCAAGTCAGAAAATGAAAGTTGTTGGAATCACCGGGACAAACGGGAAAACAACAACGAGTCATATTATCGAACATATTCTGAAAGAGGCAGGAAAAAAAACTGGGCTAATTGGGACCATGTATACAAAAATTGGTGAGGATGTTCTTGAAACAAAAAATACGACTCCTGAAAGCTTAACTTTACAGAACATTTTTCATCAAATGATTGAAAATCTTGTTGATAGTGCGGTTATGGAGGTTTCCTCTCATGCGCTAGTGGAAGGAAGAGTACACGGAACGGACTTTGATGTTGCTGTATTTACCAATTTATCACAGGATCATTTAGATTTTCATGGTTCGATGGAGGAGTATAAGAGAGCAAAAGGTTTATTGTTTGCCCAGCTAGGGAATAAGTTTACACTCAATCAACCAAAATATGCTGTACTAAATGCAGATGACGAGGCTAGTGAGCAGTACGCACATTCCACTTCAGCACATATCCTAACATATGGAATTCAGAATGATGCAGATATTAAAGCATCTGGTATTTCCATGTCAGCTAAAGGGACTACTTTTTTATTAGTTACTCCATTCGGTACCTCTAACGTGACGATCAAACTCGTTGGGAAATTTAATGTATACAATGTACTCGCGGCTATAGGTGCAGCAATGGCACTTGGAATTCCATTATCCGTCATAACGGACGCTTTAAGTATAATGGAAGGGGTAGCAGGAAGATTTGAACTCGTCGACGCAGGGCAAAACTTTACGGTTATTGTTGATTACTCGCATACACCAGATAGTCTACAGAATGCACTTGAGACCATTCAAGAATTTGCTGTAGGGAAGACGCATGTGGTTGTTGGCTGCGGCGGTGACCGTGACCGTACAAAGAGACCATTGATGGCGAGAATTGCTTGTGATTTTGCCGATGAAGCCATTTTTACTTCTGATAATCCGAGAAGTGAAGATCCATTTGCGATTTTAAAAGAGATGGAAACAGGGGTTGAAGGAAGAGAATATAAAGTCATCGAAGATCGAAAGCAGGCGATTTTCGAGGCGATTAGCCAAGCCGAAGAAAATGATATTATTCTCATTGCTGGTAAAGGTCATGAAACCTATCAGCAAGTAGGAAAAGATATCCACCATTTTGACGACAGACTTGTTGCAAAGGATGCCATATTAAAAAAATAAAGCGTAAAGCAAGGAAGGCTAGAATTTACATGATATTATACAAATTTTCACATGAAAAACTTCTGAATACAAAGGAACAAACATATGATATTGCTGTACTACATAAACAGCTTATTCATACTAGTGTTTCCGTAATGGAAAAAGTGGGGGGAAAGTGATGGAGCAAGTTATTTTATTCACAATATTAGTGGGATTTCTTATTTCGGTCATCCTATCCCCAATTTTAATTCCTTTTTTAAGAAGGTTGAAATTCGGACAAAGCATTAGAGAAGAAGGACCTAAATCGCATCAAAAAAAATCAGGTACTCCGACGATGGGCGGAACAATGATTTTATTATCTATCGTTGTTACGACTATTGTAATGACATCAAGGTATTCGGAGCTTTCCGTACAAACATATTTACTTCTTTTTGTAACCATTGGATTTGGTTTATTAGGATTTTTAGATGACTTTATTAAAGTGGTCATGAAGAGAAATTTAGGATTAACTTCTAAACAAAAGCTATTTGGACAAATTGTTATTTCGTTTATCTTTTATTTTATTTTAAGACAAAATGAGTTTTCAACAACAGTCTCCATTCCACTAACTGACATTTCTTTTGACCTTGGATGGCTGTATGTATTTTTTATCATTTTCTGGTTGGTCGGATTTTCGAATGCTGTCAATTTAACAGATGGTCTAGATGGTCTTGTTTCGGGGACAGCGGCTATTGCTTTTGGAGCTTTTGCAGTATTGTCTTGGAACCAAGAGGCATATGATGTAGCCATTTTCTCTTTAGCAGTTGTTGGTGCAGTCCTAGGATTTCTTGTTTTTAATGCCCATCCCGCTAAAGTATTTATGGGAGATACTGGATCTCTTGCTTTAGGGGGAGCGATTGCAACTATTGCCATCTTAACTAAACTAGAAATTCTGCTTATCATTATCGGAGGAATATTTGTTGTTGAAACCCTGTCTGTCATTCTGCAGGTGATTTCTTTTAAAACAACTGGTAAAAGGATATTCCGTATGAGTCCTTTGCACCATCATTATGAGTTAATCGGTTGGTCCGAATGGAGAGTAGTTGTCACATTCTGGACAGTTGGGTTATTATGTGCAGTATTAGGAATCTATATCGAGGTGTGGTTGTAATTGAGAGATATTAAAGATTATGTTCATAAAAAAGTACTTGTACTAGGTTTAGCGAAGAGTGGGGTCGGTGCAGCAAATTTGTTGCACCGTTTAGGTGCGTTTGTCACTGTAAATGATAATAAGCCATTATCTGAGAATCCCGAAGCTCAAGGATTGCTTGAACAAGGGATTACCGTTATTTGTGGAAGTCATCCCGTAGAGCTATTAGATGATGGCTTTGAGCTTATCGTAAAGAACCCAGGGATTCCTTATCATAATGAGATGATCCAAGCGGCCATTGAAAAAGGGATTCCCATTATTACTGAAGTTGAGCTTGCGTATCAAATTTCTGAAGCTCCTTTTATTGCTATAACAGGTACAAATGGAAAAACTACAACAACCACTCTTATATTTGAAATGTTAAAGGCGGGAAATAAGGCTCCTTTGATTGCGGGGAACATTGGAACAGTCGCATCAGAGGTGGCTCAGCAAGCTACATCTGAAAATACAATTGTTATTGAACTATCATCGTTTCAGCTAATGGGAATTACAACATTCAAGCCGAGGATTGCTATACTCACTAATCTGTATGAGGCCCATTTAGACTATCATGGTACCAAAGGAGAGTATTGGAGCGCGAAAGCAAATATAACTAAGTACCAAACAGAAGAGGATTACTTTATCGTTAATGGAGATCAAGAGAGCACTTTCGAAATTGGTCAAAAAAGCAAGGCAGACTGTGTTCCTTTTTCTACAAGAGAATTCCAATCAAATGGTGCTTATGTATTAGATGATTATTTGTATTTTAAAGATGAAAAGATTATTGAAATCTCTGATATTGTTTTACCTGGAGCGCATAACCTTGAAAATATCCTTTCAGCAGTAGCAGCAGCGAAGCTTACAAATGTTTCAAACGAAGCCATTGTTGAGGTTTTGACGACCTTTACAGGTGTTAAGCATCGTCTTCAATATATAGGAGAGATCGAAGGACGTAAGTTTTATAATGATTCAAAAGCAACAAATATATTAGCGACAGAAAAAGCTTTGACTGCATTCAAGACACCTATTGTGTTACTTGCCGGAGGATTGGATCGTGGAAACGGATTTGACGAGTTAATTCCATTCTTGCACAATGTGAAAACTGTTGTCACATTTGGACAAACGGCTCCTAAAATTGAGGAAGTAGCACAGAAGGCAGGAATAAAAACAATTCTCCGTGTCGATAATGTGGAAAAAGCCGTACCTGTTGCCTTTACACACTCAAATGCAGGAGATGTGATCCTTTTATCACCTGCATGTGCTAGCTGGGATCAATACAAAACTTTTGAGGTTAGAGGAGACATTTTTATCAATGCGGTGCATAAGCTTAAGTAAGGGCTTGTCTTATGGAGACAATTTTAACATAATCGTTTCTAATTAAGGTTTAATCCTCACTGTAAGCCCTAAAACTTGCATTCGAGGTGTGTTCTTTTGCCGACTAAAAAAGCTACTCCAGATCTGATATTATTGATTGTAACATTTACCCTATTAGCGACCGGATTAATTATGGTTTATAGTGCGAGTGCCATTTGGGCTGACTATAAATTTGATGATTCTTTTTATTTTGCTAAACGACAAATGTTGTTTGCAGGGGTCGGCATTGTGACCATGTTCTTCATTATGAATGTCGATTATTGGACGTGGCGAACTTTTGCAAAAATGATCATAATCATCTGCTTTGTGCTTCTTATTCTTGTACTCATCCCAGGGATAGGAAATGTAAGAAATGGTTCCCGAAGCTGGATTGGGGTAGGTGCGTTTTCAATTCAGCCTTCAGAGTTTATGAAGCTTGCAATGATTGCGTTTTTAGCTAAGTTTCTTTCAGAAAATCAAAAAAAGATCACTTCGTTCAGAAAAGGTTTAATGCCATCCCTTGGTTTAGTATTTCTTGCCTTCGGGATGATTATGCTACAGCCTGACTTAGGGACTGGAACGGTGATGGTTGGAACATCGGTTGTCATGATTTTTATTGCTGGTGCGAGGATTGGTCATTTTGTCGGCTTAGGGCTGCTTGGGGTAATTGGGTTTGTTGGCTTAGTTATCTCAGCTCCTTACCGAATCAAAAGGATTACCTCCTTTTTAGATCCATGGGAGGATCCACTCGGAAGTGGTTTTCAAATCATTCAGTCACTATATGCGATTGGACCAGGCGGGTTATTTGGTTTAGGATTAGGACAAAGTAGGCAAAAATTCTTTTATCTACCTGAACCACAAACCGATTTTATCTTTGCTATCTTGGCAGAAGAATTAGGTTTCATTGGAGGCTCCTTTGTACTACTTCTTTTCGCTTTATTATTATGGCGTGGAATTCGTATTGCACTGGGTGCTCCAGATTTATATGGAAGTTTCTTAGCTGTTGGAATTGTGGCAATGGTTGCTATTCAAGTAATGATCAATGTGGGTGTGGTTACAGGGCTTATGCCGGTAACTGGAATTACCCTCCCGTTTCTAAGCTATGGAGGTTCTTCCTTAACACTCATGCTTATGGCCATTGGGGTGCTACTGAATATTAGTAAACACTCGAAATTATGAGATAGGTAAGTTTAAGAACCCTGTTATTCATGCAGGGTTCTCTTCTGTTTATTATTACATTTAGATGACAATCGTTCGTTGTTTTTCGATTTGTCGTTTGAAATATAGTAAAATGGGGTAAAACGTGAGGGTGATTTTTTTCAGAAGACATCATGACTATCACCTATGAATAGTTGATTTTTCAACGTTAAGGAGAGTGGAAAGAATTGCGTATAGTTGTAAGTGGTGGTGGAACCGGTGGTCATATTTATCCGGCTCTTGCGCTTATTAGAGAGATACAAAAGGAACATAATAATGCTGAGTTTTTATATATCGGTACTGAAAAAGGATTAGAAAATACCATTGTTAAAAGAGAAAACATTCCTTTTCAATCCATACATATTACTGGGTTTAAACGTAAACTTTCAATAGATAATGTGAAAACGGTGATTAGATTCTTAAAGGGTGTTCAGAAAAGTAAGGAATATTTAAAAGAATTTAAAGCAGATGTAGTCATAGGAACGGGCGGGTACGTATGCGGTCCTGTTGTGTATGCTGCTTCTAAGCTTGGAATTCCAACAATCATACATGAACAAAACAGTGTACCGGGATTAACGAATAAGTTTTTAAGTCGATATGTCGATAAAGTTGCTATTTGTTTTGAAGAAGCGAAAAGCTATTTTCCTCAAGAAAAGGTTGAACTTACAGGAAATCCCAGAGCATCTGAAGTATTAAATAAGGATGGGATTAAGGGGAAACTGTCTGTTGGTTTAAAAACAAATGTTCCATCTGTATTAGTAGTAGGTGGAAGTCGTGGAGCACGGCCTATAAATGAAGCCATTTTAAAATCATTGTCAGTGCTTAGTGAAAAACCTTATCAAGTATTATATGTAACCGGAGAGGTTCACTATGATGAAGTACTCAAAGAAGTGGAATTAGTCGGGAACCCTGATAACGTCATAGTAAAGCCTTTTATTCATAATATGCCAGAAGTGCTTGCAGGAATGGATCTAATTGTTGCTCGAGCAGGTGCAACGACATTAGCTGAATTGACATCTTTAGGCGTACCTAGCATACTTGTTCCTAGCCCATATGTGACAAACAATCATCAGGAAAAAAATGCTCGCGCCTTAAGTGATCATGGTGCTGCCATTTTAATGCTTGAAAAAGACCTAACGGCTACTAAATTAGTAGAGCAAATGGATTCTCTCTTACTTAATAAAGAGAGCTTAAAAGAAATGAAGAAAGCAGCCTATAAATTAGGGATTCGTGATGCGGCTGGGAGACTGTATCGATTAATGGAGACGTTACTAACAAAAAGAAACGGTCGATAATAATGATTCCTAGGTTTGTAGCCTAGGTTTGACACGATGCATAAGATAAAATAACTCCGACTGAAAGGGGAGGTAGGAATGATTGGATTAGCTGAAGAATTAAAGCAGTCTAAGATTGGAACGGTAAAAGAAAATGAGCCAATGGCGAATCATACAACGATAAAGATTGGTGGACCTGCAGAACTTTTTGTAGAGCCCTCATCGGTAGAAAACTTGGAAGCGACCATGCATTTGATCCGAAAGTATAAAGTACAGTGGATTGCTATTGGAAGAGGGTCAAACTTACTCGTGTCTGATCGAGGAATTTCTGGTGTTGTTATTAAGCTTGGCTCTGGATTAGATAAGGTCGAAATAAATGGTACAACACTTACGGTTGGTGGTGGACACTCCCTAGTGAGCTTGGCAACCTCCATCAGTAGAAAAGGGTTATCCGGACTAGAGTTTGCAAGTGGGATCCCTGGGTCAGTCGGTGGGGCAGTGTTCATGAACGCGGGGGCACATGGCTCTGATATATCAAAGATACTCGAAAAAGCTCTTGTGCTTTTTGAAGACGGCACATTAGAATGGGTAGCTAATGAGGAAATGGAATTTTCTTATCGAACCTCTGTGTTGCAAAAAAAGCGTCCAGGAGTTGTTGTTGAAGCTGTTTTTTCATTGAAAGAAGGAAACAAGGATTCTATTTTTGGTGAAATGCAAAAGAACAAAGACTACCGCAAAGAAACCCAGCCATGGAATTTCCCGTGTGCGGGTAGCATTTTTCGTAATCCACTGCCAAATTATGCAGGTAAGTTAATTGAGGTTGCTGGCTTAAAGGGATACCAAATCGGTGGGGCTAAAATATCAGAAATGCATGGGAATTTCATCGTAAATACAGGAAACGCAAAAGCTGACGATGTTTTACAGTTAATTCAGCATGTTAAGGATACGATATATGATTTGTATGAAGTAAAAATGGAAACAGAAGTTGAAATAATAGGAATAAAATAGGATGATTGTCCCCCTTACAAAGTATCAGTATGTGATATAATAAATACTTGGGAAATTACTTATTACCTAAAAATAACGGCATGATTTCTCGTGCCGTTGTTTTCACTTATAAAAAATTATTGGATTCTCTGTTTTTTACACAAAATATATTAGCGATAGTGAGGTGATTGGATTGGATCAGGGGAAAATAGTCTCGATTGAAGAACGGATTCCCAAGTTGAAACAACAAAGACGAAAAAAGGCAAATAGAAGACTTGTAACCTTATTAAGTTTATTCTTCTTGTTAATCGTTTGTGTCGTTTATTTCCAATCACCGCTCAGTCATATTAAAAAAATAAGTGTTAGTGGTAATGACTTATATAAGGCTGAACTTCTTGTGAAAAACAGTGGCTTGTCCACTGGAATGAATATTTGGAAGCTTGATAAGAAAGAAGTGGAAACGAAAATAGAGAAGCTTCCGGAAATAAAATCAGCAACTGTAAAATGGTCATTTCCTAATAGTGTATTAATTACTGTAGAGGAATATGATCGGATTGCCGTTATTGCAAATGAAAATTCGTTTATTCCCGTGTTAGAGAATGGTGAAATACTAGAGGATGAAGGGATTACAAGCTCCCCTTCTAATGCCCCAATATTAATTGGTTTTACAGAAGGTGAGATCCTTGAAGAGATGGTTAATAGCCTGAAAGAGCTCCCGTTTGAAATTCTTTACTCCATTTCAGAAGTGAACTACACACCGAAAGAAACGGATCGTTTCCATATTTCTTTATATATGAATGATGGAAATGAAGTCAGTGCATCTTTAAGGAGTTTCTCAAAAAAAATGATACACTACCCTTCCATCGTTAGTCAGTTAGATCCGTCACAAAAGGGTGTCATTGATTTAGAGGTGGGTTCGTATTTTAAATCATACGAACCAGGAGGAGTTGAAACAAGTGAAGAAGAGGGTGAAGGGTAAACATGTTATCCTCTCGTTAGTTTTCCTTGTATTAGGTTATATGGTGTCTTTTTCTTACCATTTAACTAAGCAGGAAAAAGCACAAAATACGATAACGGACAAGCAGTGGAATCGTGATTTAGAATTGCGAAATCAGTTGATTTCACAGGAAGAAAGAAACCGAGAGCTTCAGAATGAATTAAAGGAAAAACAAGATAAAATTGTAGAGATTGAAGAAGAATTAGCGAAAGAAGAACAAGTTTTCTTCAATCTCGCGGAAGACGCGGAAAAATATCGTATGTTTGTAGGTAAAGTCAAGGTAAAAGGGAAGGGAGTAGAAGTGTCCCTTGCTGATGGTGACTACAATCCTAATGAAGAAAACATAAATAACTATATTGTTCATGAGCACCATGTCTTTAAAGTGATTAATGAGTTATATATTTCGGGTGCTTCGGCAATTGCGATTAATGGGCAAAGGCTCACACATAATTCCTATATTCTTTGTAATGGTCCAGTGATTGAAGTGGATGGATATCAACATCCTGCTCCTTTTGTTATTACGGCTATTGGTGATCCTGATGTGATGACCTCTGCTTTGAATTTAACAGGAGGAATTAAAGATATGCTGGTAAATGACAATATTGAAGTAACGATCCAGAAAAAAGAAGAAGTTATATTAGATCCGTTATTAGGCACTTAACTCTTTTTGAATGTTTTGTCCACAATAATGAAGAAAGCTAGGTGATTTTTACGTGGACAGAAAGAAAATAAACAGCTTGGTAATCATCGGGGTCATTGTTGGATTCATGCTTGCTATCCAATTTCAAACGGTCTCTAAACCAGAGGTACGAGACACAAGGGATACCTGGCAGCTTCGTGAGGATTTACTGAAGGAAAAGGAACTTCAATCCCGACTGATTAAAGAAATTCGTTCCATTGAAGAAAAATTGAACGAATACGAAACGGAAAGAGAACAGGGAAAAGGAAACACGTTAAGGAATACTCTAGAGGAATTAAAGCAAGAAGCAGGACTAACAGAGTTGACTGGCCCAGGTTTGACGATATACATAGAACAACTGAATGAAGAATTGATCTTAGGGACTTCTGGTGCTACACTTTCACCGGACCTATTAGAACGACTGCTAAATGAGATAAATATGTATGGTGCAAAACATGTTTCGGTCGCAGGTCAAAGGGTGATCAATACTACTGTAATCCGTGATATAAATGGCGAAACGAAAATAAACGGACGTTCCTTAACAAAATTTCCAATTGAAATTATCGTTTTGACGGAGGATTTTACCGTTGCGGAAAAGCTGTACAATCAAATGCAGGTTTCTAAATCAGCAGAAGAATTCTTTATTGATAATTTAACCGTCACCATAAAGAAGCCTGAGCTTTCCATTGCTGTCCCAGCCTTTGAAGATTCTATTCGAATTAGAGGTATGGAGCAAGTAAAATCTGACAAAGGAGATAGTTAATCATGTGGCTTCCCCTTTTAGGATTGATCATTGGAGTCGTCCTTGGATTATTAACAGATATATCTGTCCCTGAGGAATATTCCAATTATCTATCCATTGCCGTACTAGCTGCCCTTGATACTTTATTCGGTGGAATCAGGGCACATCTGCAAAATATATATGACGAAAAGGTTTTTGTTTCCGGTTTTTTCTTTAATATTATTCTTGCTGCAAGTTTAGCTTTTCTAGGTGTTCATCTTGGTGTAGACTTGTATTTAGCAGCAGTTTTTGCGTTTGGGGTAAGACTATTTCAAAATATAGCCGTGATTCGAAGAATTCTGCTAACAAAATGGTCTACAAATAAAGAAAAATAGAAAAAATTTGTATATTTTAAAAGGGAATATATTAAATTTGCCGAATAATCTTATAGATACATTATTATACGGTATGAAAAAATAGGAATTGTTGTTCAATTTTTTGAATTGTTAAAGGAGGTGCCAAAGAATGAACAGCAATGAAATATATGTAAGTCTTGACATCGGTACATCCAGCGTAAAAGTGATCATTGGAGAAATGGTCAATGACTCTTTGAATATTATTGGTGTTGGCAATGTTAAATCCGAAGGACTAAGAAAAGGATCCATTGTTGATATAGATGAAACCGTTCATTCTATTAGAAAGGCAATCGAACAAGCTGAGAGAATGATAGGCATGGAAATTAATAAGGTAATTGTTGGTGTAACTGGAAATCATGTGATGTTACAGCCATGTCATGGTGTAGTAGCTGTATCAAGTGAAAATCGTGAAATTACCAATGAGGATGTTGCTAGAGTAATTGATGCAGCACAAGTAATATCCATTCCACCTGAGCGTGAGATTATTGATGTCATTCCGAAGCAATTTATTGTTGATGGATTAGATGAAATTAATGACCCACGGGGAATGATAGGTGTAAGGCTTGAAATGGAAGGAACGATTATTACAGGTTCTAAGACGATTTTACATAATACTCTTCGATGCGTAGAACGTTCTGGATTAGAAATCCTTGATATTACTTTACAACCACTTGCTTCTGGTGCCTTTGCACTCTCAAAGGATGAAAAAAACTTAGGTGTGGCACTCGTTGATATTGGTGGGGGATCAACAACAATTAGTGTTTTTGAACATGGATTCTTACGAGCAACAAGTGTACTTCCAGTTGGTGGAGACCATATAACAAAAGATATATCGATTGGTCTTCGGACATCTACTGAAGATGCTGAGAAAATAAAAACAAAACATGGACATGCATACTATGACCATGCTTCCGAAGAAGAAGTGTTTAGCGTACCGATTATCGGAAGTGATCAGCATCAACAATTTAACCAGCTTGAAGTTTCTGATATTATTGAAGCAAGAACGGAAGAAATTTTTGACCTTATACAAAATGAAATTAGACGTTTGGGCATTCGTGATTTACCTGGTGGTTATGTTTTATCAGGTGGAGTAGCAAACACTCAAGGAATTCTTGAATTAGCGCAAGTGGTTTTCCAAAACCGAGTTCGCATCGCCATTCCGGATTATATTGGAGTACGTGAACCGCAATACACGACTGCTGTCGGTTTAATAAAATTCGCTTACAAAAATGCTAAAATACAAGGTAGGTCTATTGGTAACAGTACGGCTGCTGGCGAATCAAAGGAAAAGAGAGTTCAAAAGCAGCCTCAACCAAAGGCAAAGCCGGACAAGCAGCCGGAAGAAAAAATGACATCACGAGTGAAAAAATTCCTTGGTTACTTTTTTGAATAGTATTCAATCGATCGCTACCGGGAATATCGACGAATTAGGAGGATTTGTCATGTTGGAATTTGATACAAATTTAGATTCATTGGCAACTATAAAAGTAATCGGCGTAGGTGGAGGCGGAAACAATGCTGTTAATCGGATGATTGAGCATGGCGTCCAAGGTGTCGAATTTATCGCGGTAAATACAGATGCGCAGGCATTAAATTTATCGAAGGCAGAAACAAGAATGCAAATTGGGGGAAAGCTTACTCGTGGACTTGGAGCAGGAGCAAACCCTGAAGTAGGGAAAAAAGCAGCTGAAGAAAGTAGAGAACAAATTGAAGAAGTGTTAGCTGGGGCCGATATGGTTTTCGTTACAGCTGGTATGGGTGGCGGAACTGGAACAGGGGCTGCACCCGTTATTGCTCAAATCGCTCGCGAGTTAGGGGCATTAACAGTCGGAGTTGTAACAAGACCGTTTACGTTTGAAGGTAGAAAGCGTTCGACTCAAGCTCAAGGTGGCATCTCTTCCATGAAGGAAGCGGTTGATACACTAATCGTTATTCCAAATGATCGTCTTCTTGAAATTGTGGATAAGAGTACACCAATGCTTGAAGCATTCCGTGAGGCTGACAATGTTCTACGTCAAGGGGTTCAAGGTATATCGGACCTTATTGCAACACCTGGTCTTATCAACTTAGACTTTGCAGATGTAAAGACAATTATGTCTAACAAAGGCTCTGCTCTTATGGGGATTGGTGTAGCTGCAGGAGAAAACCGTGCAACAGAAGCAGCAAAGAAAGCCATTTCTTCACCGCTTCTAGAAAAGTCCATTGATGGAGCACAAGGAGTCTTGATGAACATTACTGGTGGATCAAACTTAAGCCTATATGAAGTTCAGGAAGCAGCAGATATCGTTGCTTCTGCATCTGACCAAGAAGTGAACATGATTTTTGGATCGGTTATCAATGATAACTTGAAGGATGAGATCCTAGTAACAGTGATTGCGACCGGTTTCAATGAAGATATTTCTCAACCGAAGCCAACAAGTCGTCCAGGTTTTGGGCAACAAAAACAATCTGTTGCACCTACAAAGCCACAAAGAGAAATCATTCGTGAAGAGGAGTACAATGAACCTGTACGTTCAAATACTTCACACAGCAGTGACGATACGTTAGATATACCTACTTTCTTACGTAATCGCAATAGAAGACGATAGGTAAACCCTATCAATACAAAAAGCAGAATTCGACCAGAATTCTGCTTTTTATTTTGTTTTAAGAGGAAAATCAGTTTTCCCAACCTGAGATGAGAAATTTTGACAAAAAACGGAGAGATTTGTGAAAATCTCTTCTTTTTTATGTACATAAAGTGACACACTTCCAACATCTATGTACGTTATACTTTTTCATAACAGAATAATAGATTGAATAAGGAGAAACGAGCAAGGAGGAAAATCTTTGACACTTTATTTAGATGTGATTTGGCTGCTAAATCTCCTTTTCGATACGTTACTTCTTTATTTAACTGCCATAATAGTAAAAAGAGAGTATAAGATTTGGAGACTGTTTTGTGGAGGACTTATAGGATCCTTCATTATTATATTGGCTTTTACTCCTTTTCAGAATTATTCTGGTCATCCTGTCGTGAAATTAGCCTTTTCTTTAGTGATGGTTCTAGTTACCTTTGGATACAAAAGATTACGTACCTTTATCCGTACAACGATGACCTTCTATTTCGTTACCTTTTTAGTAGGTGGAGCGCTTATTGGGGTTCATTATTTCATTCAGTTTGATAACCAATTGACCTCCTCTGTTTTAATAGGAAGTGTAAAGGGATTTGGTGATCCGATTAGCTGGTTTTTTGTTCTCATAGGTTTTCCGATTGCATGGCATTTCTCCAGATCAAATATTGAACAATTTGAAATGACGAAAATACAATTTGATCAAATGGTTTCTATTCGCATTCAGATTGGAGAAAGTCAATTCACATGTAAAGGTCTTGTGGATAGTGGGAATCAACTTTATGATCCTCTCACTAAAATGCCTGTCATGTTTGTCTCTGTCTATAACCAATTAGAAACGATCCCTGAATCCATTAGGATACTTTCAAGTGAAAAGGATGAGATCATTTATGGAAAAGCCTCTCTTCCAACTGAATGGGAAAATAAGCTCCGAATTATCCCGTATAAAGTAGTTGGACAAGAGCATCAGCTTATCATTGCTGTTAAGCCTGACCAACTTCAAATAGAGATGGAAGAAAAAATAATTCAAGTAGACAAAGGATTAGTTTCCTTTACAACCCAGCAGCTTTCCTCTGACGATACGTTTCAGTGTATTGTTCATCCAAAGATGGTAACAGGTGTCGCAAAGGTGAAATCAGATGTAAAGGTAAGTTAATATTACTATACTCAGAAAAACATAAATTAGAAGGAGGACAACTCATGAAAAATATAAAACTTCGACTATCTTATTACTGGTATAAATTATTAATCAAGCTAGGACTCAAGACAGATGAGGTCTTCTATATAGGTGGAAGTGAGGCATTGCCTCCTCCGTTATCAAAAGAAGAAGAAGAAGTGTTGCTTCAAAAACTTCCGAGTGGGGATAAAGCAGCGAGGTCCATCCTTATTGAGAGAAATTTACGACTTGTTGTTTATATAGCTAGAAAGTTTGAAAATACAGGAATTAATATTGAAGATTTAATTAGTATCGGAACGATCGGTTTAATAAAGGCAGTTAACACGTTTAATCCTGAAAAGAAAATAAAGCTTGCTACATACGCATCAAGATGTATTGAAAATGAAATACTCATGTACTTACGGAGAAATAATAAAATTCGCTCAGAAGTTTCCTTTGATGAACCATTGAATATTGATTGGGACGGTAACGAGTTGTTATTGTCAGATGTATTAGGAACAGAAGAAGATATTATTACAAAAGACCTGGAAGCAAATGTTGATAAAAAGCTTTTATTAAAAGCATTACATCAGCTGAATGACCGTGAAAAACAAATCATGGAGTTGCGTTTTGGATTAGGTACGGGAGAAGAAAAAACCCAGAAAGACGTTGCTGATATGCTTGGTATATCACAATCGTATATTTCAAGACTGGAAAAAAGGATTATTAAAAGACTGAAGAAAGAGTTTAATAAAATGGTTTAGTTCGTTTCTTTGAAGAAAGAAAAATTTTTTAGAATAAAATAATATGTGTAATACCTTGTCCTAAAGACATTTATAGGAAATTCTTAGTATGCATGTCCATTTTGGATGTGCATATTTTTCCTTCTCGGGGAGATACTGTTTTTTGTACAGCAGCTCCTGTGAGGAGGGAAAAGAATTGACTCGTAATAAAGTTGAAATTTGCGGTGTTGATACATCTAAGTTACCTGTTTTGAAAAATGAAGAAATGCGTTTACTATTTAAAGAAATGCAAGCCGGGGATATAACAGCCCGAGAAAAGCTCGTGAATGGAAACTTACGCCTTGTGTTAAGTGTCATTCAGCGATTTAACAATCGTGGTGAGTTTGTTGATGACCTGTTTCAGGTAGGGTGCATCGGGTTGATGAAATCAATTGATAATTTTGACCTAGGTCAAAACGTGAAATTCTCTACTTATGCTGTTCCGATGATAATCGGAGAAATCCGACGATACTTAAGAGATAACAACCCGATTCGAGTATCCCGTTCTTTAAGGGATATTGCTTACAAGGCATTACAAGTTCGAGAAAAACTAATGAGTGAGACGTCAAAGGAGCCAACTGCTGAAGAAATTGCAAAAGTACTAGATGTTTCTCATGAAGAAATTGTTTTTGCTTTAGATGCCATTCAAGATCCCGTTTCGTTATTTGAACCTATCTATAATGACGGAGGAGATCCTATTTATGTGATGGATCAATTAAGCGATGAACGTAACAAGGATATTCAATGGATTGAAGAAATTGCTTTAAAAGAAGGAATGAGACGACTCAACGATAGAGAAAAGCTCATCCTAAGAAAGCGATTCTTCCAAGGAAAAACTCAAATGGAAGTAGCTGAAGAGATAGGAATCTCACAAGCCCAAGTGTCCAGACTAGAAAAAGCTGCGATTAAACAAATGAATAAGAACATACAAACATAAACTACCGACTAATCTCGGTAGTTTTTTTTGTATAAAACAATCATGAATACTCCTCCCATCTTCATATATTTAATTATCGAATAGTCGGGAGTGAAATATGATGGTGAAAATTTCAGAATTTCAAATTAAAGATGTGGTCAATGTTGCAGATGGAAAAAAGTTAGGGAATATTAGTGATATAGAAATAAATCTCTCAAACGGAAAAATTGAGGCCATTATTGTAAGTGGTAACGGACGGATGTTAGGCTTCTTTGGTAAAGAAGAGGAGATCATTATTTCTTGGAGAAACATACTTAAAATTGGTGAGGATGTTATTTTAGTTCGTTACAGAGGGGTTAATGAAGGACAATATGATGAAGCAGAAGCCAAGTAAGCCTGAATTCACTGGGAGTATACTGCGAATTATGGTAAACTATAGAAAAATCAACAAACAATTGAGGTTTATATAATGGAACCATTTATTCTAAAAGAAACGTCTCATTTCATCATAAAAGAGTGGACAGATCGTTTCAACGGACTTGTTGCGGGTTTTACTACGAAAAACGGAGGCCATAGCAAGAACTCTTTTTCAACGTTGAATACTGGATTTCACGTTGGAGATCAGGAACAGGACGTTTGCTTAAATCGAAAAGTCTTATCAAAAAGTACTGGTATCCCTTTATCTAATTGGGTAGGTGCCGAGCAGACGCATGATGTACATGTGAAAAAAGTCTCGGTATATGACCGTGGACTTGGTTCAAATTCATACGCGAATGCGCTCAGGGATACCGATGCTTTCTTTACCTATGATAAAAATCTGCTTTTAACATTATGCTTTGCTGACTGTGTTCCGCTCTATTTTATTGCTCCAAAATACGAAGCAATTGCGATTGCTCATGCGGGGTGGAAAGGGACAGTTGGAGGGATCGCTAAAAGTGTGATAACAGTATTTAAGGACGAAAATATACCTGTTTCGGAAATTTTTGCAGTAATTGGCCCTTCCATTTGCGAAAAATGTTATATTGTAGATGATAAAGTCATTTCATATGTGGAAAATTTAGTGGAAGATGTCGAAAAAAAACCATATAATCGAATCAAAGAAAACCTCTACCACTTAGACTTAAAGAAGTTAAATAAACAAATTCTCATCAAAGCAGGTATGATTGAATCAAATATTCAGGTAACTGATTTATGTACGAGTTGTGATTCCGATTATTTTTTCTCCCACCGAAGAGACAAGGGGAAAACGGGTCGGATGATGAGTTTTATTGGTTGGAAGGAGGAGCAATCGAGAGAATGAAAGTAAGTGAAAATCTACGTGTGCTCCAGGAAAAGGTAAAAGAAGCGAGTCAAAGGAGCAATCGAGATCCAGAAGAAATAAAAATCATAGCTGTAACGAAATATGTAACAACAGAAAGAGCATCAGAGGCATTAGAATGTGGGGTAACACATCTTGGTGAAAATCGTGATGAAGGCCTTCTTGAAAAGTGGAGCACTATAGGGGACAAGCCTACCTGGCATTTTATCGGAACTCTACAAACAAGAAAGGTAAAAAATATCATAGATAAAGTGGATTATATTCACTCATTAGATCGTGTATCCTTGGCAAAGGAAATTAATGCAAGAGCTGGTGATAGAACGATTTCTTGTTTTGTTCAGGTGAATGCGTCTGGTGAAGAATCAAAGCATGGATTAACTCCAGAAATGGTGGTACCATTTATAAAGGAATTAGAAAAACACCCTAAAATAAGGGTAGAAGGGCTAATGACGATGGCGCCTTTTACTGAGGACGATACGATCATTAGACAAAGCTTTCAATCGTTAAAAAATCTTCAACTTGAAATTCAACATATGGATTTACCATATGCTCCATGTATGGAGCTTTCAATGGGAATGTCTAATGATTTTGAGATTGCCATTGAAGAAGGATCTACGATGATACGAATCGGCACCGCATTGGTGGGCGAATAGTGTGGGAGGTGTAATGAATGAGTATTAAATCAAAATTTAAAACATTTTTTTTCCTAGATGATGAATATGAGAATGAAGAAGAGGAGTACGAGGCTCCAACAACAAAGACACAAAGACAACCACAGCAACAGCAACAAAGTGTGTCTCCTAAACAGAATGTGGTAAGCTTACAGAGTGTTCAAAAATCTTCAAAGGTTGTTTTAATTGAACCAAGAGTGTATGCAGAAGCTCAGGAAATTGCAGATCAATTAAAAAATCGTCGAGCAGTTGTTGTGAATTTACACAGAATTGAACGGGACCAAGCGAAACGGATTGTTGATTTTTTAAGTGGTACTGTGTATGCCATCGGTGGAGATATTCAAAAGATTGGTGCAGAAATTTTCTTATGTACACCTGACAATGTGGAGGTATCAGGCAATATCTCACAGCTAATGCAAGAAACAGAATACGAAGATACGAGGTGGTAATACGTAAATGGATTTACTTCTATCAATATTAATTCGAGTGATTGATATCTATTCTTGGGCATTGATTATTTATATTCTTATGTCTTGGTTTCCTAATGCAAGGGAAACTGCTATCGGTCAATTTTTAACAAGAATTTGTGAACCTTATTTAGAGCCGTTCCGAAGAATTATTCCTCCGATCGGTGGAATGATTGATATTTCTCCGATTGTTGGTATTTTTGTATTAAAATTGGCATCAACAGGCTTGTATACGCTATTTGGTTGGTTTTAGCTAAAAGGGGCATAAATGCCCCTTTTTTGCACTTTCATATCTTTATATTGGATTGGAGATTGAAATAATATGGATTTGCATCAGCACTTCCGACGTGAAGAGCATAGTTTTGTCGATCAAGTAATGAGTTGGAAGGAGCAGGTGGAAAGTAATTACGCTCCAAAACTGACTGATTTTCTTGACCCGAGAGAGCAGAAGATTGTCGAGATGATTATAGGAGCGAATTCGGAGGTAAAGGTTCAATTTTTTGGAGGAGCAGAGTTGGTGGAAAGAAAGAGAGCCTTCATTTATCCAGATTATTATTCTGTAGAGAAAGAGGATTTCCAAATTTCCTTATATGAACTGGTTTACCCAAATAAGTTTGTATCAATTGAGCATCGACAAATTTTAGGTAGCATGATGTCACTAGGACTAAAAAGAGGGAAATTTGGAGACATCCTTATGGAAGGGGAAATCATTCAACTCTTTGTCGCCAATGAAGTTAGCGATTATATTTCGATGCAACTTGAGTCGGTAGGACGTTCGAAAGTAAGTTTAAAAGAGCGTCGTCTCGAAGAAGCCATTCAAATGAAGGAACAATGGAATGAGTTTACAACAACCGTTTCTTCCCTAAGGTTAGACACTATGGTAGCTGCTGCTCATAATATCTCTCGTCAGAAATCTCAAACATTAATAGCAGGTGGAGTAGTAAAAGTGAATTGGATGACCATTGAAAATCCCTCTTTTGAATGTAAAGAAGACGATGTCTTATCTGTACGAGGATACGGAAGAGCAAAACTATCTTCAATTGATGGGAAAACAAAGAAAGATAAATGGCGAATTGTTGTAGAAAAACATCAATAATTTATAAAAAAATTGCAGGAATTTAAAAGTACTTGTCGAATATCTGTTACAATGAATAGTATATACTATTAAGCAATTGGAGGTGGCTTATAATGCCATTAACACCGTTAGACATACATAACAAGGAATTTACAAAAGGATTCCGTGGTTACGATGAAGATGAAGTAAATGAGTTCCTTGACCAAGTCATTAAGGACTATGAATTGATTATTCGAGAAAAGAAAGAACTTGATGAACGATTAAAGGATATGAATGAGCGTTTAACTCATTTTTCGAATATTGAAGAAACCTTAAATAAATCCATCGTTGTAGCTCAAGAAGCAGCTGAAGAGCTAAAGCGAAATGCTCAAAAAGAAGCTAAGCTAATTATCAGAGAAGCAGAGAAAAATGCGGATCGCATCGTAAATGAGTCCCTTTCTAAAGCTCGTAAAATAGCTCTAGAAATTGAGGATCTGAAAAAGCAATCCAAAGTGTTTAGAACTCGTTTTAAAATGCTTATTGAAGCACAGCTGGATATGCTGAATAACGATGATTGGGATCATCTATTACAATACGAGCTTGATTCAGCAGAATTAAAATCTGCAAATTTAAAAGAAGAAGATTCATTGGCTTGACGAAAAGCAGTTTCTTCGAATATAATTTTTTAATAAGTAAAAATTGCAAGTTGCGATGACAGGGATAGTAGAATTTATCAATGCTTTTTCTAGCGAGTTAACAGTTGGTGAGAGGTTAACAAAAGCGATAAGTTTGAATATCACCCTTGAGTACCAAGCTGAACGACCACAAGGAATAGTAAGCTTTGGCGTTTAAATTCACGTTACGAATTTTTGAGCGGATAGGTTATTTGCCTATCTACTAGGGTGGTACCGCGGGAATATAAGCCTTCTCGTCCCTTTTTGGGATGAGAGGGCTTTTTTGTATTTACTTTTACTAAAACGGGTAACAATGAAGCTAGAAGAGGAAGATTTAGGAGGAAGTTTACAAATGGATTATAAAGATACGTTATTGATGCCTCAGACGGAATTCCCGATGCGAGGGAATTTGCCAAAGCGTGAACCAGATATTCAAGAAAAATGGAACCAAATGGATATTTATTCTAGAGTTCAAGATCGTACGAAGGATCGTCCGATGTTTGTTCTTCACGATGGGCCACCGTACGCAAACGGAGATATACACATGGGGCATGCATTAAATAAAATCCTTAAGGACTTTATTGTGCGTTATAAGTCAATGAGTGGATACAACGTACCATATGTACCCGGTTGGGATACACACGGGCTGCCAATCGAGCAAGCTTTAACAAATAAAGGTGTTAAGCGTAAGGAACTTACAGTTGCAGAGTTTCGTAAGCTTTGTGAAGAGTATGCTTTAGGTCAAATTGATTCCCAACGTACTCAATTTAAGCGTTTAGGTGTTCGTGGAGATTGGGAGAATCCTTATATCACTCTTGATCCAGCATATGAAGCACAGCAAATCAAGGTTTTCGGAGAAATGGCAAAGAAAGGCTATATTTATAAAGGTTTGAAGCCTGTATACTGGTCACCTTCTAGTGAATCGGCTCTAGCAGAAGCTGAAATTGAGTATCAGGACAAAAAGTCAGCTTCTATTTATGTTGGTTTCCCTGTCCAAGACGGTAAGGGTGTACTTGATACGGATACGGAGATTGTTATTTGGACAACAACCCCATGGACCATTCCAGCTAATCTTGGAATTTCTGTTCATCCAACTTTAAATTATGTTGTTGCTCAGGTGAATAATAAAAAGTACCTTGTGGCTGAAGAGCTTTTAGAAGCAGTAACAAACGAAATTGGTTGGGAAGAAGTAACGGTAGTAAAGACGGTGAAAGGCCAAGAGCTAGAACATATTTTAGCGAAGCATCCGTTATATGAACGCACATCTTTAGTCATGCTTGGCGAACATGTCACAACAGACGCAGGTACGGGGTGTGTTCATACGGCTCCAGGACACGGGGAAGACGATTTCTACGTAGGTCAAAAATACGGTTTAGACGTTCTTTGTCCGGTTGATGATAAAGGAGTTATGACGAAGGAAGCCGTTGGTTTCGAAGGACTTTTCTATGATACAGCCAATAAGCCGATTACGGAAAAGCTTCAAGAAGTGGGCGCTTTATTAAAACTAACATTTATTACTCACTCATACCCGCATGACTGGAGAACGAAGAAGCCTGTTATTTTCCGTGCAACAGCTCAGTGGTTCGCATCTATCAAAGATTTCCGTGAAGACTTGTTGGATGCTGTTAAGGAAACGAAGTGGGTTCCTGCTTGGGGAGAGACTCGTCTATTCAATATGGTACGTGACCGTGGAGATTGGTGTATTTCTCGTCAACGTGTATGGGGTGTTCCAATTCCTGTATTTTATGGGGAAGACGGCGAACCAATTATCACGGATGAAACCATTGAACATGTATCCGGGTTATTCCGTGAAAATGGGTCAAATGTTTGGTTTGAAAGAGAAGCTAAAGATCTGTTACCTGAAGGCTTTACACATCCATCAAGCCCGAATGGTAAATTTACAAAAGAAACGGATATTATGGACGTTTGGTTTGATTCTGGTTCTTCTCACCAAGCTGTTCTTGAAGAGAGAAGCGATTTACAAAGACCAGCGGATCTATATCTCGAAGGTTCTGACCAATACCGTGGATGGTTTAACTCTTCATTATCTACAGGGGTAGCTGTAACAGGTAAGGCTCCGTATAAGGGAGTACTAAGCCATGGTTTCGCTCTTGATGGTGAAGGTAGAAAGATGAGTAAATCAATTGGGAATGTTGTTGTTCCTGCTAAGGTAATGGATCAGCTAGGTGCAGATATTTTACGCTTATGGGTAGCATCTGTGGATTATCAATCAGATGTTCGTGTGTCTGACGCTATCTTAAAGCAAGTAGCTGAAGTATACCGTAAGATCCGTAACACATACCGATTCTTATTAGGAAATTTAGCAGACTTTAATCCTGCTACTGATAAAGTAGAGTTTGATAAGCTTCGTGAAGTAGATCAGTTCATGCTGGTGAAGCTAAACAAGCTAATTAAATCTGTGACAAAGTCTTATGAAGAATATGAATTTGCGAGCATTTACCATGCGATCAATAACTTCTGTACGCTAGACTTAAGTGCATTCTACCTTGACTTTGCAAAGGACGTTCTATATATTGAGGCAAAGAATCACTATGAGCGCCGTGCCATCCAAACGGTTTTATATGAAAGCTTATTAGCATTAACAAAATTATCAGCTCCGATTCTTTCTCATACAGCTGATGAGGTATGGGCATACATTCCTAATGTGGAGGAAGATAGCGTTCAATTAACTGATATGCCTTCACATGTTGACCTTCCTAATGCCAAGCAGCTTGAAGAAAAATGGACGAAATTTATGAAGGTTCGTGATGATGTCCTAAAAGCTTTAGAAGAAGCACGTAATGCAAAGGTAATCGGGAAGTCATTAACAGCAAAAATTAGCTTGTATGCAACTAGTGAAACAAAGGAACTTTTACAATCAGTTAAAGAAAATCTTCAACAATTGTTTATCGTGTCTGGTTTTGAATTAGCTGGAGATATCGATTCTGCGCCTGCAGAAGCTGTAAAGCTTGAAACAGCTGCAATTGTCGTATCAAAAGCTGAAGGTGAAACTTGTGAACGTTGCTGGACGGTAACAACAGAAGTTGGCAAAGTAGAGGATCATCCAACCCTTTGTCCACGTTGTGCGGATGTAGTAAAAGAAAACTACAGCCATCTTGTATAAATAATGGAAGAACTCTCTGGATTTCCGGGGAGTTTTTTCTTTGTTACGGGAATATGTATGAGTAATTATTCCACTTTCGTTAATGATTGTTTTCGTTGTTAAATGTTGTTCGTGTCGAATCGTGTCCATCGCGATATACTAACGGAAAACATCTGAAAACGGAGGTAGAATAAAATGGAAGCATTTGAACAAAAGCTCTATTTGGAACTCCGGAAATCGCGTACTGAATTAATGATGCAATTATCAAATTCGAAAGGGTCTCCCTTAGTAAAACCACTTATTGAGGAAGAATTAAGAGACATTAATAGTGCCATTGAAAAATTGGAGAATGGTACGTTTGGCAGATGCGAAATATCAGGTGAATTATTACCTCATGAACTACTTCAAATGGTTCCAACCTTAAAAACGGTGGAGGACTGTGGGAAGCTTGAACATTATTTATGTAAGCCGCTTTTTTAATCAGAAGCGTTTACTGTCGTTTTTATAGAGAATGTGCTAAAATGCAAAGGGAATATTAAGAAAAGGTTTGGAGGTTTCCTTTGTGTTTTATTACATAATCGCATTAATTGTCATTATTCTTGATCAATGGACCAAATGGTTAGTTGTGAAAAGAATGGAGCTTGGAGAAAGCATAACCGTTATTGAAAACTGGTTTTATATTACCTCCCACCGCAACAGAGGCGCTGCTTGGGGTATTTTACAAGGACAAATGTGGTTTTTTTACTTAATTACTGTGATTGTGATTATCGGGATTGTATATTATATTCAAAAGGCAGCAAAGGGTAAAATGCTTCTTGGAGTGGCTCTCGGATTAATGCTAGGAGGGGCAATTGGTAACTTCTATGATCGAGTAGTACATAAAGAAGTGGTTGACTTTATTCATACGTATATTTTTAACTATAATTTCCCTATCTTTAATATTGCTGATTCAGCCTTAGTTATTGGAGTAGGTTTATTAATGATACAAATGTGGCAAGAAGAGCGACAATCTAAGGAGATAGCAAATGGAAAAAGTAATACAAACAATTAATGAAGAGCATAAAGGTGAAAGACTAGATAAGGTTCTTTCAAGTGTTAATAATGAATGGTCGAGGTCTCAAGTCCAGCTATGGATGCAAGAGGGCAATGTTGTTGTTAACGGTCAAAAAGTAAAAAGTAGCTATAAATGTTCGGTTGGAGATGTAATCGAAATCAGCATTCCTGACCCAGAGGAGCTTGATGTGGTTCCAGAGACTATGGACCTTGAGATTTTTTATGAGGATAGTGATGTATTAGTTGTAAACAAGCCCAAAGGAATGGTCGTACACCCTGCACCTGGTCATACTACAGGGACACTTGTGAATGGATTAATGGCTCATTGTAAAGATCTGTCGGGAATCAATGGAGTTCTTCGACCAGGTATCGTTCATCGAATTGATAAGGACACCTCCGGCTTATTGATGGTTGCTAAAAATGATTTAGCACATGAAAGCCTAGTGAACCAACTCGTTGCAAAAACAGTGACTCGAAAATACCAAGCAATTGTCCATGGTGTAATACCCCATGATTACGGTACGATTGATGCTCCTCTTGCTAGAGACCCTAAAGATCGACAAAGCATGACTGTTGTTGATAATGGAAAGCATGCGGTGACTCATTTCCAGGTAATGGAGCGTTTTAAAGATTTTACACTTGTCGAGTGTCAGTTAGAGACAGGACGTACTCATCAAATCAGGGTTCATATGAAGTATATTGGTTTTCCATTAGCAGGAGACCCCAAATACGGACCAAGAAAGACGTTAGATATAGGCGGACAAGCTCTGCATGCGGGTGTGTTAGGTTTTAATCACCCTCGAACCAATGAATACTTAGAATTTGAAGCACCTGTACCAGAGTACTTTGTAGAGCTTCTCGAGTTCTTGAGAAATAATCGTTGACAAAGTTCTACATCTGATTTATGATTTCTTTAGTTGAATAAGTCCTTTAAAGACGGTCCTGTGAGGCTGAGAAGGAGACGGAATTTGTATGGCATAAGTATGCCTACAATTGTAATTCGTGTACCCTCTAACCCACTAGGCTAGAGGGTTTTTTTATAGATAAATGAGGAGGGAAGACCTTGTCACAAAAAGCAGTCGTACTTGACGAACAAGCCATTAGAAGAGCATTGACAAGGGTTGCTCACGAAATTATTGAAAAAAATAAAGGTGTAGAACGAATTGTTCTCATTGGAATTCGAACAAGAGGAATATTTCTCGCTGAGCGACTTGCTGAAAGAATTAAAGAAATTGAAGGCACAGGGGTTCCAGTAGGAGAATTAGATATTACTTTGTATCGCGACGATCTAACAAAGAAAACAAATGATCAGGAACCTTTAGTTAAAGGGTCAGATATTCCTCACGATATAACTAACAAAATTGTCATCTTAGTGGACGATGTATTATACACAGGAAGAACTGTACGCGCTGCGTTAGATGCCTTAGTCGATATAGGTAGACCTGCTTCTGTACAGCTGGCCGTACTTGTAGACAGAGGCCATAGGGAATTGCCCATACGAGCTGATTATGTTGGGAAAAACATCCCAACCTCTAGTTCGGAAAAGATTGTTGTTCAACTAGCAGAAGTTGACAAACATGATACCGTAAGTATCCACGAAAAATAAATATAACCTTTTAAAAAAGCACAGAGAGGCTTTCAAGGGGAAATGTAGACTCGAGGGGAGAAATATATACCTTGACCTGCAACTAAACCCTCTTGTGCAAAAGAGGGTTTTTATTTTAACAACCAAGAGGAGAGAAACATACATGAATAACAAACCAATCCTAGACGTACACGATATACCGAAACCAGTCCATTGGCTAACACTTAGCCTACAGCACTTATTCGCTATGTTTGGAGCTACCATATTAGTACCATTCTTAGTTGGACTTGATCCAGCGATTGCACTTATCTCCAGTGGATTGGGAACGATCGCGTTCCTTATGATAACAAAATGGCAAGTACCTGCTTATTTAGGATCATCATTCGCTTTCATTACACCAATCATTGCTGCAAAAGCAGCAGGCGGTCCAGCAGGTGCCATGATTGGAAGCTTTATTGCTGGTTTAGTGTACGGAATTGTTGCACTAATAATAAAAAAAGCAGGTTACCGATGGATTATGAATCTCCTACCACCAATCGTAGTTGGACCAATCATTATAGTAATCGGATTGGCTTTAGCAGGAACCGCAGTTAGTATGGCAATGAATAATCCAGCTGGAGAGTACAGCTTACTGCATTTCTCAGCAGCACTTGTAACATTAGTAGCAACCATTATTTTCTCCATCTACGGAAAAGGAACATTGAGCATGATTCCGATCTTAGCAGGTATCATTATCGGATATGTATACTCGTTAGTCGTAGGAATCGTGGATTTTGCCCCAGTAGCCGCGGCAAAATGGTTCGAAATGCCAAACTTCTTTGTACCATTCGTTGATTATGAAGTGAAAGTCACACTTGATTTAGTATTATTAATGGCGCCAGTTGCCATCGTAACATTGTCAGAACATATTGGTCACCAGCTGGTATTAGGTAAAGTGGTGGGTCGTGATTATATTAAAAACCCTGGCTTACATCGCTCGATCTTGGGAGATGGAACAGCCACTATGATTTCTGCCTTAATCGGTGGCCCTCCGAAAACAACATACGGGGAAAACATCGGAGTCCTAGCCATTACAAGAGTATACAGTGTATATGTACTTCTTGGAGCAGCAGTTGTTGCAACAGTATTTGGTTTCATAGGTAAAGTAACAGCACTGATAAGTTCAATTCCAACACCAGTAATGGGTGGAGTATCCATCCTCCTTTTCGGAATTATCGCATCATCAGGATTACGCATGCTAGTTGATAGCAAAATCGACTTTGGAGACAAACGAAACCTTGTGATTTCCTCTGTAATCTTAGTAGTAGGTATTGGAGGAGCAGTTATTAAAGTATCAGAAGGATTTGAAATTCATGGAATGGCATTAGCAGCTATCTTAGGGATCTTGATCAATTTAATCCTTCCAGGTAGACCGGAAGCTGCCGAAGATATGTTTGAAAGTGATAAGGAAAGTGAAGTAGCATAGTTACACCTTTTAAAGAAAGTCCAGAGAGGCTTGAAAGGGTGCATAGGAGAAGTGGAGATACCATAGTTGGTGTGTTCTACTTCTGCCTACCTGCATAGCACCCTGACAAAAAAGTCAAGGGTGCTATTTTTTACATAAACCACAAAAGGAGTGTTTGATCATGAATCTGCTTACTACTTCAGAGCTTTCCGTTACCGAGATTTACGACATCCTTGCAGAGGCGAAAAAATTTTCTGAGGGTGCTGCGTGGCAGCCTAATCAATCTTCCTTTGTAGCAAATTTGTTTTTTGAACCGAGCACTAGAACAAAATGTAGTTTTGAAATAGCTGAAAGAAGACTGGGCTTAAACATTATTCCATTCGAAACACACTCATCCAGTATCACTAAAGGTGAAACACTATATGATACGGTTCGAACTTTAGAATCCATTGGAGTTCAGGCGGTCGTCATTCGCCATACAGAAGACGAGTACTTCAAGCAGCTAGTTGGCAAAACGAACGTTAAAATTATTAACGCTGGAGATGGATGCGGTCATCATCCAACTCAATCGTTGCTCGACTTATTAACGATTTACGAAGAATTCGAACATTTCCAAGGTCTTAAGGTAGGAATTGTTGGAGATCTAATACACAGCCGTGTGGCAAGGTCAAATGCGGTTGCTCTTCACCGATTAGGAGCAGAAATCGTGTTCTCAGGACCAAAAGAATGGATTGACCAAGAACTTCTACAATACGGAAGATATGAAGATATTGATACATTAACAGAAACCGTCGATGTGCTTATGCTCCTTCGTATTCAACACGAAAGACATCAAGTTGGTGGGAAAACAGTTGATTATCATCAAGCTTTTGGTTTAACAGTAGAAAGAGAGAAGCGAATGAAGAAAGGAAGCATTATTATGCATCCTGCGCCAGTAAACCGAGATGTAGAAATCGCCGATAGCTTAGTCGAATGCGAGCGTTCAAGAATCTTTAAGCAAATGGAAAATGGCGTCTACGTTCGTATGGCAGTATTAAAAAGAGCATTACAACAATCTGAAGGGGGAAAAAACAATGACAATTCTCATCAAAAATGGTCAATGGCTTACTGATAAAGGACAAAAAGAGGCAGTCGATATTTTAATAAAAGACGAAAAGATTGCTGCGATTGGTCCAGATCTTCAAGCGGAGGATGCAGAGATCATTGATGCGACAGGATTGCTTGTATCTCCTGGATTTGTTGACTTGCATGTTCATTTACGTGAGCCTGGAGGAGAGAAGAAGGAAACGATTGCTACTGGTACACTAGCGGCAGCTCGTGGAGGTTTCACAACGATTGCAGCTATGCCAAATACAAGACCGGTTCCAGATTCAGTCGAAACTCTTCAAAACTTAAATAAACGAATTGCAGAAACAGGTGCTGTTCGAGTGCTGCCATATGCTTCGATTACCATAAGAGAGCTAGGAAATGAACTTACTGATTTTGCAGCATTAAAAGAAGAAGGAGCATTTGCCTTCACAGATGACGGAGTAGGAGTTCAATCAGCAGATATGATGCTTCAAGCAATGCAACTTGCAGCAAGTGTAGATATGTCAATCGTAGCACATTGCGAAGAAAACACGTTAATTCATAAGGGATCTGTCCATGAAGGTGAATTTTCAAAAAAACATGGGTTGAACGGAATTCCTTCTGTATGTGAATCGGTTCATATTGCAAGAGACGTATTATTAGCAGAAGCAGCAAACTGTCATTATCATGTGTGCCATATTAGTACGAAAGAATCGGTTCGCGTAGTACGAGACGCTAAGCGTGCTGGCATCAGGGTAACAGCAGAAGTAACACCTCACCACCTTTTATTATGTGAGGAGGATATTCCAGGATTAGATACGAACTATAAAATGAATCCTCCGTTAAGAGGAAAAACAGATCGTGAGGCATTGATTGAAGGACTACTTGATGGAACGATTGATTTTATCGCCACAGACCATGCCCCACATACAGCGGAAGAAAAAGCTGAGGGAATGGCTCTTGCACCATTTGGAATCGTTGGGTTAGAAACAGCATTCCCGCTTTTATATACAAATCTTGTTGAAAAAGGTATTTTAACAGAAAAGCAGTTAGTAGATTTCTTAACAGTGAAGCCGGCTCAAAGTTTCAATTTACCATATGGAAAGATTGAAGTTGGAGCAGTCGCTGATCTAGTGCTTGTAGATCTTGCGAAAGAAGAAAGCATTGATCCAAATACATTCTTATCAAAAGGTAGAAACACTCCGTTTGGTGGCTGGGAGTGTAAAGGATGGCCAGTAGTAACAATCGCAGCTGGGAAAATCGCATGGAAAAGAGGGTATGTAACAGTATGAAAAGGCAATTAATACTAGAAAACGGGACAGTTTTTATCGGAAAAGCTTTTGGAAGTGACACAGAAAAAATGGGAGAAGTGGTGTTTAACACCGGAATGACTGGTTATCAGGAAATTCTCTCTGACCCATCATACTGTGGACAAATCGTTACTTTTACGTATCCGCTTGTTGGAAATTACGGAATAAATCGAGATGATTTTGAGTCAATTTCTCCTTCTGTTCATGGAATGGTGGTTAAGGAAGCGGCAGAGTTTCCATCGAACTGGAGAAATGAAAAAACATTAGATGAATTATTAAAAGAAAAGAATATTCCTGGAATTTCAGGTGTAGATACAAGAAAGCTTACAAGAATTATTCGACAATATGGAGCGCTAAAGGGAGCCATCTGTTCAATCGATGCAAGTGTTGAGGAAGTACTTGAAGAATTAAAATCACCATTTAGAAACGATCAAGTAAAGCAAGTTTCCACAAAATCTGCTTATGCAAGCCCTGGTAGAGGAAGAAGAATCGTTCTTGTTGACTTTGGTATGAAGCATGGAATTTTACGCGAATTAAATAAGCGTGATTGTGACGTAATCGTTGTTCCTTATAACACAACAGCTGAAGAAATTAAACGTTTGAATCCAGACGGTGTGATGCTATCGAATGGACCTGGGGACCCTAAGGATGTTCCAGAAGCAATTGAAATGATTAAAGAAATTATTGGACATGTTCCTCTGTTTGGAATTTGTTTGGGTCATCAGCTTTTTGCCTTAGCATGTGGAGCAAATACGGTTAAGTTGAAATTTGGTCATAGAGGATCAAACCATCCAGTTAAGGATCTAGCAACAGGAAAAGTTGCTCTTACTTCACAAAACCACGGATACACTGTTGAAGAAGAATCGCTTCAAGGAACTTCATTAGAGGTGACACATATCGCCTTAAATGACGGTACGGTTGAAGGATTAAAACATAAAGAAGCAAAAGCATTTACAGTCCAGTATCATCCGGAAGCATCACCAGGACCAGAGGATGCAAATTATTTATTCGAACAGTTTTTACAGTTGATTGAGACAGAAAAAGGGGAAGGTGCAATCGAATGCCAAAGCGTACAGATATAAAAAGCATACTAGTTATCGGATCAGGTCCGATCGTCATTGGACAAGCAGCAGAATTTGATTATGCAGGTACACAAGCGTGTATCGCATTAAAAGAGGAAGGATACCGTGTTATCCTAGTAAACTCAAACCCAGCAACAATCATGACAGATACTACGATGGCAGATGCTGTGTATATTGAGCCACTTACTTTGGAGTTCGTTAGCACAATCATCCGAAAAGAACGTCCAGATGCACTTGTCCCAACACTTGGAGGACAAACAGGATTAAACCTAGCAGTAGAGTTAGCTAACTCTGGAGTTCTTGAAGAATGTAATGTGGAAATTTTAGGTACTAAGCTTGCAGCCATTGAGCAAGCCGAGGATCGTGATTTATTCCGTACATTAATGAATGACTTAGGCGAGCCAGTGCCTGAAAGTGAAATTATTCATACACTTGAAGAAGCGTATGACTTCGTTGCACAAATTGGTTACCCAGTCATCGTTCGTCCAGCGTTTACACTTGGCGGAACGGGTGGAGGCATCTGTCATAACGAAGAGGAATTGGTTGAAACCGTAACAAGTGGGTTGAAAAATAGCCCGGTTACACAATGTTTATTAGAAAAAAGTATCGCTGGATTCAAAGAAATTGAATACGAAGTGATGAGAGATGCTAATGACAATGCAATCGTTGTTTGTAATATGGAAAACATCGATCCAGTAGGTGTTCATACAGGGGATTCAATCGTTGTGGCACCGAGTCAAACGCTTAGCGATCGCGAGTATCAAATGCTTAGAAACACATCATTAAAAATTATCCGTGCCCTTGGGATTGAGGGTGGATGTAACGTCCAATTGGCATTAGATCCTGATAGCTATGATTATTACATTATTGAGGTAAATCCACGTGTAAGTAGATCTTCTGCTCTTGCATCAAAAGCAACAGGATATCCGATTGCTAAGCTTGCTGCAAAAATCGCAGTTGGGTTAACACTCGATGAAATGATGAACCCTGTAACAGGAAAAACCTATGCAAGTTTCGAACCTGCACTTGATTATATCGTTTCAAAAATTCCAAGATGGCCGTTTGATAAGTTCGAAAGTGCTAACCGCACCCTTGGTACACAAATGAAGGCTACTGGTGAAGTTATGGCGATCGGTCGTACTTTTGAGGAATCATTATTAAAAGCCATTCGTTCACTAGAAGCGAATGTATTCCATTTTTCACTAAACGATGCAGATGAAATTTCTGATGAGTTGCTTGAGAAACGTATTCGTAAAGCTGGTGATGAGCGCTTGTTCTATATCGGGGAAGCGTTAAGACGTGGCGTTACGATCCAAACGATTCATGCTTGGAGCAAGATTGATTTATTCTTCCTTTCAAAATTCGCTAAAATTGTTGAGTTCGAAGCAAAGTTACAAGCTCTTCCATTTGATGAGGAGATTGCGAGAGAAGCAAAGGAATTTGGATTTGCTGATAGTACCCTTGCTAAGTTATGGGCAACAAATGAGCGTGCTGTTTACGATTGGAGAGTAGAAAAGGGGCTTGTTCCAGTTTATAAAATGGTTGATACATGTGCAGCAGAGTTCGAGTCTGAAACTCCTTATTTCTACGGAACTTATGAAGATGAAAATGAATCGATTGTAACTGACCGTGAGAGTGTAATCGTACTTGGTTCTGGTCCAATCCGAATCGGTCAAGGAATCGAATTTGACTACTCAACGGTTCATGCAGTTTGGGCGATTCAAGAAGCTGGCTATGAAGCCATCATCATTAACAATAATCCTGAAACAGTATCTACTGACTTCAGTATCTCTGATAAGCTCTACTTTGAGCCTTTAACAATCGAAGATGTTATGCATGTTATTGATTTAGAAAAGCCAGTTGGAGTTGTTGTCCAATTCGGTGGGCAAACAGCAATTAACCTAGCTTCAAAGCTTGTAGAAAGAGGAGTGAAGATTCTAGGTACGAGCTTAGATGATCTTGACCGTGCAGAAAATCGCGACCGCTTTGAAGCTGCATTGCAAGAGCTAGGAATTCCACAGCCGTTAGGAAAAACGGCAAGAACAGCGGCTGAAGCTGCTGTAATTGCTAACTCAATCGGTTATCCGGTATTGGTTCGTCCATCATATGTACTTGGCGGTAGGGCAATGCAAATCGTATACCAAGAAGCTGAGTTATTGCAATACATGAAGGAAGCAGTAAAGATTAATCCAGAGCATCCGATTTTAATTGACCGTTACCTAACAGGAAAAGAAATAGAAGTAGATGCGATTTGCGACGGCGAAACAGTAATTATTCCAGGGATCATGGAGCATATTGAAAGAGCAGGAGTTCACTCTGGTGACTCAATCGCAGTGTACCCGCCACAAAGCATATCACAAGCGGTAAAAGACAAGCTTGTTGATTATACGATTCGTTTAGCTAAAGGATTAGGAATCATTGGACTTTTCAACATTCAATATGTTGTTTCAAAAGAAGAAGTGTATGTGTTGGAAGTAAATCCTCGTTCAAGTCGTACGGTGCCGTTCTTAAGTAAAATCACAAACGTACCTATGGCTAATCTGGCAACAAAAGCGATTCTGGGCCTATCACTGAAAGAGCAAGGTTATGAGACTGGACTGGTAGAAGAAAAGCAAGGTGTATTCGTTAAAGTACCAGTATTCTCTTTTGCGAAGCTAAGAAGAGTTGATATTACATTAGGACCAGAAATGAAATCGACTGGTGAGGTTATGGGGAAAGACCACACGCTTGAAAAAGCCCTTTACAAAGGATTAGTTGCTTCAGGAATGAAAATTCAAGGATTTGGATCGGTTCTTATGACGATTGCTGACAAAGATAAGCAAGAAGCTTTAGGGATCGCGAAGCGTTTCTTCTCAATCGGGTTCCGGGTAATGGCAACGGAAGGGACAGCGAAGTTCTTCCAAGAACAAGGAATTCCAGTGAAGGTTGTTGAGAAAATTGGTGGAGGCCACCCAGATATCGTTGATGTAATCCGTAACGGCCAAGCGCAATTTGTGATTAACACATTAACAAAAGGAAAGCAGCCAGAACGTGATGGTTTTAGAATTCGTAGAGAATCAGTGGAAAACGGTGTTCCTTGCTTAACTTCATTAGATACAGCAGATGCCATTTTACGCGTAATTGAATCAATGAATTTTTCAGCTGAGGCGATGGAGAAAAGTCCCGCAAACAGCAGGGAGGCAGTACTATTATGATTCGCAATGAGGAATGTATCGTACTTTCCAATCAAGAAATAGCTCACAATATTTTTGAGCTCACCCTTAAGGGTGAGCTCGTCCAACAGATGAATGAACCAGGTCAATTTGTACATCTAAAAGTTAGTGATAGTGTAGATCCACTTTTGCGTAGACCGATTAGTATTGCCAAAATCGACCAAACAAAAAACATGTTTACGATGATTTTCCGGGCAGAAGGAACTGGAACGAAGCTGCTTGGACAGAAAAAAATCGGAGATGTTGTAGACGTTCTTGGGCCATTAGGAAATGGATTTCCAGTAGAGGAAGCAAAGGCTGGATCAACCGCCCTTTTAGTAGGTGGCGGAATTGGTGTGCCTCCACTATATGAATTATCTCTAAGGCTAAAAGAAAAAGGCGTAAATGTCATTCATGTGTTAGGCTTCGCAACAAAAGATGCAGTTTTTTACGAAGAGAAATTTGCTGAATTAGGAGAAACGTATATTGTAACGGTGGATGGAACCCTTGGAGAAAAGGGATTTGTAACGGATGTGATCTCCGCACAGAATCTTTCGTTTGAAACATTATACACATGTGGTCCTACCCCGATGTTACGAGCATTAGAGGCTGCGTATCCTGAGAAAAATGTATATCTTTCTCTTGAAGAGCGAATGGGCTGTGGAATTGGAGCTTGCTTTGCATGCGTATGTAGAACACAGGAAGATCCTACAGGATATACGTATAAAAAGGTTTGTACGGATGGGCCAGTGTTTAAAGGAGGGGAGGTTCTTATATGAGTCAACTAGCAGTGAACCTACCTGGTTTACAATTAAAAAACCCAATCATGCCTGCATCAGGATGCTTTGGATTTGGTAGAGAATATAGTCAGTTTTATGATTTAAGTACATTAGGTTCCATCATGATTAAAGCAACAACAGTAGAACCACGGTTTGGAAATCCAACTCCACGCGTAGCAGAGACAACTGCGGGGATGTTAAATGCGATTGGCTTGCAAAATCCTGGCCTTAAAAAGGTGATTAATGAGGAGCTTGCTTGGTTAGACCAATTTGATGTACCGATCATCGCAAATGTGGCTGGCTCACTTGAAGAGGACTATATTGAGGTTGCACGTGAGATTTCAAAGGTAAGTAATGTTCATGCTCTTGAACTGAATATCTCTTGCCCAAATGTAAAAACAGGTGGTATTGCTTTTGGAACGATTCCTGAGGTGGCAAAGGAATTAACGAAAAAAGTGAAAGAAGTGTCCAGTGTACCTGTTTATGTCAAGTTATCACCAAATGTATCGAATATTGTTGAGATGGCCAAGGCGGTTGAAGCAGGCGGTGCGGACGGGTTAACCATGATTAATACTTTAATTGGCATGAGGCTTGATTTGAAGACAGGTAAGCCTGTGCTTGCTAATAATACAGGTGGACTTTCAGGTCCTGCAATTAAACCGGTTGCGATTCGAATGATTTATGAAGTAAGTCAGCACGTAAATATTCCTATTATTGGGATGGGTGGCGTTCAATCGGCAGAAGATGTGATTGAATTTTTTTATGCCGGAGCGAGTGCGGTGGCAGTTGGTACAGCTAATTTTGTGGATCCACTCGTATGTCCGAAAATCATTGAACAACTTCCAGTGTTATTAAATGAACTTGGATTTGATCATATTTCAGAATGTACGGGAAGGAGCTGGAAGAAGAATGAAAAACTCGCTTATCATCGCGCTTGATTTTCCAGATAAAAATGATGTGTACGGTTTTATAAAGAAATTTAATAACGAGCAACTATTTGTTAAAGTTGGCATGGAACTTTTTTATAAAGAAGGTCCTGCAATGGTTCAAGAACTAAAGGAAATGGGTCACGATATTTTCTTAGATTTAAAATTGCACGATATTCCAAATACAGTGGGTCGTGCGATGAGAAATCTAGCTAGCCTGGGCTGTGATTTAGTGAATGTTCATGCGGCGGGTGGAAAAGAAATGATGGTGGCAGCTCTAGAAGGACTTGAGGCTGGAACAGCTTTAGGTGCGAAAAGACCAAAAATCATCGCAGTAACACAGCTAACAAGTACTTCAGAGGAACAAATGAAGGGTGAACAATTAATTTCAGTGAGCCTCGAACAATCCGTTCTTCATTACGCAAAGGTTACACAGGATGCAGGACTTGATGGTGTGGTTTGCTCCTCAAATGAAGTGAAGCTTATCCGTGAGCAATTAGGTGAACAGTTCTTAACTGTTACACCAGGAATTCGAATGAGTTCGGAATCAGTTGGTGACCAAAAGAGAGTAGCTACCCCTGAGTTTGCTAGGAACGCAGGTGTATCCATGATTGTTGTAGGTCGCTCCATTACAAGAGCCGAAGATCCGGTACTAGCTTATCAACTTTACAAAAACGCCTGGGAGGGAAAAGTATATGAAACAAAAAATAGCTAAAACACTTTTAGAAATCGGAGCAGTCTCGTTACAACCCCATCATCCTTTTACTTGGACATCAGGAATTAAATCACCTATTTATTGTGATAACAGACTAACTTTATCTTTTCCTGAAGCAAGAAGAGAGATTGCAGCTGGACTAAAGGAACTTATACTTAAGAACTTCCCTGAGACAGAAATGGTAGCTGGAACAGCAACAGCTGGAATTCCTCATGCGGCATGGGTAAGTGAACTGCTTGATTTACCGATGAGCTATGTCCGTTCATCAGCAAAAGGTCATGGCAAAGGAAATCAAATTGAAGGCCGTGTTCTTGCAGGACAAAAGGTAGTAGTAGTGGAAGACTTAATCTCAACAGGTGGAAGTGTAATTACAGCAGTTGATGCATTAAGGGAAGCAGGGTGTGAAGTATTAGGTGTCGTGTCTATCTTTACGTATGAACTGGAAAAAGGGAAGAAGCTGTTAGAGGAAGCTAATATTAAGACATATTCACTAACAGATTTCTCAACATTAGTAGACGTTGCCTTAGCTGCTGGAAGTATCGAAGAGGATGCAGTAGCAAGTCTTCGCAGCTGGAGCCAAGACCCAACCGCTTGGAAACCGGTAGTAAAAGCATAAAATAAAATGCAGAAAAAAGAGTGTCCACCCCAGACGGACAAAAACAGCAAATCTGTCCATTTGGGGTGTCTGACACCCTTTTTTTGTGCTTTTTATTTTTTTAATTGGATGATAAGGTTTTCGTCAGGTGTGACGTATACCGTTTGTTGGTTGTCATATATGACGAAACCGGGTTTTGCTCCATTTGGTTTCTTTACATGTCTTACTTGTGTAAAGTCAACGGGAACAGAGCTTGAGCTTCGTGCTTTACTAAAGTAGGAAGCGATATTGGCTGCTTCTAGTATGGTCGAATCACTAGGGTTTTTGCTTCGTATAACAACATGTGATCCAGGAATATCCTTTGTATGAAGCCAAATATCGTCACGACTAGCTACTTTGTTTGTTAAATAATCGTTTTGCTTATTGTTTTTACCGACGAGGATGTCTGTTCCGTCAGAGGACACATATTGATCGAGCACAGGTTTTGCAAGAACTTGTTTTTTCGATTTATTTTTTTGTCGGTCTCGAATATAACCTTCTTCAACTAACTCTTGACGAATTTCCTCAATATCTTTAATAGAAGCGGTCTCCATTTGCTGAATTAATGTCTCAAAATACAGTACTTCTTCGTTCGCTTTTTCAATTTGTTCTTGTACAATCTTACGTGCTGTTTTTGCTTTTTGATACTTTGTAAAGTATCGCTGCGCATTGTCTGAAGGTGATTTCTGAGGATCGAGTGGAATGGTAACCACTCCAGCATTCTCATCATAATAATTAATCACCTCAACGGATGTCATTCCTCTTTCAACTGCATAAAGATTGGCTGTTAATAACTCCCCAAATAATTGATATTCCTCCGCATTTTGTGCGTCTACTAGCGTTTTTTGAAGCTTATCGATTTTCTTCTTGTTTTTATCCCGTTCATTAACAATCAACCGTTCCAGGTCATTCCCTTGCTGCTTCACACGGTCTCTTTCGGCTTTCCCAAAATAAAAACGGTCGAGCATTTCACTAATCTTGGAAAACGACTGAACTTCACCTGATATATGGGTCATCGGAAATAGATAAAACATTTCTTTTCCTTGGGCATTCATAATCGATGGTTCATATTGATGGGTATGAATTTTTTCCATGTGACGGATAAATGCTTTAGGCATGGTATTGCGATTGGCAACTCCGGCTTCATGGACGATTTCTCTTGCTAATAATGGAGATAAACCAGCAAAATGCTCAACCAGCTGCTTATCCATCTTCCCTGCATTAAAGTCTAAGCTCCTTAACACATCCTCTTCTGTAGCTTCTAGAGGATTAATTTTATTTTGAGCAGGAGGAAGTTTATACTCCTGACCAGGTAGAATCGCACGATGGCTGTTAAGAGCATAGGAAACGTGCTTAATGCTATCTAAAATCATGTTTCGTGTTTTATCAATTAAGATAATATTGCTATGACGGCCCATGATTTCAATTATAAGTTGTTTGCTGGACAGATCACCGAGCTCGTTTCTTCCTTTTACATCTAAGACAATCATTCTTTCAAGACCAACCTGGTGAATATCCTCCAGTATGTATCCTTCTAAATGCTTTCTTAATAACATACAAAACATGGGTGGTTCATTTGGATTTTCATAAGTCTCTGTGGTTAATTGTGCTCTCGCGTAACTTGGGTGGACAGATAGCAAAAGCTTATGATTCTTTCCCCCTGCACGAATAACAAGCACGATTTCATTTTTAAATGGTTGATGAATTTTATTAATACGCCCACCACGTAAAGCCTCAGAGAGCTCTTTAGTGATAGCACGCGTAAACAGTCCGTCAAATGACATAAGAGAACATCCTTTTCTATATAGTGCCTTTCAATAAAAGCGGTCGCCCACTTTTGTAATAATTATATCATTTTTTTGGACGAGGCTGAATAAGCTTAGTTTAGAGTGAGTTGGGACAACTCTGTTGAAAATAAAAGGAGGAAGGGATTGCCGGATGAAATTCCATGGAATGGAAAAAAAGGAAGTGGAAAAAGCCTTAAATACTGATTACATGGTCGGTTTATCTGAGGCTGATGCAGTAAATCGTATAAAACAACATGGATTCAACGAGCTAGAAGAAGGAGAAAAGCAGTCCGCTTTAATCTTATTCTTTAGTCAATTCAAAGACTTCATGGTTCTTGTTTTATTAGCAGCGACGTTAATTTCGGGACTGTTAGGGGAGTATATAGATGCGATTGCTATCATCGCGATTGTCATTATTAATGGATTTTTAGGTTTTTTCCAAGAACGTAAAGCCGAACGTTCGCTTCATGCACTAAAGGAATTATCAGCACCACAAGTATATGTTTTAAGAGACGGGAATTGGATAAAAACCGCCTCAAGAGAGGTTGTACCAGGAGATATTTTACGCTTTACAAGCGGCGACCGAATCGGGGCAGATGTAAGATTAATAGAAATCAATAGTTTAGAAATCGAGGAATCAGCATTAACGGGAGAATCGTTACCTGTACAAAAAACAGATAACAAATTGCAAGAAGAAAACCTTGGCCTTGGTGATATGCAAAACATGGCCTTTATGGGGACGATGGTCACGAGGGGAAGCGGTGTTGGAGTTGTCGTTGGAACCGGAATGAAAACAGCGATGGGCCAAATTGCTGACCTGCTACAAAATGCGGAAACAATGGAAACACCACTCCAAAGAAGACTTGAGCAATTAGGGAAAATTTTAATTACTGCAGCCCTTCTTTTAACGGTCTTAGTTGTGATTGCAGGGGTATTTGGCGGACATGATTTATATACCATGTTTTTAGCTGGGGTATCTCTAGCGGTAGCTGCGATTCCTGAAGGTCTACCTGCAATTGTAACAGTTGCATTATCCCTTGGCGTTCAGCGAATGATTAAGCAAAAAGCTATCGTTCGTAAGCTTCCTGCTGTTGAAACGTTAGGTTGTGCCTCTGTTATTTGCTCTGATAAAACAGGAACGTTGACACAGAATAAAATGACCGTAACTCATTTATGGAGCGGGGGAGAGGTTTCCCAAGTTGGTGGAGTTGGTTATGAGCCTAGAGGCGAATTCTACCGGGGAGATCATAAGGTTTCCATAAAAGAAGAAAAAGCACTTCAGCAAATGCTGATGTTTGGTATGCTCTGTAACCATTCAGAAATCACTCAAAAAGGCAGTGAGTATGTTATTGATGGAGACCCTACAGAAGGTGCGCTTCTAGTATCTGCACTAAAAGCAGGATTTACAAGAGACCAACTTCACAAACAGTTTGAGTTAGTAAAAGAATTTCCGTTTGACTCAGCCCGGAAAATGATGAGTGTTGTAGTGAAGGATACGAACGGAAGACAATTTATTGTCACTAAAGGTGCACCAGACGTCTTAATTTCAAAAAGTGAATCAATTCTTTGGGAAAATCGTCGACAGTTTATGTCTCGTGATATGGAGGGAAAAGTAAAGGATGCCATTGAAGGGTTAGCATCTCAAGCATTACGAACGATTGCGATTGCTTACCGAGAGGTATCGCCTGGAACGCTCATTCTTGATGAAAGAGAAGCAGAGAAGGATCTTACTTTTATCGGATTACAAGGAATGATTGATCCACCGCGACCAGAAGTGAAGCATGCAGTAAAAGAATGTAAAGAAGCAGGCATTAAGACCGTCATGATTACAGGGGATCATATAATAACGGCGAAGGCAATTGCCAAACAGCTAGGTATATTAACACCAAAAAGTAAGGTGCTAGATGGTAATGCACTTAATGAAATGTCTGTAGAAGATCTTGAAGAAGTGGTGGATGACGTTTCAGTATTCGCGCGTGTTTCTCCAGAGCATAAGTTAAAGATTGTAAAAGCATTACAAAGCAGAGGACACATCGTTGCGATGACTGGTGATGGAGTCAATGATGCGCCGGCTATTAAAGCAGCAGATATTGGTGTAGCAATGGGAATTACCGGTACAGATGTGGCGAAGGAAGCATCTGCCTTAGTTCTTCTTGATGATAATTTTGCAACGATAAAAGCAGCGATTAAAGAGGGTAGGAATATTTACGAGAACATACGTAAATTCATTCGTTATCTACTTGCTTCCAATGTTGGTGAAATATTAGTGATGCTGTTCGCTATGTTGCTAGCGCTCCCGCTGCCTCTAGTGCCGATTCAAATTCTTTGGGTCAATCTTGTTACAGATGGTTTACCAGCAATGGCGTTAGGTCTTGATAAACCAGAGGAAAATGTAATGAAGCGCGGTCCGCGGAGTCCTAAAGAAGGAGTTTTTGCAAGAGGGTTAGGCTGGAAGGTCATCTCACGCGGCTTTTTAATTGGAACTTCCACTTTGCTTGCGTTTATCATTTCATATAATGAAAACCCTAATGATCTCATCCATGCTCAAACAGTTGCTTTTGCTACTCTTGTTTTAGCTCAATTGATTCACGTTTTCGATTGCCGCAGTGAAAAATCAGTTTTCTCAAGAAATCCATTCGGAAACATGTATCTAGTATGGGCGGTCATTTCTTCATTAGCTTTAATGCTAGTAGTTATGTACTATCCGCCATTACAACCAATCTTCCATACCGTCCCACTGGCTCTTCGTGATTGGTTATTAGTCATTGGTTTTGCTTCCATCCCAACTTTTTTACTAGCAGGTTCATTTTTGGCAAGTAAAAATAAATAAAGTATGTTATAATCCAAAAGGTGATAGAGAAAGCTCTATTACCTTTTTCTATACACAAATAGTTATGGGGTGTTGGCTTTGGTAAAAAGCATGACAGGCTTTGGTAGGAGCATCCGCAGCAACGAACATATCAAGGTAACTGTTGAGGTTAAAACGGTGAATCACCGATTTGCTGAATATCACTTCCGAATACCTAGAAGTCTTTCTAGCCTCGAGGATAAGCTAAAAAAGACGCTAAATGAATACATAAAAAGAGGAAGAATCGAGGTCTTTATCACCATTGATGGTGAAGGACTGACCACTCGAAAACTCTTAGTCGATTGGAGTCTCATAGAGGACTATCTTCAGAACATAAAGGAAATTCAGGAACGCTTTCAAATTAAAGAGGGTGTTTCCATAAAAGATATACTTAATCGAGACGAGATATTTAGTATTGAAGAGCAAGAATCTGGCATCGAGTGTATCGAAGAGCTTGTGTTAGATGCTTTGCTTGATGCTGCTCAAAATTGTGTGAATATGCGTGAAGTGGAAGGAAAGGCATTGCAGCAGGATATTTTATCCCATATTGAAAAAATACAATCGACTGTCCAAGCGCTTAGAAAATATGCGCCGACTGTAGTTGAGCAATATGCAAATCGGTTAAAAAAGAGAATTCAAGAATATGTAGACCAGCAGCTCGATGAAGCGAGAATCGTGACTGAAATTGCTATTTTTGCAGATAAAGCAGATATCAATGAAGAGCTTACAAGACTAGATAGTCATGTTGTACAATTTAAAACTTTCCTCAATGATCGGGAGTCTATTGGAAGAAAGCTTGATTTCCTTGTCCAAGAGATGAATAGAGAGACTAATACAATCGGATCAAAGGCAAATGATGCAAAAATTGCTACCGAAGTGGTGGAGTTAAAAAGCTCTATTGAAAAGATTAAGGAGCAGATTCAAAATATTGAATAGCTCTTGGTTTAGAAAAGCTTTAGGAAGGTAAAAATAATTCTTATGATTGGAGGACAATCATGTCAATTAAACTAATAAATATCGGTTTTGGAAACATCGTTTCTGCAAATCGAATTATTTCAATCGTTAGTCCCGAATCAGCTCCGATAAAGAGAATTATTCAAGATGCTAGGGATCGTGGTTCGTTAATAGATGCTACATATGGAAGAAGAACTCGCGCAGTAATTGTGATGGATAGTGACCATGTTATTCTTTCAGCGGTACAGCCAGAAACGGTTGCAGCCCGCTTAAATGATAAAGATGATATTATTGATGAAGGGTAGGAAAAGATTCATGCAGGAGAAAGGGTTATTAATTGTATTATCTGGACCCTCTGGAGTAGGAAAAGGAACGGTAAGGAAAGAGGTATTTTCACAGCCTGATACCGCCTTTGAATACTCTATTTCAATGACTACCCGTGCTCCAAGAGAAGGGGAAGTTGATGGAGTTGATTACTTCTTTAAGTCTAGAGAAGAATTTGAACAACTGATAAAAGAGGAAAAGCTTCTAGAGTACGCTGAATTTGTGGGCAACTACTACGGCACTCCAGTTGATTATGTTAGACAAACATTAGATAGTGGAAAAGACGTATTCTTGGAAATTGAAGTACAAGGTGCGCGACAGGTTCGGAAGAAGTTTCCGGATGGTCTTTTCATTTTCCTCGTTCCACCAAGTTTATCAGAGTTGAAAAACCGGATTGTCACACGAGGTACGGAAACTGAGGATGTTATCAACAATCGTATGAATGCAGCAAGAGAAGAATTAGAAATGATGCATCTCTATGATTATGTTGTAGAAAACGACCAAGTTGACAGAGCAGTTGAACGCATTAATGCAATAGTCATTGCGGAGCATTTACGTCGTGAGCGAGTAGAACCTAGATACAAAAGAATTTTGGAGGTAGATTAATCCTATGTTATATCCATCAATTGATTCATTAATGACAAAAATTGATTCGAAGTATTCACTAGTTTCCGTTGCTGCAAAAAGAGCACGAAAGCTACAACAAGGAGAAAACCTGCACTTAGATAAGTATGTTTCTCATAAGCAGGTTGGAAAAGCGTTAGAAGAAATTCACGCCGATAAGCTCACTTACCGTATCGTAAAAGACGAATCAGCTGAATAAAGACGGGGAACAACCTAAATATTTAGGTTGTTTTTTGTTTTAAAGATGCAATTGCAGATAGGTTCTTGCATAATGGAAGAAAGATATTTATCGAACGGAGGTTTTGTCTGTGAAAGGAAAGAAAATCCTACTATGTGTTTCTGGAGGAATTGCGGTTTTTAAAGCAGCTGCACTAACTAGTAAGCTCACTCAAGCTGGGCTTGACGTAAAGGTGATTTTGAGTGAATCGGCTTCAAAATTTGTGACCCCCTTAACCTTTCAGGCACTTTCAAGAAACGATGTTCATATTGACACGTTTGATGAAAAGAATTCAAAAGTGATTGCACATATTGATTTGGCGGATTGGGCTGATTTGATCGTCGTTGCACCGGCCACAGCGAATATCATTGGCAAGCTAGCCAACGGAATTGCTGATAATATGATCACTACGACATTGCTTGCTGCAACCGCTCCGGTTTGGATTGCTCCTGCAATGAATGTTCATATGTATGACCATCCTGCCGTGAGAAAGAATTTAGAAACATTACGAAGCTATGGATATGGGTTTATCGAGCCTGGAGAGGGTTATTTAGCGTGTGGGTATGTGGGGAAAGGAAGAATGGAAGAGCCTGAGACAATCGTAGAGAAAATCACCGAATTTTTCCAACCGGTGCAAGCTCCTTTAAAAAGTAAAAAGGTACTTGTAACAGCAGGTCCAACAAGAGAGAAAATTGATCCTGTGCGTTATATTACGAACTTTTCGTCTGGAAAAATGGGATATGCCATTGCTGAACAAGCTAGGAATCTTGGAGCGGAGGTTACACTCATAACAGGACCTGTTTCCATTGAACCACCACCAGGAGTGAAGGTAATTCATGTGGAAAGTGCTCAGGACATGCTTAATGAGACGATCGCTCAATATGAATCTAGTGATTTGGTGGTAAAAACGGCTGCGGTTGCTGATTATAAGCCAAAAATAGTTTCAGATCGAAAAATTAAAAAGCAGGAAGGCGACGCAAGGATTGAATTAGAAAGAACCAAGGACATATTATTTGAGCTTGGTAAAAACAAAAAGCACCAAGTATTGGTTGGTTTCGCTGCGGAAACTGATCATGTGGAAGAGTATGCGATGAGAAAGCTTGAGAAGAAAAACGCTGATATGATCGTGGCAAACAATGTTGCAGAAGAAGGATCTGGATTTGGGACCGATACAAATAAAATAACCATTTATAAGCGCGATGGACAATCTATCTCGTTACCATTAATGACTAAGCAAGAAGCGGCCAAAACCCTTCTTTTAGAGGCTTTAAAGCTCCTCCCAAAAGAGGAAGCTGAATGATTGCGAGTGTAATTGTGGATGTCCCAGCTAAGCAAACCGACAGACCGTTTGATTATCGTATCCCAGAGCATCTAGAAGGGGTCATCACCCCAGGAATGAGGGTGGTTGTTCCATTTGGACCTCGGAAAATTCAAGGGTTTGTCATTTCCATTCAGCCTAGCTCAGAGTTTGAAAAGCTTAGAGATATTATTGCTCCTATGGATATTGTTCCAGTATTAAATAACGAACTTTTACAGCTTGGGGATTGGTTATCAGAAGAAACACTTTGTTATCGAATATCTGCCTATCAGGTGATGCTACCGGCAGCACTTAAAGCGAAATACGAAAAGAAAATCCGAGTGACGATCGATGTGAATCTGTTACCTCCAGTCCTACAAAGAGTATTCGAGAAAACTCAAATGGTTCCCTTTGATACGATTGAAAAGGATGCATGGAGAGTATTGCAAAAAGAAATCGCAAATGGTCATGTTGAATTTATATATGAAGTAAAGGAACGGGTGAATAAGAAAAAGCGCAGGTATGTAATGCCACATGTGAATGAAAAGGGGCTATCTGATTCACTCAAGCTACTATCCATTCAGGCAACGAAACAAAGGGAAATTATAGAGTTTTTCCTAGCTAACCCAGCTCCCGTTCCACTGCAAAATTTAATAAACCTTTTAAACACTTCTTCCTCTGCTATAAAGGGTCTTGTTAATAAGGGGATCTTAAGGGAAGAAGAAGTAGAAGTGTACCGAGATCCGTACGAGAATCGTGTATTTGAACGGACAGAGGCTTTACCCTTAACTTCTGAGCAGAAAAGAGCCATTTCCCCCGTTTTACAAACCATTGAAGAAAATCTCCATCAAGTGTTCTTACTGTATGGGGTAACAGGTAGTGGTAAAACGGAAGTATATTTACAATCAATTCAACGAGTGTTAGAGAAGGGAAAGGAAGCAATCGTACTCGTCCCAGAAATCTCCTTAACTCCACAAATGGTGAAACGGTTTAAAGGGAGATTTGGAGATGAAGTGGCTGTCATGCACAGCGGACTTTCTAATGGAGAAAAATACGATGAGTGGCGAAAGATCCAGAGAAAAGAAGTAAAAGTGGTGGTAGGGGCAAGGTCTGCCATTTTTGCTCCCTTTGAAAACCTTGGAATTATCATCATTGATGAAGAGCACGAAACAAGTTATAAGCAAGAGGAAAATCCAAGATATCATGCGAGAGATGTGGCGATACAACGTGCCAAAAAATATGGCTGCCCGGTTGTATTAGGAAGTGCTACTCCAGCACTTGAATCATTTGCTCGTGCAAAAAAAGGTGTGTTTGAGCTTTTAAATTTGCCGAGCCGGATGAATAGTGGACCGATGCCTCATGTTGAAGTTGTGGATATGAGAGAAGAGCTTCGTGAAGGAAATCGATCCATGTTTTCAAGAGCATTAATGGAAAAATTGAAAGATAGACTCGATAAACAGGAGCAAACGGTATTGTTTTTAAACAAGCGAGGACATTCCTCCTTTGTGATGTGTAGAGACTGCGGATATGTTGTGAACTGTCCAGATTGTGATATTTCATTAACCTATCATAAATTCAGCGAGCGAATGAAGTGTCATTATTGTGGTTATGAGTCGCATGTTCCAACACAATGCCCGGAATGCCAATCAGAGTATATTCGTTATTTTGGAACAGGTACTCAGAAGATTGAAGAAGAACTAGGCAAAGTGTTGCCAGAGGCAAGAGTGATCCGGATGGATGTGGATACAACTTCAAAAAAAGGGGCGCATGAAAAGCTGTTAACTGATTTTGGTGAAGGAAAAGCAGATATTCTGTTAGGAACGCAAATGATTGCAAAAGGATTAGATTTTCCTAAGATTACGCTCGTAGGAGTTCTTTCAGCTGATACGATGCTGCATATCCCTGATTTCCGTTCATCTGAGAAAACCTTTCAGCTGCTAACACAGGTAAGTGGAAGAGCTGGAAGACATGAGCTATCAGGGGAAGTCATTGTACAAACCTATACACCAGAGCATTACAGCATTCAGTTTGCCTCTCAACAGGACTATGATCTGTATTATGAAAGGGAAATGCAAATAAGAAAGCTTCATCATTATCCACCTTTCTACTATATATCCCTGATCACAGTAAGCCATGAGAATTTGATGAAGGTAGTGTCGGTGACAGAGAAGATTACCGGATACATTCGGAATAGTCTTTCTCCAGAAGCGATTGTTCTAGGACCTGTCGCTTCACCAATTCCTCGAATCAAAAATAGATATAGGTACCAATGTTTGATAAAATACAAACGTGAGCCACAGTTAGGTCGTGCCATTAAAACGGTACTTGATCAATATCAGCATGAATCTGCAACAACCGGGTTAACCATTTCTACAGACGTGAATCCTTATATTCTCATGTAGCTGGTTATGAAGCGGGTTGTTTTCGTAGAGAATAGTGATAAATATGAAAAAATCGGAGGAAGTATTTTGACGGTAAAGAAGCTAGTTACTCATCCTGCAGAGGTACTTGAACAAGAATGTGAGAGAGTAACGGTATTTGATAAAAAACTAGAAAAGCTACTAAACGATATGTACGATACGATGATTGAATTCGATGGGGTAGGTCTTGCAGCCCCTCAAATTGGCATAGCAAGACAGATTGCCATCGTTGATATAGACGATGAATCAGGCACGATTGAACTAATTAACCCTGAAATATTAGAAGTGTCCGGCGAACAAACAGGCCCGGAAGGTTGTCTTAGTTTTCCAGGGGTTTACGGAGAAGTAACCAGACCATATTTTGTAAAAGTGAAAGCCCGAAACCGAAAAGGAAAAGCATTTGTGATCGAAGCAGAAGACTTTTTAGCACGTGCGATTCTTCATGAAATCGATCATCTTCATGGCATCCTATTTACATCAAAAGTGACAAGATATTTGACTGAAGAAGAGTTAGAGGGAGTCGAAAGCGAATGACAAAAATAGTGTTTATGGGTACTCCTGATTTTTCTGTTCCCATATTAAGAAGTGTGATAGAAGCTGGATATGAAGTGATCGGTGTTGTGACACAACCGGATCGCCCAGTTGGAAGAAAAAGAGTACTCACTCCACCTCCTGTGAAAGTGGAAGCGGAAAAACATGGTATTCCTGTTCTTCAACCTGAAAAGATTCGTGTAAGAGAGGACTTGGATCAAGTATTGAGCTTAAAGCCTGACTTAGTCGTAACGGCGGCGTTCGGTCAAATTTTACCGAAGGAACTCTTAGAAGTGCCACCACTCGGATGCATAAATGTTCATGCTTCTCTGTTACCAGAATTACGTGGTGGGGCTCCCATTCACTACTCCATCATACAAGGAAAAGAGAAAACGGGAATTACGATCATGTATATGGCTGAAAAGCTGGATGCAGGGGATATTTTGACGCAAGTAGAAGTTGAAATTGCAGAAACAGATACGGTTGGTTCTTTGCATGATAAGCTAAGTGAGGCAGGTTCTAAGTTATTGTTAGACACATTGCCAAGACTGATTAAGGGAGAATTAGATCCAATTCCCCAAAATGAAAAAGAAGCAACATTTGCTTATAATATAAAGCGCGAGGAAGAGAAAATTGTTTGGTCTAAACCAGGCGAAGATATTTACAACCATATTAGGGGTATGAACCCATGGCCAGTCGCTTACACTCATCTTTCTGACTCAGTGATGAAACTTTGGTGGGCGACGAAAGTTAAGGCAGTGAAAAAGGCAGTTCCAGGAGAAATAATTGCAATTGAGGAAGATGGATTTGTCGTTGCTACTGGAAATGATACAGCGATTAAAGTGACTGAGCTCCAGCCTTCTGGTAAAAAGAAAATGACAGCTGATCAATTTTTACGAGGGGCAGGTTCGTTTTTAAAGGTTGGAGATCGTATAGGAGTTAACGAATGACAGAAAAATCAAATGTTCGAGAAAGTGTTGTAACCATTCTAGAGCAAATCGAAAAAAATCAATCATATAGCAATCTACTTTTAAACAATGTGATTAAAAAGAATCAAATTGCCACGAAGGACATTGGATTGTTAACGGAATTAACCTACGGAACATTACAAAGAAAAATGACTCTTGATTATTACTTAGAGCCTTTTATTAAAAACCCTAAAAAGCTTGAAAACTGGGTGAAGCAGCTACTGCGAATGACGTTATATCAAATGCTTTATTTAGATAAAATTCCTGACCGTGCAGCCATTCATGAGGCCGTGGAAATTGCTAAAAAGAGAGGTCATAAAGGGATATCTGGGATGGTTAATGGAGTTCTTCGCTCTATACAACGTGAAGGCATAAGAGATATGAATGACATTAAGGATGAAGTCGAGCGTTTGTCCATAGAAACGAGTCATCCTACTTGGCTTGTTAGAAGATGGACCGAGCAATTTGGGTATAATAAAGCAAAAGAGATGTGTGAGATCAATTTAACTGCACCCATGCAAACCGCACGAATCAATACAAATAAAATCGACAGAGAAGCTTGCATCAAAAGGCTTTCAGAAGAAGGCTATCAAGTTGAGGAAAGTGTGGTTGTTCCTGAAGCAATTAAATGCTTAAAAGGAAATCTTGCCCATTCGGAAAGTTTTAAAGAAGGCTTGATTACGATCCAGGATGAAAGCTCTATGCTTGTAGCATATGCATTAGGTATCGAACAAAATGAAACGATTTTAGATGCGTGCGCAGCTCCTGGTGGAAAGTCGACTCATATCGCTGAAAAGCTAGAAGAAACAGGACAAGTTATTTCATTAGATCTTCACGAGCATAAAGTGAAGTTGATTAATGAAAATGCTGCCCGACTTGGACTGAAAAATATCGAAACGAAAGCTATGGATAGCCGTAGGGTACAAGAGGCGTTTGAAGGTAGCACGTTCGATCGGATTTTGCTTGATGCCCCGTGCTCTGGTCTTGGTGTAATGAGAAGAAAGCCAGATATGAAATACACAAAAAAAGAAGAAGATTTAGATCGTCTTCAGAGCATTCAGTTGCAGCTATTAGATTCTGTTACTCCACTGTTAAAGCCAGGTGGAACGTTGGTGTACAGTACATGTACAATCGACCGCTCTGAAAATGAAGAGGTAGTAACAGCGTTTTTACAGAAGCATACGGACTTTGAAGGTGACCCGTCGGTTATTGAGAGAATGCCTAAGGCGATTCAGCCGCTTATGTCGGACTTTCAGCTACAGATTTTCCCTCAAGATTTTGGTTCAGATGGATTTTATATTGCAAGTTTAAGGAAGAAGGTGTAAAGAAATGGAACAGACAACTATTGAAAAAGAACAAACATCCGTGCAAAAGCCATCCATTTACTCTATAGAATTACACGATTTAAAAGCATGGTTAGTTGAACATAATGAAAAGGCATTTCGTGCCGAGCAAATCTTTGATTGGTTATACAAAAAGAGAGTGACAAGTTTTGAAGACATGTCTAATCTTTCAAAAACTTTACGTGAAACGTTAGAAAAGCATTATTCACTAACTACATTAAATACACTTATTCAACAACAATCATCAGACGGGACGATTAAGTTTTTATTTGAATTACATGATGGTTACTCCATTGAAACAGTTTTGATGAGACATGAATATGGGAATTCGGTGTGTGTAACTACACAGGTTGGCTGTCGAATTGGATGTACGTTCTGTGCATCAACTTTAGGTGGACTGAAAAGAAATCTAGAGGCAGGGGAAATCGTCGCTCAAGTAGTAAAGGTACAGCAAGCCTTAGATGAAACAGATGAAAGAGTAAGCTCTGTCGTTATTATGGGAATAGGCGAACCTTTTGATAACTACGATGATATGCTTTCATTTTTGAAGATTATCAATCATGATAAGGGACTGAATATTGGAGCTAGACATATTACGGTATCAACAAGTGGAATTATCCCGAAGATTTATCAGTTTGCCGATGAAAATATGCAAATTAACTTTGCCATTTCACTTCATGCACCAAATACAGAGATTCGCAGTCGTTTAATGCCTATTAACCGTGCGTATAAGCTCCCTGATTTAATGGATGCGGTACGATATTATATTGAGAAGACAGGAAGACGAGTAAGCTTTGAATACGGGTTATTTGGTGGAGTAAATGATCAGGTAGAACATGCGGAAGAACTAGCGAAGCTTATTAAGGGTGTCAAATGTCATGTGAACTTAATTCCGGTAAACTATGTGCCAGAAAGAGATTACGTTCGTACACCTAAAGATCAAATTTTTGCATTTGAAAAAACGTTAAAAAATCACGGAGTAAACGTAACGATTCGAAGAGAGCATGGTCATGATATTGATGCAGCATGTGGACAGCTTCGTGCAAAGGAACGAAAAGAAGAGACGAGGTGACAATAGGTGAAAGCGGTATTTAAAACAGACCGAGGTCGGATTCGCCAGCATAATGAGGACAGTGGGGGAATCTTTATCAACCGGGATGGGCAGCATCTATGTGTGGTTGCAGATGGAATGGGTGGACATCGAGCAGGCGATGTCGCCAGTTCCATGGCGATCAAGCATTTAGAAGAGATGTGGAAGGATTCAAGTGGAATCGAAACGGCCTCTCATGCAGAGGATTGGTTAAGAAACAGTATTCCACTTATCAATCAAGTAGTATTCCAGCATTCACAGCAACACGCCGAGTGTGAAGGGATGGGAACAACAGTTGTTGCTGCCATTGTTACTCCATTATTTTCGACTGTGCTGAATATTGGAGATAGTCGTTGTTATATTTTAAATGATACAGGTTTTCAGCAGTTAACAGAAGATCATACACTTGTGAATGAGCTTGTTCGAACGGGGCAAATTTCAAGGGAGGATGCCGAACATCATCCACGTAAAAATGTCATTTTACGTGCACTTGGAACGGAGCCAGATATAAAAATGGATATTCGCACCATCATGTTTGAAGAAGGAGATGTTCTCCTTTTATGCTCAGATGGTTTATCTAATAAAGTATCAACCGATGAAATGGATAGTATATTAAAAAATGAAGAAAAATTAGAGGAAAAGGCAACCACTCTCATCAACCTTGCAAACGAGCATGGTGGTGAGGACAATATTACCTTAGTCATTTTACAATTTGACGTTGGCGATGATTGGGGTGGGGATACATGCTAATTGGGAAGCGTTTAAGCGGCCGCTACAAAGTGCTTGAGATGATAGGTGGCGGCGGAATGGCCAATGTTTATCTTGCTCATGATATGATCTTAGATCGAGACGTGGCTGTTAAGGTACTAAGACTTGATTTTTCAAATGACGAGGAATTTATTCGACGTTTTCACCGAGAAGCACAATCAGCAACTAGCTTGGCCCATCCGAACATTGTTAGTATATACGATGTTGGTGAAGAAGATTCTATCTATTATATTGTTATGGAGTATGTGGAGGGCCAAACACTCAAACAATACATACAACAGCAGCTATCGTTACACGTAGCTGATGCCATTAATATTATGAAGCAGTTAACCTCAGCTATTTCACATGCTCATCAAAATCATATTGTTCACAGAGATATTAAACCACATAATATATTAATTGATCGCGAAGGAAATGTGAAAATTACGGATTTTGGCATTGCTATGGCAATGAGTGCAACAAGTATAACGCAAACCAATTCAGTGCTTGGCTCCGTCCATTATTTATCTCCAGAACAAGCAAGAGGTGGAATGGCAAACCGTAAATCGGATATCTATTCTCTTGGAATTGTCATGTTTGAGTTGTTAACAGGAAGGCTTCCATTTTCAGGTGAATCAGCCGTTTCAATTGCTTTGAAACATTTACAATCGGAAACACCTTCATTAAGAAGATGGAATCCAAAAATTCCACAAAGTGTGGAAAATATTGTATTGAAGGCGACGGCAAAGGATCCTTTTCATCGATATGATAGTGTAGAAGATATGGAGATGGATTTAGTAACCGCACTTGATCCTGATCGAATCGATGAGCCGAAGTTTGCTCTTCCGATCGATGATGATGCTACCAAGGCAATTCCAGTCATTACCGCGGATCAATACCAAACATTTGATGAGACACTTGTACATAGTAAAGAGCATCCTGTTCTTCAACACACTACTGACAAAGACGGAGATAAAAAGAAGAAAAAGAAGAGAAAATGGCCTATTGTACTCGTATCTATCTTTCTCATATTGGTTATCCTTGCCGTATTAACTGTAACGGTTTTACCAAAATTATTAGGACCAAAAGATGTGCTTGTTCCTGATGTATCTGGTAAAGAGTTAGATGAAGCTATGGAAGTCCTTCAGGAGCAAGGGTTAAAAATTGGTGAAACAATTGAAGTTACAGATGAAGAGGTAGAGGAAGGCCTCATCATAAAAACAAACCCTAAGGAAGGGAAAACGGTAAAAGAAGGGCAGGAAGTGGACCTTTATTTAAGTATTGGTAAAGAGAAATGGACATTGCTAGATTATACCGGACGTCAATATGATGATGTAATTGATTTATTAGAAGCAAGGGGCTTTAAAGACATTACAAAAACAGAAGTTTACGATGATTCAGCCCCTGTGGGACAAATCATCTCTCAGAATCCATCTAGCGGGGAAGAAATTATTCCTGCAGAAACGGAACTGGAATTTACCGTTAGTAAGGGGCCGCAGCTAATAAAGCTCAAGGATCTTTCAGATTATAATGAAAAAGGAATTCAAGAGTACGCACATTCCTCTGGATTAAATATTCAGATCGCAAGTGACGGCGAATATAGCGATACGGTGGCTGAAGGATTAGTTGTCTCCCAAAATCCTGCTGCAGGTACAGATTTACGAAAAGGGTCTACAGTAACCGTAGTCCTTTCTAAAGGAAAAGAAGCGATTCCGAAAACCGTACAAAAGGAAATTACCATTCCTTATGAACCTTTAGTGGAAGGGACTCCGCAAGTTGTCCAAATTTATATAGAGGATATGGATCACAATATATCAGAACCGGTACAAACCTTTGAAATTACACAAACTGAGACTCGGACTATACAGTTAATTATTGCTCCTAATCAACAGGGCGCATACAGAGTGCAAAGGGATGGTGATGTTATCGATGAACAACCGGTACCATACCCGACAAATTAAAATAGGTTTAGGAACTAATCGTTCACATTCTGTTAAAGGAGTGTATGTATGCCAGAAGGCAAAATTATAAAAGCACTTAGTGGGTTCTATTATGTTCTCACAGATGATAATCAAGTGATTCAGTGCAGAGGAAGAGGGGTATTTCGCTTAAATAAAGTGACCCCTCTTGTAGGCGATGAAGTCGTTTTCCAAGCAGAAAATGAAACTGAGGGCTATATTTTAGAAGTAAAGGATCGAAAAAATGAACTGGTAAGACCCCCGATATCTAATGTCGATCAAGCGATATTAGTATTTTCGGCTGTTGAGCCTGATTTTAGCACCGCGTTGCTCGACCGCTTTTTAGTTTTAGTTGAATTTAACCGTATCAAGCCAATTATTTGTATTACAAAGATGGATTTAACTAGTTCCGATGAAAAAGCAATGATGGAAACATACCGTAATCAATATACGAACGCGGGCTATGAAGTGATTTTAACCTCATCAGAAACCGAGGATGGGTTAGAGCAGCTGCTTCCTCATTTAAAAGGAGTTATATCCGTATTCGCCGGTCAGTCTGGGGTTGGAAAATCTTCGCTATTAAATGCAATCAGACCAGATTTAGAACTTAAGACAAACGATATATCCTCACATCTCGGTCGAGGAAAACATACAACAAGACATGTTGAATTAATAAAAATTGGGGAAGGGTTAGTTGCAGATACTCCTGGTTTCAGTTCACTGGAATTCACGGATATTGAGGTGGAGGACTTAAACTATTGCTTCCCTGATATTGAAAAGTTAAGTGAAGACTGTAAGTTTCGGGGCTGTCTTCACTTAAAGGAACCAAAATGTGCGGTAAAGGAAGCGGTGAGTAACGGAGAGCTTCCTGAGTATCGATATGAGCATTATGAGCTTTTTGTACAAGAAATTAAAGAGAGAAAGCCGAGGTATTAATTATGGTGAAAGTTGCGCCCTCCATACTATCAGCTGATTTTTCAAAACTGGGAGAAGAAATTAAAGATGTAGAACGAGGGGGAGCAGATTATATCCATGTTGATGTCATGGATGGTCATTTTGTTCCCAATATTACGATTGGTCCTCTGATTGTAGAAGCGATTCGTCCAATCACGAAACTTCCGCTTGATGTACATTTAATGATCGAAAATCCGGATCAGTATATTGAGGCATTTGCTAATGCAGGAGCCGATTATCTTACTGTTCATGTAGAAGCTTGTAAGCATCTACATCGGACTATCCACTATATTAAATCATTTGGAGTCAAAGCGGGGGTTGTTCTAAATCCTGCAACACCTGTTCAAACCATTGAGCATGTGATTGATGATATTGATATGGTTCTATTGATGACGGTTAATCCTGGTTTTGGAGGGCAAAAATTTATTGAGCAAGTGCTACCGAAAATAAGACAGGTAAAAGAACTTGTTGATAAAAAAGGGTTATCTGTAGAAATCGAAGTAGATGGTGGAGTGAACGAAGAAACGGCAAGGAAATGTGTAGAAGCTGGTGCGAATGTTCTTGTAGCTGGATCGGCTATATACAACGAAAGAGATAGAAAAAAAGCGATTGAAAAAATAAGAGGATAAGAATGTAGGCTAGCTTTTTAGAAGCTAGCCTTTCCTTGATTACAAGGAGGATCAAAAATGGAGATCAATATATTAGCAGGTGGTCCACTAGAGCATATCCCTTCTCTTCACTCATTCAGTGGAGAGTGGGTTGGTGTGGATCGAGGAGTCCTAACACTAATAAAAGAAGGAATCTTTGTGGATAAAGCCTTTGGTGATTTTGATTCTGTGATGGAAGAAGAACTTGCGTTTATAAAAAAACATGTGGATGAATTACAAACGTTTCCACCAGAAAAAGATGAAACAGATATGGAACTTGCGATATCATGGGCGATAAAGCAAAGGCCGGAAAAAATTCGAATCTTTGGGGCTACGGGTGGAAGGCTGGATCATTTTTTTGCTAATATTCAGTTGCTTTTCAAACCGATGGCTTTTCATAATACAGTCCCGATTGAGATCATTGACCGTCAAAATATCATTTCATTAATCCAAGCAGGTACACATATAATAGAGAGAAATGATGAGTACAAATATATTTCTTTTATTCCTTTTCATGGCGAAGTGAAGGGATTAACCCTTATTGGTTTTAAGTATCCATTAACGCTTCGACATATTCCGATTCATTCCACTCTATGTATTAGCAATGAACTAATTTCTGATATTGGTACTATATCTTTTTCGGAAGGCATATTAATGGTGATAAGGAGTCGCGATTAAACTTCCTTATATTTAGTACTTATCTTTATATTTTGAATATGATAATGAGAGTTCTGAAACTTGTTCATGCGTGAGATGGTGAGGAGGGACATTATGAGATTTTACACGATTAAATTGCCGAAATTCTTAGGCGGCATTGTCCGCGCGATGCTAGGTACGTTTAAAAAGGGCTAAACCAAGGTGGTATGTGTAACACGTTTTCAAGAAAGACAACCTTAAAAAACCAATGTACACCGATGTAAAGGAATCACATCGGTGTATTTTTTTGTTCATAATTAAAAGTCTATTTCTAAAGTTTAATGGGAAGGCTAGTTTTAAAAGGAAATGAAAAAGAGCATCCAAATGGATACTCTTTACACATTATACGCGTTCAACTTTACCTGATTTAAGTGCTCTTGCAGAAACCCAAACACGCTTTGGCTTTCCGTCTACAAGAATACGTACCTTTTGAAGGTTAGCACCCCAAGTACGCTTGTTAGCGTTCATAGCATGAGAACGTGCGTTACCTGAACGAGTTCCTTTACCAGTTACAACACATTTACGTGGCATATACATTTCCCTCCTTACTATCAAAGGTGAAGCATTATTTGTTCATCTTTAAAATGCAATGTAAAATTGCTTTCAAGTTTTATTTAATGTGAAAATAGCGGATTGTCCGTTTTTCAAGCATTAAAAGATACTTTAATAATTTATCATACAACCATTAGGAATGCAACAGTTGTAACAAAAGGTTTCAAGAAAATTTCCTTGACATAGATAAAATCTTAGGGCTCTATTATAAGTGCGGGGAATATGACTTTTAAATTTGATGTCCTTATAGTAAAATGACTGTAGTTAAGGAGCAAATTCCAAAGGGGGAAGCATTTATGTCCATCGAACTGAAAACAAATTTCGGACAAATTGATATCTCAAATGAAGTAATTGCAACAATCGCTGGAGGAGCAGCTGTTGATTGCTACGGTATAGTAGGAATGGCTTCAAAACATCAACTAAAAGATGGCCTTACGGAAATATTAAGAAGAGAGAATTTTACTAGAGGTGTAATTGTTCGTCAGGAAAATGATGAAGTACATATTGATATGTATATAATTGTTAGCTATGGTACAAAAATTTCTGAGATTGCACATAATGTACAATCAAAAGTGAAATATACCTTAGACAAAACAGTTGGCCTTGCCGTTGACTCAGTTAATATTTACGTTCAAGGTGTTCGCGTCACGAACCCGTAAGTAAAATGCGTTGCCCGAAGAAGCTTAGGCTTCCTTGGGCAGTGCGTTCGTAGTGACGAACATTAGTGAGGAGGAAAGACTTGTGTCAATTAAATCTTTAGATGGAAAACGTTTCGCTGAAATGGTGTTACAAGGAGCGAATCACTTGTCCTCTAATGCAAAATATGTGGATGCACTGAACGTGTTTCCCGTTCCAGATGGTGATACTGGAACAAATATGAACTTATCAATGACTTCTGGAGCAAAAGAAGTTAGAAATAATGTTCAAGACCATATTGGAAAGGTTGGTATTGCGCTTTCCAAAGGATTGCTGATGGGTGCAAGAGGAAACTCAGGCGTTATTTTATCTCAGCTTTTCCGAGGCTTTTCAAAAGCAATCGAAACAAAAGCTAGGATCAATGCATTTGAATTTGCCGCTTCTCTTGATGCAGGAGTGATTACTGCTTATAAAGCGGTGATGAAGCCTGTCGAAGGAACTATTTTAACGGTTGCAAAAGACTCTGCGAAGCAAGCAATTGAAGCAGCGAAAAAATCAGATGATATCGTTACAATTATGGAGGCAGTCGTTGCAGAAGCAAAGGCATCCTTAAAGCGTACACCTGATCTTCTACCGGTTTTAAAGGAAGTAGGAGTGGTTGATAGTGGCGGTCAAGGACTTGTGTTTGTGTATGAAGGCTTCCTAGCGGTACTAAAGGGAGAAAAATTACCTGAAGGTCCTACACTAGCATCCTCAATGGATTACCTAGTCAATGCAGAACATCACAAGAGTGTACAAAGCCATATGAACACGGAAGACATCGAGTTTGGCTATTGTACAGAATTTATGGTCAAGTTGGACGAAGAGAAACTTCACTCTAAACCATTTAGCGAGCAAACCTTCCGTCAAGATTTAAGTCAGCACGGTGATTCACTATTGGTAATATCTGATGACCAGCTTGTCAAAGTACATATTCATGCAGAGTATCCAGGAAATGTGCTAACGTATGCACAAACCTATGGAAGCTTAGTGAACCTTAAAATAGAAAATATGCGTGAGCAGCATACGAATTTGTTGTCCGATTCCAATGAGAAAGCAAGTGCTCCTGCAAAGCCAAAGGAAAAGCTAGAGTACGGGATTGTAACCGTTTCAATGGGTTCAGGCATTGCAGAATTGTTTAAGAGTATCGGTGCACATGCAGTTATAGAGGGTGGACAAACGATGAATCCAAGTACGGAGGATATCGTTAAGGCCATTAAAGAAGTGAATGCAAAAAAAGTAATTATTTTGCCGAACAACAAAAACATCATCATGGCAGCTGAACAAGCAGCAGAAGTAACTGAAGAAGATGCGATTGTTATCCCTTCTAAAACTGTACCACAAGGAATGTCTGCTTTACTCGCCTTTAACCCAGGTGCAGACCTAGAAGGCAATAAAGCGGGCATGACGGAAGCTCTACAAAATGTTAAAACAGGTCAAATTACTTATGCTGTGCGTGACACAAGTATCGATGGTCTTGAGATTGAAAAAGATGATTTCATGGGAATTGCCGAGGGGAAAATAGTTGTAAAGGATAAAGATAAAGTGGTCTCTGCAACGAAACTCCTAGATCAGCTTCTTGATGAAGACTCGGAGATTTTAACAATCTTAAAAGGTGAAGATGCAACAGACACGGATGTAGATGCGATAGTCGAGTTTGTAGAAGCAAATTACGGCGATGTTGAAATCGAGATTCATGATGGAAAACAACCGTTATATGCATTCATTTTCTCAGTTGAATAATATTTATGGAAGCATGGCTCAAAGCTGTGCTTCCTTTCATTTGAAAAAATCCACTTTGTATATAGTGGAAATAGAAGAAACTACAATGTTTTTTTCATACAATATTGTATAATACAATGTGGGAAACCGTTAAAAGTAAAATAGAATATTCTCCACAAGGGGGAAAAGTGATGAAGTACAAAAGTGTTTTTGATATTATAGGCCCTGTAATGATTGGTCCTTCCAGCTCACATACAGCAGGGGCTGCACGAATTGGAAGAGTAGCAAGAAGCCTTTTTGGGCGTGAACCAAAGTGGGCAAAGATTTCCCTTTACGGCTCTTTTGCCCAAACATATAAGGGACATGGAACAGATGTAGCGATTATTGGCGGACTATTAGACTTTGATACATTTGATGAACGAATTATTGGGTCCATTACTATTGCACAATCAAACGGAATGGAAATCACATTTATTGAGGAAGAAGCGATTCCCGATCATCCGAATACAGCTAAAGTAGTCATTGGTGACGATCAAGGAGAGTTAGAGTTAGTAGGCATCTCCATTGGCGGTGGCAAAATCGAAATCACAGAGTTAAATGGTTTTGAGCTAAGGTTATCAGGTCATCACCCGGCCATTTTAGTCGTTCATAATGACCGTTTTGGTGCGATTGCTAGTGTTTCTAATATACTAGCTTCACACGAACTAAATATCGGACATATGGAAGTTTCAAGGAAAGAAAAAGGAATGCTTGCGTTAATGACGATTGAAGTGGATCAGAATATTGACGACTCAGTTATTAAAGAATTAGAAGCTCTTGATCATGTGGTAAAAGTTGCCAAAATCGTGGAATAGCAAAGGGTTTTTATGGTAGCGCTTACAAAAATAGATTACTAGAATACAGGGAGAGTGTACATCATGTTTCGCAATGTCGCAGAGCTAGTTGAGCTCGCTAGTACACAAAATAAAAAAATATCAGAGATTATGATTGAGCAAGAAATGGAAGTTACCGGTCGGACACGAAAACAAATCCTGAAGCAGATGGATGTGAATTTGACCGTGATGGAGCAAGCGGTTGAACGTGGCCTAAATGGGGTAAAATCCCACTCGGGTCTCACTGGTGGAGATGCCGTGCTCCTTCAAAAATATATTCAGTCAGGAAAGTCATTATGTGGAGACACGATCCTTGATGCCGTCTCGAAGGCTGTTGCTACAAACGAAGTGAATGCGGCAATGGGGACGATTTGTGCAACCCCTACAGCAGGATCAGCTGGTGTGGTTCCTGGAACCTTATTTGCCGTAAGAGATAAACTGCAACCTACAAGAGAACAGATGATAGCCTTTTTATTTACATCGGGAGCATTTGGATTTGTTGTTGCCAACAATGCTTCGATCTCTGGGGCTGCTGGAGGCTGTCAAGCAGAGGTTGGGTCTGCAGCTGGAATGGCTGCGGCTGCTATTGTAGAAATGGCTGGTGGAACTCCTGCTCAATGTGCAGAAGCTATGGCGATCACATTAAAAAATATGTTAGGATTAGTGTGTGACCCCGTTGCGGGTTTAGTAGAAGTCCCTTGTGTAAAACGTAACGCAATGGGAGCTGCAAACGCAATGGTGGCAGCGGATATGGCATTAGCAGGAATCACTAGTCGAATTCCATGTGATGAAGTAATTGATGCGATGTATAAAATCGGTCAAACGATGCCTACCGCACTTAAAGAAACGGCGCAGGGAGGGTTGGCGGCAACTCCGACAGGTCGCAGACTGGAAGCGAAAATTTTCGGAATACCGCATGTTCATGGAGAACAACAACAGTAATTTAAAGCAATCCGTAACAGCTGTAAAAGGGATCGGTGCTGAGACAGCACAAAGTCTAGCTGAAATGAGAATAGTGACTATAGAAGATTTACTTGAATATTTTCCATATCGTTATGAAGATTATCGCCTTCGCGACTTAACAGAAGTGAAACATGACGAGAGGATTACCGTAGAAGGGAAGGTTCATAGTGAGCCTTCTCTTATGTATTATGGAAAAAAGCGGTCAAGACTAACCATCCGTTTGTTAGTAGAAAGATATTTAATTCAAGTGGTATTTTTTAATCAGGCTTATTTAAAAAATAAGTTTCAAGTAAATGAAATGGTTACCGTCACAGGAAAATGGGATCAGCATCGTCAAATGATTACAGCCTCTCAAGCAAAAATGGGTTCAAATGAATCAGAAAAAAAGTTTGTTCCCGTTTATAGTGTGAAAGGAGATGTGACGGTTAAAGGTCTTAGGAGATTTATTAATCTAGCATTCTCCCAGTATGGAAAGGATATTACAGAGACCCTTCCAGAAAAAATGATAAGCAAATATAAGTTGGGAAATCGGAAGGAATCCTTGCTTTCCATGCACAATCCACTAAACGAAGAAGATGTTAAGAAAGCTCGTCGAAGATTTGTGTATGAAGAATTTTTACATTTTCAGTTAAAGATGCAAGCGTTACGAAAGTTTGAAAGGGAGAATTCTAAGGGACTTTCTCAAAACTATGACTTAGTTAAGGTAAAGGAATTCATTGATCATCTACCATTTCCGCTTACTAATGCGCAGAAGCGAGTGGTAAACGAGGTATTGAAGGATCTGAAATCTCCATACCGGATGAATCGTTTGCTGCAAGGAGATGTAGGTTCTGGAAAAACAGTTGTTGCTGCTATTGCTCTCTTTTCTAGTTATACAGCCGGATATCAAGGAGCTTTAATGGTGCCAACAGAAATATTAGCAGAACAACATGCGGAATCGTTAAAGGGACTACTTGAACCTGTTGGATTATCAGTCGAGCTGTTAACAAGTTCGGTAAAGGGAAAAAGGCGTCGAGAAGTGTTAGAACGATTAAAAAATGATGAAATTCATATATTAATTGGGACACACGCATTAATTCAAGATGAAGTTGTATTTTCCAAACTTGGCCTTGTTATTACTGATGAACAGCATCGATTCGGTGTGGAGCAAAGAAGGGTTTTACGTGAAAAAGGAGAGAACCCGGATGTGCTCTTTATGACAGCGACTCCCATTCCTCGTACACTCGCGATTACAGTGTTTGGAGAAATGGATGTATCAATCATTGATGAAATGCCTGCAGGTCGTAAGACGATTGAAACGTATTGGGCGAAGGCGGATATGCTTGATCGTGTCCTTTCCTTTATGGAAAAAGAGCTTGCAAAAGGACGACAAGCATATGTGATTTGTCCACTCATTGAGGAATCAGACAAGCTCGATGTACAAAATGCGATTGATGTACATGTTGCGTTACAAACATACTTTCACAATCGGTATCAAGTTGGTTTGATGCATGGAAGACTTAGTTCTGATGAGAAAGATGAAGTGATGAAGGCATTTAGTTCAAACCAAAATCAAGTACTTGTTTCAACTACGGTTGTAGAAGTGGGTGTTAATGTTCCAAATGCTACGATGATGGTCATCTATGATGCTGAAAGATTTGGATTGGCACAGCTTCACCAGCTACGGGGACGAGTAGGAAGAGGAAGCGAACAATCATATTGTGTCCTTCTGGCCGATCCAAAAACAGAGGTTGGGAAAGAGCGAATGAAAATAATGACCGAAACAAATGATGGCTTCGTAGTCAGTGAGAAAGATCTTGAGCTTCGAGGACCTGGAGATTTCTTTGGTCGAAAGCAAAGTGGCCTTCCTGAGTTTAAGGTAGCTGATATGGTTCATGATTACCGGGCGTTAGAAACCGCTCGAAACGACGCAATGGTCCTAATAGAATCTGAAGAATTTTGGAACGGTGATGAATATGCGAAGTTGCGTTCAAAGCTTGCAGATTCTGGTGTCTTAGAAAATGAAAAACTAGATTGATAAAAAAGCGGAAGTACCTTGATCAAAAAGTAGATTGCCCAAAAAAGTTTGTTGCAATCTGCTTTTTAGTTTTATATACTACTATTAGTACCTAGTCTTAATACTTCGGACGGTGTTTTACATATGAGAAAAAGTAAAAAAGAACGTCAACGACTTTTAATAGAAACAATAAAAGATAACCCGTTTATTACTGATGAGGAGCTTGCTGACCAATTTACGGTTAGCGTACAAACCATACGGTTAGACCGGTTAGAGTTATCGATTCCTGAGCTACGGGAAAGAATAAAGAATGTCGCTGAAAAGCGATTCGACGATGAAGTACGTTCTTTACCAATTGATGAAGTGATTGGTGAAATTATTGATATTGAGCTTGACCAAACGGCTATTTCTATTTTTGATGTCAAGCATGAACATGTGTTTAAGAGAAACCAAATCGCAAGGGGTCACCACGTTTTTGCGCAGGCTAATTCATTAGCGGTTGCAGTGATCAATGATGAATTGGCTTTAACGGCAAAGGCAAATATTCAATTTACCAGATCAGTTAAGGAAAATGAACGAGTTATTGCAAAAGCAAAAGTGTTACGAATTGATGAAGAAAAAGGTAGAACTCTTGTGGAAGTAAAAAGTTTTGTGAATAATGAACTAGTATTTACTGGTGAATTTGAAATGTACCGGTATAAAAAATGATATAAGGAATGAATAACAATGAAATTGGCCCTTGATGCAATGGGAGGCGACCATGCTCCAAAAGAGATCGTTCTAGGAGCGATGAAGGCCGTTCAAGCTTTTGATGATTTACATATATGTTTAGTTGGTGATGAAGCGAAAATTAAGGAGCATCTCACCACTCACGAAAGAATATCGATTTTACATACGGAAGAGGTCATTTTAGGAACGGATGAGCCTGTCAAAGCGGTAAGACGAAAGAAAGATTCATCCATGGTTCTAGCTGCAAAGTTGGTTGCTGACGGAGAAGCAGATGGATGTATTTCTGCTGGTAATACAGGGGCATTAATGGCGACCGGTTTGTTCGTAGTAGGACGTATTGAAGGAATTGAAAGACCAGCCTTAGCACCCACTCTACCGACGATTGGTGGAGAAGGGTTTCTCTTGCTTGATGTTGGTGCAAATGTTGACGCAAAGCCTGAACACTTACTGCAAAATGCTATTATGGGTTCCATCTATGCTGAAAATGTAAGAGGAGTGAAGAATCCAAGAGTGGGGCTTTTGAATATTGGAACAGAAGAGAAAAAAGGAAATGAGCTATCCAAGCTTGCTTTTGATCTTCTAAAGGAAGCGCCTGTTAACTTTATTGGAAACGTGGAAGCTAGGGATTTGCTTGATGGTGTGGCAGATGTTGTGGTCACCGATGGATTCACTGGCAATATGGTATTAAAGACAATTGAAGGAACGGCTTTATCTGTATTTAAAATGCTAAAGACAACGCTGTATAGCTCTTTGAAGACGAAGCTAGCAGCGGCTGTTTTAAAGCCAGACCTTATGCAATTAAAAGCAAAGATGGATTATTCAGAGTATGGTGGTGCGGGATTGTTCGGACTAAAGGCACCCGTTATTAAAGCTCATGGATCATCTGATGCAAACTCCGTTTACAATGCAATTAGACAAACGAGGGACATGGTCGAAAAGAAGGTTGCGCCTACGATTAAAGACGCGATATTAAAATACACAGAAGCAAGAGAGGAGTAACTATGGGTAAATTAGCAATTATCTTTCCTGGACAAGGTTCACAAACAGTTGGAATGGGAAAAGCCTTTGCAGAGACAAATGTGGAAGTTCAATCTGTTTTTGAACAAGCGGACAAAAAATTAGGATTTTCTCTATCCAATCTTATTTTTGAAGGCCCACAAGAGGAGCTAACGAAAACTACGAACACTCAACCTGCGCTCTTAACTACATCGATTGCACTGTTTGAGCAATTCAAGAAAGCTGAGATAAAAGCAGACTATATGGCTGGGCACAGCTTAGGTGAATACACAGCTTTGGTAGCTGCTGGAGCGATTGGATTTGAGGATGGAGTGTATGCGGTTCGTAGACGTGGTGAGTTTATGGAAGAAGCTGTTCCTAATCGAGAAGGAGCGATGGCTGCTGTATTAGGTCTAGAACGCGATACTTTGGCAGAAGCGGTAGAAAAAGCAGCGGCTGAAGGAGACGTAGTAGGCCTTGCGAATATGAATTGTCCTGGCCAAATTGTCATTTCAGGCTCAAGAAAAGGAGTGGAACTTGCTTCCCAGCTTGCAAAGGAAGCAGGAGCAAAACGAGTTCTTCCACTTGAAGTTAGTGGACCATTTCATTCACAGTTAATGAAGCCAGCATCTGGTCGTTTGGGAGAAGTGTTGGATGAAATTTCAATTAGTGAAGCGGCTGTTCCTGTTATCGCCAATGTGAACGCACAAGAAATGACAGGTGCTGAGGAAATTAAGGAGCGGTTGCTTGAGCAGCTATACTCTCCTGTATTATGGGAAGATAGCGTGAGACATATGATTGAACTTGGTGTAGATACTTTTGTTGAAATCGGTCCTGGAAAAGTATTATCTGGTTTAGTAAAGAAAGTGGATCGTTCCGTTCAAACTTATTCCATTTCAGACGAAGAAACACTACTAGCAACAATTAATGCATTAAAGGAGAGAACCGTATGAAACTTTTAGGGAAAGTGGCACTTGTTACAGGTGCTTCACGTGGAATAGGAAGAGACATTGCTATTGAACTAGCAAAAGCGGGAGCCAATGTAGCGGTTAACTACGCTGGAAGTGAAGCTCGTGCAAATGAAGTGGTTCAAGAAATTCAAAGTCTTGGAAGAGAAGCATTTGCCGTTCAATGCGATGTTGCTAATGGAGATTCCGTGGCAGAGATGGTTAAGCAAACGATAGAACGTTGGGGAAGCCTAGATATCCTTGTCAATAATGCAGGTATCACAAGAGATAACTTGATTATGCGTATGAAGGAAGACGAATGGGACGATGTTATTAATACCAACCTTAAAGGTGTGTTCCTTTGTACAAAGGCCGTTACTCGCCAAATGATGAAGCAGAAGAGTGGAAGAATTATTAATATTTCTTCCGTTGTTGGTGAAAGCGGGAACGCTGGTCAAGCCAATTATGTGGCAGCAAAGGCTGGAGTAATTGGTTTAACGAAGACGACAGCTAAGGAACTTGCTCCTCGTGGGATCACGGTTAATGCAGTTGCACCTGGTTTTATTACGACTGATATGACAGATAAGTTAACTGATGAGATTAAAGAGGGAATGTTAAAGATGATTCCACTAGCTAAATTTGGCGAACCGAAAGATATTGCCAATGCAGTTACGTTTTTAGCATCTGATGACAGCCGCTACATTACAGGACAAACCATCCATGTAAACGGCGGAATGGTCATGTAATCAAAATTCAACATTTATTAATTGTCGGAAATACACTATAATGTCCCTTGAGGGGAGGTGAAACGCATGGCAGATGTATTAGAGCGCGTAACGAAGATTATCGTTGACAGACTTGGAGTAGAAGAAAATCAAGTGACTCTTGAAGCTTCTTTCAAGGATGATCTTGGTGCTGATTCCCTTGACGTAGTAGAACTAGTTATGGAATTAGAAGACGAGTTTGATATGGAAATCTCTGACGATGATGCTGAAAAGATTTCTACAGTGGGTGACGCTGTGAATTACATAAAAAGTACTCAATAATCGTTAGAATTTATGAAAAAGCTCCGCAGCTATGCGGGGCTTTCTTCATGATGATTAGAAAGTATAAAAATTTGATTAAAAACCTTCAATCTTCCTTTGCGTTTTTAAGAACTTTTACGTAAACTTGATATGGTATGTAAACTATTAGCAAGGTGGAGGCAAAATGAGCAAGTACGGAAAAGAAAGAGAGAAACGTAGCTTTCGCTCTTATGATAAATTATTTAAAGAATTTCAAGCAGAACAAGGAATTTCCTTTACAGATGAGAAGCTATTAAAACAAGCATTTACCCATTCATCATATGTGAATGAGCATCGTAGAAAGCCCTATGAAGATAATGAGAGGCTTGAATTTTTAGGAGACGCTGTATTAGAATTAACCGTTTCACAATTCCTTTACAAGAAATACCCGATGATGAGCGAAGGAGAGTTGACGAAGCTTCGTGCAGCTGTTGTTTGTGAGCCCTCTTTAGTAAGGTTTGCAAACGAACTTTCTTTTGGGAAGCTAGTCCTTCTTGGAAAAGGGGAAGAAATGACAGGAGGCCGTGAGCGTCCAGCCCTGTTAGCGGATGTGTTTGAAGCATTTATTGGTGCTCTCTTTTTAGATAAAGGAATTGAAACAGTGATTGGATTTTTAGAAAGAGTAGTATTTCCTAAAATTAACGAAGGTGCTTTTTCTCATGTGATGGATTTTAAAAGTCAGCTGCAAGAGCTTGTACAAAGAGATGGAATTGGTACAATCGAATACAAAATTTTACTAGAGCGAGGACCTGCCCATAATAGGGAGTTTGTCTCAAAGGTTTGTTTGAACAACGAAGAGCTTGGACAAGGTACAGGGAGATCAAAGAAAGAAGCGGAGCAGCATGCTGCACAAATGGCTTTAGAAAAGATCAAATCGCACCTTAATGGAGCAAAAGAACAGCTAGAAGAAAAACAACAGGAGTAGAGATAAAGGGGGAAAAGCTGTGTATCTCAAACGTTTGGATGTAGTCGGATTCAAGTCGTTTGCTGAGAGAATTGGGGTCGATTTTGTCCCGGGTGTCACAGCAGTGGTTGGTCCAAATGGAAGTGGAAAAAGTAATATCACTGATGCCATTCGTTGGGTGTTAGGAGAACAATCAGCGAAATCGCTTCGTGGGGCAAAGATGGAGGATATCATCTTTGCTGGTAGTGATTCACGAAAAGCATTGAATTTTGCTGAAGTAACATTGACGCTGGATAACGAAGATCAAGCATTACCGATTGAATACAATGAGGTAAGTGTCACTAGACGTGTGTATCGCTCTGGAGATAGTGAATTTCAAATCAATAAGCAAACATGCAGGCTAAAAGATATCGTTGATTTGTTTATGGACTCTGGATTAGGGAGAGAAGCGTTTTCGATCATTAGCCAAGGAAAAGTAGAAGAAATATTAAACAGCAAGGCCGAAGAAAGAAGAACGATCTTTGAAGAGGCTGCTGGTGTTCTAAAATACAAAAATCGTAAAAAGAAAGCAGAGTCAAAGCTAACAGAAACCCAAGATAACTTAAATCGTGTGAGTGATATCTTGCATGAATTAGAAACACAAGTAGAGCCACTTAAAATTCAAGCGTCGATTGCAAAGGATTTTCTTCAGCAAAAAGAAGAGCTTGAAAAGATAGAAGTTGCGGTAACGGTGCACGAAATTGAGGAGCTTCATGAAAAGTGGGAAAAGCTAACTAGACAGATTGAACAGCATAAAGAAGACGAAATAAAGCTGTCTACCGTTCTTCAATCAAAGGAAGCTAAGATTGTTGAAATGAGAGATCATATGGCTGCCCTCGATGAATCGATTACCGATTTACAGGACGTTCTACTGCGTGTAAGTGAGGAACTTGAAAAGGTTGAAGGCAGAAAAGAGGTTCTAAAAGAGAGAAAGAAAAATGCTACTCAAAACAAAGAGCAGCTTAGAAAAAGCATCGAGGAAGTTTCTCTTAAAATTCAAGAGTTAACCTCGCTTCAACTGGAGCAAGAGGAAAGCTATCAGCGTATGAATGATGAGGTATTATCTCTTAAAAAACTGCTAAAAGAAAAGCAGGAAGTTCTCGCTTCGTTTAGTGAGAATATGGAAGAGCGAATCGAGTCATTAAAAAGTGATTATATTGAAATTCTAAACAAACAAGCATCAAGTAAAAACGAACTTCAAAACACAGAAAAGCAGCTTGGACAACAAGGTGTAAAAAACACAAGATTAGAAGCTGATAACGAAAAATATCTTCAAGAAAGACAGAGAATCTCAGCCTGTAAGCAGGAAATTGAAGCGGGTATTGCTAGTGTTCAAAATAATCTTGAAGAACAGGTACATGTATTTAGAGAAGAGCAGAAAAAGCTTGAGAACTTGAAGAATAAGTACCAAAAGCAAGAAACACAGCTTTATCAATCGTATCAATTTTTACAAAAAGCAAAGTCTAGAAAAGATATGCTAGAAGAGATGGAAGATGACTATTCTGGTTTTTTCCAAGGAGTAAAGGAAGTATTAAAGGCTAGAGATGGCAAGCTTTCTGGGATTGAAGGGGCTGTAGCAGAGCTTATCCAAGTTCCGAAATCTTATGAAGTGGCGATTGAGACTGCTTTAGGTGCTGCGATGCAGCATGTTGTCGTTGCGAATGAGGAGAACGGAAGAAAAGCGATTCTCTATTTAAAGCAAAACTCTTTTGGACGAGCAACTTTTCTGCCTCTTAGTGTCATTAGAGGGAAGAGTCTTTCCAGTAATCAGCTTCAGTCACTAAAAGGACATTCGTCATATGTAGGCGTAGCAAAGGATTTAATTGGGTTTGATCAAAAATATGAAGAAATATTTTCAAATCTTTTAGGTACGGTAGTCATTACGAAGGACTTAAAGGGTGCGAATGAACTTGCTAAGCTTTTACAGTATCGATGTCGATTTGTTACGACAGATGGAGATATCGTAAACCCAGGTGGTTCGATGACTGGTGGTGCAGTAAAGGCAAATACATCTTCGCTACTGAGCCGTAAAGGTGAGCTTGAAGAGCTTAAAGGTAGACTAGCGGGTATGGAAGCTCAAACACATGAGCTAGAAGCTCAGGTGAAGGAGCTTAAATCTTCTATCACAGTCCAAGAGCGAAAGCTTGAGGATATCCGAAAGCAAGGGGAAGATCTTCGCCTTCTCGAGCAATCAAAAAAAGGTGACCTTAGAGAAATTGAGCTTGAAGAAAAAAATATCAATGAAAAGCTAAAAATCTATGATCTCGATATGTCTCAATTTTTACAAGACCAACAGCAATTGTCTTCACGTAAAATGGAGTTAAATGAATTGCTATCAACGTATGCTATGGAACTAGCTGAACTTGATAGGCAAATTCAAGCACTATCAGAAAAGAAATCTTTCCAAAATAGTTCAAAAGAATCAGTGGCCAATGAAATTGGGGAACTGAAGGTGAAGCTCGCAGCACTAATGGAGCAGCATCATGGGTTGTTCGAAAAGCTTGAAGCGACAAGAGCTTCTCTATTAGAACATTCGAAGAGACATGAAACGTATGAAGAGGATCTATCCTTGTTATCAACGGAGATGAACTCTAGTAGTTCAGGGGAACAGTTATTGGAACAAGAGGCTTCCAAAAAGCTACAAGATAAAAATGAAACGATCTCTATGATTTCCCAACGACGTGAAGAACGTTTGAAGCTTCACAGTACCTTGGAAGATTCTGAGCTTGAATTAAGAGAGCTATTAAGACAGCATAAGGGTTTAACTCTTGCGCTTAAGGATGAAGAAGTAAAGCTAGGGCGTCTCGATGTGGAGTTAGAAAATAGACTTTCTCATCTCCGAGAAGAGTACCTGCTGTCATTTGAAGCGGCGAAAGAGGAGTATCCTCTTTTTTTACCGGTTGAGGAGGCTCGTAAAAAAGTAAAGCTGATTCGTCTTGCAATTGAAGAGCTCGGAGTAGTAAACATTGGTGCGATTGAAGAGTATGAGCGTGTCTCCGAGCGTTACGAATTCTTACTCGAGCAGAAAAATGATTTGCAGGAAGCAAAAGATACATTATTCCAAGTCATCGATGAAATGGACGAAGAAATGAAGAAGCGATTTGAAAAAACCTTCTACGGAATTCGTTCACATTTTGAATTTGTTTTCCAAGCACTGTTTGGCGGTGGAAGAGCAGACTTGAAGTTAACGAATCCAGAGGACTTATTAAATACAGGGGTTGAAATCGTTGCACAACCACCAGGGAAAAAGCTGCAGAATTTAGGGCTTTTATCCGGTGGAGAGCGATCTCTTACAGCCATTGCTCTATTGTTCTCTATTTTAAAGGTTAGACCTGTACCATTTTGTATTCTCGACGAAGTAGAAGCTGCGTTAGATGAAGCCAATGTGTATCGTTTTAGTCAATATTTAAAACGATACAGTGCTGAAACGCAGTTTATCGTTATTACGCACCGAAAAGGCACAATGGAAGAAGCGGATGTGCTTTACGGGGTAACGATGCAGGAGTCGGGGGTTTCAAAGCTTGTTTCTGTTAGATTGGAAGAAACAAAAGAATTGATTGAAACGTAAAGGACGTGTGAGTTTTGAGTTTTTTTAAAAAGCTAAAAGAAAAAATTACAAAGCAAACGGATGCAGTAACTGAAAAGTTTAAGGATGGCTTAACGAAAACAAGAGACAATTTTTCAGGGAAAGTTAATGATCTTGTTGCTCGTTATCGGAAAGTCGACGAAGACTTTTTCGAGGAGCTTGAAGAGATCCTAATCGGCGCTGATGTAGGTTTTGATACCGTTATGGAACTCATCGATGAGCTGAAAATGGAAGTTAAGCGTAAAAACATTCAAGACCCAGCAGCTGTTCAGGCCGTTATCTCTGAGAAGCTTGTTGATATCTATAAGGGTGATGAGGAAGAAGAAGTTAATACGATTAATATCCAAGATGGCTTAACGGTTATTTTGTTTGTTGGAGTAAATGGTGTTGGAAAAACAACGACAATCGGAAAGCTTGCACATAAATATAAAAGTGAAGGCAAGAAAGTGTTGTTAGCTGCGGGAGACACCTTCCGTGCAGGGGCAATTGAACAGCTTGAGGTTTGGGGGGACAGAGTCGGAGTGGAAGTGATTAAGCAAAGTGCCGGCTCAGATCCTGCTGCGGTTATGTATGATGCCGTTCAAGCAGCCAAATCAAGAAATGCAGATATTCTATTGTGCGACACAGCTGGAAGACTTCAAAATAAAGTGAACCTGATGAAGGAGCTTGAGAAGGTAAAGCGAGTGATAGAACGGGAAATTCCTGGTGCCCCACATGAAGTATTACTTGTCCTTGATGCTACGACGGGTCAAAACGCGATGGTCCAAGCAAAAACATTCAAAGAAGCGACAGATGTTAGCGGAATTGTTCTAACCAAGCTTGATGGAACAGCAAAGGGTGGAATTGTGTTAGCGATACGTAATGAGCTGAAAATTCCAGTGAAGTTTGTAGGCCTAGGGGAAAAAATGGACGACCTCCAACAGTTCGATGCCGAACAATACGTGTATGGATTGTTTGCAGACTTAGTAGATCTAGAAGTACAAGAGTAAACGAGTGAAGTCCGGGATAAAAATACCCGGGCTTTTTTGTTGAGACACGTGGTCTATCTTGACATTAAACGTCTCTCTGTGTAAACTAAAGTATGTAAAGGCTTTTCACTTAACAAAGGGGGATGAGCGATGCTGGAGAAAACAAATAGGATGAATTATTTGTATGACTTTTATCAGTCATTACTTACTCCTAAGCAGCAAAGCTATATGTCCCTGTATTATTTGGACGACTATTCGCTAGGCGAAATTGCTGAAGAGTACCATGTCAGCCGACAAGCGGTCTATGATAATATTAAACGAACAGAAGCGATGCTTGAGGAATACGAGGAAAAGCTATTATTATTCCATAAATTTCAGGAGCGCAACAAGCTGCTAGTAAAGCTAAAGGGTTCTTTATCAGACGACACACTGCTAGAGCTAGTTGCACAGCTTGAGAAATTAGACTAGGAGGCGGCCTAAGATGGCATTTGAAGGATTAGCCGACCGACTGCAAAATACGATCCAAAAAATTCGCGGCAAAGGGAAAGTCAATGAGGCCGATGTTAAAGAAATGATGCGCGAGGTGCGCTTAGCCCTTTTAGAGGCGGACGTTAACTTTAAGGTTGTTAAAGAGTTCGTCAAAAAAGTAAGCGAGCGTGCTGTTGGTCAGGAAGTCATGCAAAGCTTAACACCTGGACAACAGGTCATTAAAGTGGTTAAAGAAGAACTGACAACCTTGATGGGCGGTGAGCAAAGCAAAATTGCTGTCTCTAATCGTCCGCCAACCGTTATTATGATGGTTGGATTGCAAGGGGCAGGGAAAACGACAACCACGGGGAAGCTTGCCAACCTGATTCGAAAAAAATATAACCGCAACCCATTATTAGTTGCGGCTGATATTTATCGTCCTGCTGCCATTAAGCAGCTAGAGACGCTTGGAAAGCAGCTCAGCATGCCGGTATTTTCACTTGGAGACCAAGTAAGTCCGGTTGAAATAGCGAAACAAGCGATTCAAAAGGCGAAAGATGACCATCATGACTACGTTCTAATTGACACAGCTGGTCGTTTGCACGTCGATGAAGCCCTTATGGGAGAATTAAAAGATATTAAAGAACTCGCAAATCCTGATGAAATCTTTCTTGTTGTCGATGCGATGACTGGTCAAGACGCAGTAAATGTAGCTTCAAGCTTTAATGAACAGCTTGGGCTTACAGGGGTCGTCTTAACGAAGCTCGACGGAGACACTCGAGGAGGAGCCGCCCTCTCAATCCGTTCCGTAACGAATACGCCGATTAAATTTATCGGTTTAGGAGAGAAAATGGATGCGATTGAGCCGTTCCATCCAGAACGAATGGCTTCACGAATCCTCGGAATGGGCGATGTTTTAACGTTAATCGAAAAAGCTCAGGCCAATGTCGATGAAGCGAAGGCAAAAGAACTTGAACAAAAAATGCGTACAGCTTCGTTTACATTTGATGACTTTTTAGATCAGCTTGGACAAGTTCGTAATATGGGACCTCTTGATGAACTATTAAAGATGATGCCTGGTGCGAACAAAATTAAAGGCCTGAATAATCTGCAAATCGATGAAAAGCAAATTTCTCATGTAGAAGCGATCATCCAGTCTATGACAAAGGAAGAAAAAACTCATCCAGAAATCATTAATGCTGGTCGCAGAAAGCGGATTGCAAAGGGAAGTGGAACTTCAGTACCTGAAGTAAACCGTCTTTTAAAGCAATTTGAAGACATGAAGAAAATGATGAAGCAGATGTCGGGTATGCAGGGCAAGGCTAAGAAAAAGGGCGGATTTAAGCTTCCATTTAACCCTTTTTGACGCCGAAATTACAGGAAAATAATAGTGACAAGAAAAAAGACTTTACAAACTAAAAAACAATTGATATTATACTATCTTGTGTGAAACTATTCGGAGGTGCTTATTTAAAATGGCAGTTAAAATTCGTTTAAAGCGTATGGGAGCAAAAAAATCTCCTTTTTATCGTATTGTAGTAGCAGATTCTCGTTCACCACGTGATGGACGTTTCATTGAAACAGTTGGAACTTACAATCCAGTTGCTGAGCCAGCAATCGTTGAAATCAACGAAGACTTAGCTTTAAAATGGTTAAAAGACGGCGCTAAGCCATCTGACACAGTTCGTAACTTGTTCTCAAAACAAGGCCTTATGGAAAAATTCCATAACGCAAAATTAAGCAAGTAATCTGCAGATAATGAAAGAGCTCATCGAAACCATTGTCAAGGCACTTGTTGATCTTCCAGACGAAGTTCGTGTAACTGAGCTAGAAGAATCGGATAAAATAACTTTTCAACTAGCTGTTCACAAAACAGATATGGGGAAAGTAATCGGAAAACAAGGCCGTGTTGCAAAAGCTATTCGAACTGTTGTCTATTCAGCAGGAGCATCACAGCAGAAGAAAGTCTACCTAGAAATTATTGAATAAATGCTACTGAAGAAGGAGGGGACAACCCTCCTTTTTTCGTAGTTATTTCTGAAGGGAGATGTGGTCCGTGAACATTCTTCAAACCGTCGTGGTAAAGCAAGTATTAACGGAAACTAGCAAACAAGTATTGCTAAGCAAGTTTGAACTTGAGAAAAGCCAACTTCAGAAGGAATCAGAACAGCTTCGCTTTGAAATGAGAAAGCTTGAAAAAGCAAAGAAAATGACCGTTAACTCATTTAAGAATCGTTTCGAAAATGAGATTCATACTAGATTAGAAAAGATTAAGCTACTTGATTTTAAAATAGAACAATTACATATGCTACCTTTAGGAAGCGAATTGAAGGAAAAGGAATGCCAAGCGATCGTGGAAGTGAATGTAGGTGACGCTTGGGAGGATATTCAGGCTGAAAAAACGATAATCATCAGGGACGGAATCGTTGATGAAATTCGGTAGTTTGAGGTGAAGATGATGGAAAAATGGTTTAATGTCGGAAAGATTGTTAATACCCATGGAATTAAAGGGGAAGTTCGAGTGATTTCACAGACCGATTTTGCTGACGAACGGTATAAGCCAGGAAATCACTTATTTTTGTTTATGCCTAACTCAAAAGAGCCAATTAAGCTGACTGTTCAGTCCCATCGTAAGCACAAATCATTTGATTTATTAACCTTTACTGGTTATCCGAATGTGAATGATGTGGAGCCGATGAAGGGTGGAGTTCTGAAGATCTCAGAGGAGCAGCAAGGTGAGTTGGAGGAAAATGAATTTTACTTCCACCAAATCATAGGTTGTCTCGTGTTCACCACACATGGGGAAGAAATCGGAAAGATCCGTGAGATCTTAACACCTGGAGCGAATGATGTGTGGGTTGTTAAGGGCAAGGGTGGAAAAGATATTCTTATTCCTTATATCGAGCAGATTGTGAAGAAGATTGATGTGAAGGAAAAGATCGTTTTAATTGAGCCGATGGAAGGGCTGCTATCATGATGAACATTGATGTACTAACCCTGTTTCCTGAGATGTTCCATGGGGTGTTCGGACAATCGATTTTAAAAAAAGCGGCGGAACAGCAGGCTGCCCGGTACAATATTGTCAACTTTAGAGAATTTGCTGATAATAAGCACCAGACAGTGGATGATTATCCTTATGGTGGGGGAGCAGGAATGGTCTTGAAGCCGCAACCCATTTTTGATGCGGTAAAGAGCTGTCAAGAACATGCCAAAACGACGAAACCCCCACGAGTGGTGTTGCTCTGTCCACAAGGTGAACGTTATAACCAGAAGAAGGCGGAAGAGCTATCCAAGGAAGAACATATAATCTTTGTTTGCGGCCATTACGAGGGTTATGATGAGCGAATCAGGCAGCATGTGGTGACAGATGAGATCTCGATTGGTGATTTCGTGTTAACGGGTGGAGAGCTCGGTGCTATGGTCATTATAGATAGTGTTGTTCGTCTGCTTCCGAATGTACTAGGGAAAGAGGAGTCTCATTTGCAAGACTCTTTTAGCACAGGTTTATTAGAGCATCCCCATTATACGAGACCAGCCGATTTTCGCGGGTTAAAGGTACCGGATGTTTTAACATCAGGAAACCACCGCTTAATAGATGAGTGGAGAGAAAAAGAGTCTCTAAAGCGTACCTTTGAAAGGCGTCCAGATTTATTAGAGGCTTTTGACCTTACAGAAAAGCAGAAGAAATGGTTGCTAGAGTTTGAAAATCAAAAGAAATAGTATTGAAGTTCATTGATATATATGTTATGATATTTTTTGTGACTGTGACAAATAGTTCAGTCTTATAACGATGTTCCGCTGCAATCAGTATTTGTTTCAGTTATGCATGAGCGTCTGTTGGAAGGAGTTGAAAACGATGCAAAAATTAATCGAAGAAATCACAAAAGAACAACTTCGCGCTGATCTTCCTGCTTTCCGTCCTGGTGATACTGTACGTGTACACGTAAAAGTTATCGAGGGAACTCGTGAGCGTATTCAGGTGTATGAAGGTGTTGTGATTAAGCGTCGTGGTGGTGGAATTAGCGAAACTTTCACAGTACGTAAAGTTTCTTATGGTGTAGGCGTTGAGCGTACATTCCCAGTACACACACCTAAAATTGCGAAGCTTGAAGTGATCCGTCGCGGTAAAGTTCGCCGTGCGAAACTTTACTACCTACGTAACCTACGTGGTAAGAAAGCTCGTATTAAAGAAATCCGATAAAAAAGAAAAGCAACTTTTTCATGATAAATGGAAAGTTGCTGGACAAATGCGAAAGGGAGCTTGTCATACAAGCTCCTTTTTCGTAGTCTATCTAGTAGTTATTACGTGTATAATAAATACCGATACTGTAAAATAAAGCTGTACGGCGAGAAATAAACGAAAAGAACAGTGATTGGTGGGATGTGTTATGGCAAAGAGCAAAAATGAACTATGGGAATGGACAAAGGCACTAATCATTGCGGTGTTATTAGCAGCAATTATTCGATATTTCTTATTTGCACCGATCGTAGTGGATGGGTTATCCATGATGCCAACATTACAAGATCAAGACCGTATGATCGTTAATAAGTTTAGTTATCAAATTGGGGAACCAGAACGCTTTGATATTATCGTGTTTCATGCCCCTGAAGATAAAGATTACATAAAAAGAGTGATTGGTTTACCTGGAGATAAAATTGAATACAAGGATGATACACTCTATGTAAATGGGAAAGCTTATGAGGAGCCGTACCTTGATGAATTTAAAGAGCAAGTAGTAGATGGTCCTTTAACTGAGCCGTTTACATTAGAAGAAATTATCGGACAAGAAACCGTGCCTGATGGACACTTATTTGTGATGGGAGATAACCGAAGATTTAGTAAGGATAGTCGTCATATTGGTACCGTTCCAATGGAGAAGGTGCTAGGAAATACGAGCGTGATTTACTGGCCGATTGAAGACGTGAAAATAGTGAAATAGAAGGAGGACTGCACCCATGACGATTCAATGGTTTCCGGGGCATATGGCAAAAGCACGAAGGCAGGTCACGGAGAAGCTAAAACTTGTTGACATCATATTCGAATTAGTGGATGCAAGAATACCGTATTCTTCTAGAAATCCAATGATAGATGAAATTATTCAGCACAAACCAAGGTTAGTGCTACTCAATAAGGCGGATATGGCAGATCCAAGGATTACAAAAGATTGGATTCAGTTTTTTCACAAAAAAGGAATAAAGGCACTTGCAATTAATTCTCAAGCTGGAGTAGGGATGAAAGAAATAGTCTCCGCATCCGAATTAATTTTAAAAGAAAAATTTGATCGTATGAAAGCAAAAGGTGTTGTGAGACCAAGAGCAATTCGAGCGATGATTGTCGGTATTCCAAATGCAGGGAAATCGACACTTATCAATCGTCTAGCGAAAAAGAACATTGCGAAGACTGGAAATACACCAGGTGTAACAAAAGCCCAACAGTGGATCAAAGTAGGCAAAGAGTTAGAACTCTTAGATACACCGGGAATATTATGGCCAAAATTCGAGGATCAAGAAGTAGGATCAAAGCTTGCTTTAACAGGGGCCATAAAAGATACGATCCTTAACTTGCAGGATATATGTGTATATGCGCTTCGTTTTTTAGAGCGTGAATATCCAGAGCGCTTAAAGGAGCGTTTTCAGCTTGAATATATCCCTGAGGATATAGTGGACTTCTTCGATCAAATCGGAAAGCGTAGGGGCTGTCTAATGGGCGGTGGCGAGGTAGATTATGACAAGGTAGCTGAATTAGTTATCCGAGAGTTTCGCTCTGAACTATTTGGTCCTATCACGCTTGAGAAACCATCTGACCTAGTTGCTAATGATGTAGAAGAGTAAATAGGAAAGCCTTCTTTTTTGAGAAGGCTTTATTTTTTTTGTTACATGCCGATATACAAGATATAAGTCCGAAGGGAAGTACTAGTTTTGAACAAATTAACTATTGATGATATTCAGACGAAGTTAAAAACAGTTGAGGATGTAAAAGATCCTTTTTTTATAGAAATTCAAAAAGATAGTAGAAAAGGTGTACAGCAATTAGTAAAGAGATGGTTGCAGAGAAAAGAGGCTCAAGAACAGGCTAGGCTTAAGCTGTTGGAAATGAGCGAATATGAGAGATTATATAAAAGCCAAGGATTTACTTTAATCGCTGGAATTGATGAAGTTGGAAGAGGCCCGCTAGCTGGCCCAGTCGTAGCTGCGGCTGTAATCTTACCAGATGATTTTCAAATTTTAGGAATTGATGACTCAAAAAAACTAACGGAAACAAAGCGTGAGGAGCTTTATGAATTGATTCGTTCAACGGCTCTCTCCATCGGTGTAGGAATTATTGAAGCCAAGGAAATCGATACAATCAATATTTATGAAGCCACTAAAAAGGCGATGTATGTGGCCTTAAACGAATTACATATTAGTCCTGATTTTTTACTTGTGGATGCCATGAAGCTAACAACCCCAATCCCATCAGAAGCTATTATTAAAGGGGATAGCAAAAGTATCTCTATTGCAGCGGCTAGCATCATTGCTAAAGTCACGAGAGACCGAATGATGAAGGAACTTGCTCAAAGCTTTCCAGAATATCGTTTTGAACAAAATATGGGCTATGGTACAAAGGAACATATCGATGCTCTACAGCTTTACGGAGCGACTCCATATCATCGAAGATCATTTGCTCCTATTAAAGAATTAAACAAACAATAAGGGAGGGAACTCACTTGATACAAGCTAATCTTGTTCATACAATTATTAATCGGCCAGAGTCAATAGAAGGAAACAAGCTAAGTTTTCGGACTGGACAAGTATTTCAAGGAAAGGTATTGAAGCTTTTTCCCAATCAAACTGCAGAAGTACAAGTGGGTTCTCAAAAGGTAATCGCCCAGTTAGAAATCCCACTTTCAGCAGGGGAACGATATTGGTTTCAAGTACAACAAGGAGAAGGGCAAGTTCATCTGAAGGTACTAACGGAAGGAAGAGGGACGGGGAATGCTAACTTAGAAGGACTGTTAAAGCAGTTCTCCATCCCTGAAACAAAAACGAGTATGGCGTTATTACGTTTTTTTCTAAGTGAACAGCTCCCAATCACAAAAGAATCCATTTCTATAGCTAATAGCCTATTTCAAGGGAAAACAATGACGAAGGAGGACTTAGAGGCAATTAAGCAGTTGATCACTCGCGAACTGCCATTATCAAAGACGACATTTGATGCAGTGAGATCAACAATAAAAAGCCCTTCGTTTCATGCTGTCATGGCTACCTTCAAGAATGAGCTAGACGCTCTAGAAACACTGCCTCAGGCAGGGACACGTTTAAAAGAGACGATAGTGCCGTATATCCAAACAGGGAAAGAAAAGCTTTCAGCAGAAGTGCTAAGGGAGACAATTAGGGGTTGGACTCAGACCAAGGATCCGTTCACCTCACAACAGGCATTGAAAGCTTTGCAGCAATTGGGCTTCTTGCCTATTGAGAATGAACAAAATATCTTGCAACAAGCCGCTAAAAGGATCACTGGACTTACAGAAGAAAGAGCACAGGTCCAATTACCTGGAATGGATCAAACGGCAAAACAAGTATCGGCACTACTAGCAGCAGGAAGAACAGAGGATGTATCGTCAGTATTGAAAAACTGGGTCGGTAGTATCATCAAGGATTCTCATGTAAGCAATCAAACGATAAAGCAATTGTTCCACTTATTATCACCAAAATTAGATTCGGCCACATTTGACGAAGCGGTTGCCTCTCTAGTGAGTAAGGACGGAATAGACGCTAATAAAACTCTTAATAAAGAAGTGACACAGCATCTACAAGCGGTACTTTCACAGGTAGACAGAGAGCCAGTAGAAGAGTTTAAATCATTGTTAAAATCAGGTATTCAAACGCTAGGTCTTTCTCATGAATCTGAGTCACTTGATATGATAAAAGGAAAAGTGTCAGATGAAGGTGCAAGAGTGGAGAATGTGAAATCGTTATTGATTCAGTTACTGAATGAAGATATTCCGAGTAAGGTAAAGGATTCAGCAGAAGCTTTACTGAACCGATTAACAGGGATACAACTCATGTCATCGGATACAACTCCAGTCCAGCAAATTGTCATGCAGATTCCACTTGTTTTAATGAATAAGCAAACCGATCTTACCATTCAGTGGAATGGTAGAAAGGACGCCAATGGAAAAATTGATCCAAGCTATTGTCGTGTTCTTTTTTACTTAGATTTAGAGCACATGAATGAAACGATTATCGATATGCAAATTCAGAATCGCATTATGAAAATTACGATTATCAATGATCATGACAATATAAAACACCTTTCCATCCCTTTTTTAGCTAGTTTAAAAGATAGCTTACAAACGCTAGATTACCAGCTTTCGAATGTTAGTTTTCAAACCCAGGCTGATAGAGCCGTTGTCCAAACGAAAAAAGCAGCCATTCCTAGTCCATTGACTTCATCTTATAGTGGAGTGGATATTAAAATATGATAAATGAAAAGCTAAAAAGAAAAGAAGCGGTTGCTCTAAGTTATGAAGCAACGAAAAATGACGCGCCAAAGGTGATTGCGAAAGGAAAAGGAATAGTAGCTGATAATATTCTCGAGAAGGCAAAAGAGAATAATATTCCAATCCAAGAAGATCCAACGCTAATTGAGTTACTAAGTAAATTAAATATAAATGACAGTATCCCAGAAGAGCTGTATCAAGCAGTGGCTGAAGTGTTTGCATTTGTTTATCGTACAGATAAAGAAGTAGGAAAAAGGAAATCTTAAAATCTACTTCTTTTATTTTTTTATTTCTGAATAATTTAATATTTTGTGTGAAATAGTAGACAAGGTATGTGTTGTTATATAAAATGAAAGCGCAGTCTTGTTTTTTTAGATATAAAACGATCAAAGGGAAAAATGAATGCAGGCAGGATTGCAGGAAAAAGTGTAGAATATCTTTATTGCTGCAATAGCCAAAAGCAAGATTAGAAGGAGGATGGGAAATGAATATCCATGAGTACCAAGGAAAAGAAATCCTCAGAAAATACGGGGTTGCTGTTCCAAATGGGAAGGTAGCATTTACAGTTGAAGAAGCGGTGGAAGCTGCTAAGGAACTTGGAACACAAGTTTGTGTAGTAAAAGCCCAAATCCATGCAGGTGGACGTGGAAAAGCAGGTGGGGTTAAGGTTGCCAAAAACTTGGATGAAGTCCGTACATATGCGAGCGAAATTCTCGGAAAAACACTCATCACTCACCAAACGGGTCCTGAAGGAAAAGAAGTAAAGCGCCTTTTAATTGAAGAAGGCTGTGACATTAAGAAAGAGTACTATATTGGTTTAGTACTAGACCGTGCTACTTCACGTGTTGTATTAATGGCTTCTGAAGAAGGTGGGACAGAAATCGAGGAGGTAGCAGAAAAAACTCCTGAGAAAATCTTCAAAGAAGTAATTGACCCAGTTGTTGGTTTAACAGGCTACCAAGCTCGTCGTATTGCATTTAATATTAATATTCCAAAAGAATTAGTAAATAAAGCAGTGAAGTTTATGATGGGATTATATCAAGCGTTTGTTGAAAAAGATTGCTCGATCGCTGAAATTAACCCGCTTGTTGTAACAGGTGATGGAAATGTAATGGCGTTAGACGCAAAGCTAAACTTTGATTCAAATGCATTATATCGTCAAAAAGAAGTGTTAGAGTATCGTGACCTTGACGAGGAAGATGCAAAGGAAATTGAAGCATCGAAATACGACCTAAGCTATATTTCTTTAGATGGAAATATTGGCTGCATGGTAAATGGTGCTGGTCTTGCTATGGCTACAATGGACATCGTAAAGCATTACGGTGGAGATCCTGCAAACTTCCTTGATGTTGGGGGCGGAGCAACTGCTGAAAAAGTAACAGAAGCATTCAAAATCATCCTTTCTGATAAAAATGTAAAAGGTATTTTTGTAAATATCTTTGGCGGAATAATGAAGTGTGACGTTATTGCTACTGGTGTTGTAGAAGCTGCTAAGCAGGTTGGTCTAAACGTACCTTTAGTCGTTCGTTTGGAAGGAACAAATGTTGAGCTTGGTAAGAAGATTCTTGCTGAATCAGATATCAACATTATTGCTGCTGAATCTATGGCTGATGGCGCACAAAAAATCGTTTCATTAGTATAAGGAAGGGGAATTGATGTGAGCGTATTTATTAATAAAGATACTAAAGTGATAGTTCAAGGGATTACTGGTTCTACAGCCCTTTTCCATACAAAACAAATGTTAGAATATGGCACGCAAATTGTTGCTGGTGTAACACCTGGTAAAGGTGGTACAGAAGTAGAGGGTGTACCTGTATTTAACACGGTTGCAGATGCTGTAAAGGCTACTGGAGCGAATGCTTCTGTCATTTACGTACCTGCACCATTTGCTGCAGATGCTATTTTAGAAGCGGTTGATGCGGATCTTGATTTAGCGATTTGTATTACTGAGCATATTCCAGTATTAGATATGGTTAAAGTAAAACGCTACATGGAAGGGAAAAAGACTCGCCTAGTTGGTCCTAACTGCCCAGGTGTTATTACTCCTGATGAGTGTAAGATTGGTATTATGCCAGGTTATATTCATACAAAGGGCCATGTTGGCGTGGTATCACGTTCTGGAACCCTTACGTACGAAGCGGTTCATCAATTATCACAAGCAGGTATTGGCCAATCTACAGCAGTTGGAATTGGTGGAGATCCCGTTAACGGAACAAACTTCATCGATGTACTTAAAGCATTTAATGAAGACCCAGAAACGTACGCCGTTATTATGATCGGTGAAATTGGTGGTACAGCTGAAGAAGAAGCAGCAGAGTGGGTAAAAGCAAACATGACTAAGCCGGTAGTTGGTTTCATCGGTGGTCGTACTGCCCCTCCAGGAAAGCGTATGGGGCATGCTGGTGCGATTATTTCCGGTGGAAAAGGAACAGCTGACGAGAAGATTCGAGTGATGAATGAATGTGGAATCCAAGTCGCTGATACACCTTCTGTTATGGGAGAAACATTAATTAAAGTACTAAAAGAAAAAGATCTTTACGATCAATGTAAAACTCACTAAAAATTCAAATAGTCCCTCTTTTTAGAGGGGCTATTTGTGATATTATTAAAATACTATTCCTAAAGGAGGTTATCTATTTTGGAATCTTTTTCATTACGTTTGTGTCATTTGCTTCATTGTCGTGGAGCGGGCTGGAAAATGGTTTATCATATTTTAAAGCATGATCCCGAGCTAAAAGAGCTATATTCCCCAACTTTCCTCTACCAATTCCCTGAACTTCCATCATCTATCATTCAAACCTTATTCGAAGATCTTCATTCACCGGTTTTATTGGAACAAATCCGCCATTATCAACAAAATGATATTAAAATAATTACCTACTTTGATTCAGCTTACCCTGAATTATTAAAAGAAACGTATCAGCCACCGTGGGTATTGTATGCAAAGGGGGACATTTCTTTACTTGGGAAGCAAACCAAGCTTGCTGTAGTCGGTTCTAGACAGGCAACAGAGTATGGTAAAAGAGCCATTGATCGGTTGTTTCCACCACTGATTGAAAAGGGGATTATTATCGTTAGCGGCTTAGCCTTAGGGGTTGATACGCTTGCTCATGAAGCTGCCATTCGACTAGGCGGGAAGACGATAGCGGTCATCGCTGGAGGTATCTACCATATTTACCCACAAACCAATCAAAAGCTTGCTCTAAATATTATGAAGCACTATCTTGTGATCTCCGAGTATCCTCCTAATACGACTCCTTCGCGCTGGCAATTTCCAATGAGAAATAGAATTATTAGTGGCGTTTCTAAAGGTACATTTATAATAGAAGCAAAAAGAAAGAGTGGCTCGTTAATCACTGCAAATTTTGCCGTTCATGAGGGTCGAGAGGTGTTTGCCCTCCCAGGAAATATTTTCAGTCAGCATTCGACAGGGACAAATGACTTAATTCAGCAGGGAGCGAAGCTTGTTAGAAGCCATGAAGATATACTCAATGAATTATTTTATGCATAATGTTTGTAATTCGGTTGAACATCACATATGATGACAAAAAGGTACGGAATAGGGAAATGTCATCGATTTACCATACTTTTTCACCAAATTTTAATATATTTTTATGAAAAAGGTTGAAATATCGCTCAAACTGTTATACATTTTGCAACAGACGTTCGAAAATAAAAATACAAATTTTAAAGTAAGCAAGCTGAAACCGTTTACGATATATTTGACAAGTTTCAATAAAAAGTTTAATAATAATGAATATTTACAATAAACATTCAATAAGTGAATTTTTATATAATCCCTCTTGAGGAGGACAATAGATGTCGGAGTTTTTAGTAATCGTTGAGTCACCAGCAAAGGCGAAGACGATCGAAAGATACTTAGGAAAAAAATATAAAGTTAAGGCGTCGATGGGACACGTACGTGATCTTCCAAAAAGTCAGATGGGAGTCGACGTTGATCATGAGTTCGAACCAAAGTATATTACTATACGCGGAAAAGGACCTGTTCTAAAGGAATTAAAAACAGCTGCAAAAAAAGCAAAGAAAATATATCTAGCGGCTGACCCGGATCGTGAAGGGGAAGCGATCGCTTGGCATCTAGCTCACACACTGGATGTGGATATCCACTCAGATTGTCGGGTAGTATTTAATGAAATTACGAAGGATGCGATTAAAGAGTCTTTTAAGCATCCTAGACCCATTAATATGGATTTAGTAGATGCCCAGCAAGCACGTAGAATTTTAGACCGTTTGGTTGGATACAATATTAGTCCGTTGTTTTGGAAAAAGGTGAAAAAAGGATTGAGTGCTGGTCGAGTTCAATCCGTAGCTGTACGATTAATTATTGACCGAGAAAACGAAATTAAAGCGTTTATCCCTGAAGAATACTGGACGATAGAAGGCGAATTCTTAAAGGGGGCAACGAGTTTTGAGGCTGATTTCTTCGGATTAGTAAATCAGCGTATGGAGCTAAAATCAGAAGATGAGGTAAAATCGATTTTAGCTAAAATGAAAGGCAACCAGTTTGAAGTAACCTCTGTGACCAAAAAAGAACGTAAAAGAAATCCAGCTGTTCCATTTACGACATCTTCCCTTCAACAGGAGGCAGCTAGAAAATTAAACTTCCGAGCAAAAAAGACGATGATGCTAGCTCAACAGCTGTATGAAGGAATCAATTTAGGAAAAGAAGGAACCGTCGGGTTAATTACATACATGAGAACAGATTCAACTAGAATTTCTGAAGTAGCCCAAGCAGAAGCAAATCAGTATATTGAGTCAACTTACGGTGCCAACTTTTTACCTGAGGAAAAGCGTAAAGAAAAAAAAGGTGCGAACACACAAGATGCTCATGAAGCGATCAGACCAACGAGTACGCTACGTGATCCTTCTAGTATGAAAGAATTTCTGTCTAGAGATCAATTGAGACTATATAAGTTAATTTGGGAGCGTTTCGTATCTAGTCAAATGGCACCGGCTGTTATGGACACAATGAGTGTGGATTTGAAGAATGGAGAAGTAATTTTTAGAGCAACCGGATCCAAGGTGAAGTTTCCAGGTTTTATGAAGGTGTACGTTGAGGGGACAGATGATCAAACAGAGGACAAGAACAAAATGCTTCCGGATCTAAAGGAAGGCGATACAGTCCTCAAAAAGGACATCGAACCAAAACAACACTTTACCCAACCTCCTCCTAGGTATACGGAAGCTAGATTAGTTAAGACGTTGGAGGAACTGGGGATTGGTCGACCGTCGACATTTGCTCCAACACTAGATACCATCCAAAAACGTGGATATGTTACTCTTGATAATAAGCGATTCATTCCAACCGAACTTGGAGAAATTGTTCATGAACTCATGGTAGAATTCTTCCCAGATATCTTAGATGTCGAGTTTACCGCAAAAATGGAACAAGAATTAGATAATGTAGAAGAAGGAAAAACAAAATGGGTACGAATCATCGATGAGTTTTATCGAGGGTTTGAAAAACATTTAGAAAAGGCCGAAAAGGAAATGGAGCAGGTAGAAATTAAAGATGAGCCTGCTGGTGAGGATTGTGAGCAGTGTGGAAATGAGATGGTCTATAAAATGGGTCGCTATGGAAAGTTCATGGCATGCAGTAATTTCCCGGATTGTCGAAACACAAAAGCAATCGTAAAGGATATAGGTGTTAAATGCCCAAATTGTAAGACTGGAAATATTATAGAAAGAAAAAGTAAAAAGCGTCGAATTTTCTATGGCTGTGATACATTCCCAGAATGTGAATTCATTTCATGGGATAAACCGCTGCCTAGAAATTGCCCGAAATGTGAATCACTATTGATCGAGAAGAAGCTTAAAAAAGGTGTCCAAGTTCAATGCATTAGTTGTGACTACAAGGAAGAGCCACAAAGCTAAGGGTGAGCACTATGCTCACTCTTTTTATTGCGCTTGTCAGTGAAGACAAAATGCCTGAAACTTTTAAGTTTCTCAAACGTAGTGTAAAATGCAGATGGAATATGGAAAAGCTAATATCAAAAAAGATACATACGAGCTATTGGAGGTTCATAAAATGATAGATGCAACAGTGAATGTAATAGGAGCAGGTTTAGCTGGAAGTGAAGCCGCTTGGCAACTTGCAAAGAGGGGAATAAAGGTTCGCTTGTACGAAATGAGACCAGTGAAGCAAACTCCTGCGCATCATACAGATAAATTTGCTGAGTTAGTTTGCAGTAACTCCCTTCGCGCAAATAATTTAACAAATGCAGTTGGAGTCCTGAAGGAAGAAATGCGAAAGCTAGATTCTGTTATTATCGCTTCTGCAGATGCTTGTGCAGTTCCAGCAGGAGGTGCGCTTGCCGTGGATCGTCATGAGTTTGCTGCTCATGTAACAGATAAGGTGAAAAATCATCCCAATGTAACAGTGATCAATGAGGAAATAACAGAAATTCCAGAGGGGCCTACTGTTATTGCAACGGGACCTTTAACAAGTCCGGCGCTTTCAGCTAAGCTGCAAGAACTGACTGGCGAGGAATATTTATACTTTTATGACGCTGCAGCTCCTATCATTGAAAAAGATAGCATTGATATGGAGAAGGTGTATTTAAAATCCCGTTACGATAAAGGGGAGGCAGCATATTTAAACTGCCCTATGACCGAAGAAGAGTTTGATCGTTTTTACGAGGCACTTGTTTCAGCAGAAACGGTTCCATTGAAAGAGTTTGAAAAAGAAATTTTCTTTGAAGGATGTATGCCGATTGAGGTAATGGCTAGTCGCGGAAAGAAAACCATGCTTTTTGGTCCAATGAAGCCAGTTGGCCTTGAGGACCCAAAAACAGGAAAGCGTCCGTTTGCTGTAGTTCAGCTTAGACAGGATGATGCTGCAGGAACACTCTATAATATTGTTGGATTTCAGACACATTTGAAGTGGGGACCACAAAAGGAGGTTCTTCAATTAATCCCTGGATTAGAAAATGCTGAAATCGTAAGGTATGGTGTTATGCACAGAAATACCTTTATTAATTCACCTAAAGTACTCGAACCGACCTATCAATTCAAAAATCGTAAGGATTTATTCTTTGCTGGTCAAATGACAGGAGTAGAGGGCTATGTGGAGTCTGCAGCAAGTGGATTAGTTGCTGGGCTTAATGCAGCCAAACTTGTACAAGGAGAAGAGCTTGTTGTGTTTCCGGAAGAAACTGCGATCGGGAGTATGGCAAGATACATCACGAGTGCAAGCGCAAAGAATTTTCAGCCGATGAATGCGAACTTTGGTTTGTTCCCAGAGTTACCGACTAAAATCAGAGGAAAAAAGGAAAGAGCAGAGCATCATGCAAACCGAGCATTAGAAACAATTCAGAACTTTGTGAAAAATTTGTAAATTGCTTGCAAGGGTATGTGAAGTGTGATACGATTTAGGAGCCTTTGTGAGGTGACGAATATTGTCAGAAGATGTGAACGATTCAGCAAAGTTATTTTTTGAATATTTACAAATAGAAAGAAATTATTCACAATATACAATTGAGCATTATCAAGTGGATGTTAGGGATTTTACTCTTTTTATGAAGGAGCAATCGTTAGCTGATTATGCTAATGTCGAGTACTCCGATGTTAGGCTGTATTTAACGAAGCTTTTTGAGAAGAATCTAGCAAGAAAATCTGTGGCGAGAAAAATATCTAGTATGAGAAGCTTTTACCGGTTTTTATTACGAGATAATCTCGTTCAGAATAATCCTTTTGCACAAGTGATTATGCCAAAGCAAGAAAAGAGATTGCCCGATTTTTTTTATGAAGAGGAGATTAAAGCATTATTTTTGAGTTGTGATGCTAATACCCCTGTCGGCCAAAGAGATCTTGCCTTGCTTGAAATTTTATATGCTACAGGAATGCGAGTTAGTGAATGTTGTCAGCTTCGATTAAAAGATATTGATTTATACATTGGAACGGTACTTGTTCATGGGAAAGGCCAAAAGGATCGATACATTCCATTTGGTAGCTTTGCTCAAGAAGCGATTGATACATATATCAACAATGGCAGAAAAGCACTTCTTGGAGAAAAGCATTCACATGATTCCTTGTTTGTTAACTTTCGTGGAGAACCACTTACAACAAACGGAGTGAGACATATTCTGGATCGAATGATAAAAAAATCATCTTTAAACGGGTCCATCCATCCGCATAAACTAAGGCATTCCTTTGCGACACATCTCCTTAATAACGGAGCAGATATGAGGAGTGTTCAAGAGTTGTTAGGGCATTCGTTTTTGTCTTCTACACAAATTTATTCACATGTTACAAATGATTACTTGCGAAAAACATATATGGCCCACCACCCCCGGGCTTAAGCTTTAGGAGGAATAATATGACGCAATTTCATGCAACAACTATTTTTGCTGTTCGTCATAATGGTCAATGTGCTATGTCTGGAGATGGTCAAGTAACCTTTGGCAATGCTGTTGTGATGAAACATACAGCTCGTAAGGTTAGAAAGTTATTTAACGGGAGGGTTTTAGCAGGATTTGCCGGATCTGTTGCGGATGCCTTTACTCTTTTTGAAATGTTTGAAAGTAAGTTAGAAGAGTATAATGGCAATCTACAACGAGCATCTGTTGAACTTGCAAAACAGTGGAGAAGCGATAAAGTTCTACGACGTCTTGAAGCCATGCTAATCGTAATGAACGATACGGATATGCTATTGGTTTCTGGTACAGGAGAGATTATTGAACCAGATGATGGAATCCTTGCGATTGGATCTGGTGGAAATTATGCACTATCTGCCGGAAGAGCATTAAAGAAGTATTCCGGAGAGCATCTAACGGCAAAGGAAATCGCAAAGGCTTCCCTTGAGATTGCCGCTGAAATTTGCGTATATACAAATCACAATATTATCGTTGAAGAGCTTTAGGAGGGATCGAATGGTCACTAAAGGGACAAATCTAACCCCACGTCAGATTGTTGAACGATTGGATCAGTATATCATTGGGCAGAAGGATGCAAAGAAAGCAGTAGCGGTTGCACTGAGAAACCGTTATCGACGTAGTTTACTTGACGAAGGTTTAAGGGATGAAATCAGTCCTAAGAATATATTAATGATCGGACCTACGGGTGTCGGAAAGACAGAAATTGCTAGACGAATGGCAAAGCTTGTATCAGCTCCGTTTGTGAAGGTTGAAGCGACAAAGTTTACGGAAGTGGGCTACGTGGGCCGTGATGTTGAATCCATGGTAAGAGATCTCGTAGAAACCGCAGTTAGACTTGTAAAAGAAGAAAAAATGCAAAAAGTGAAAGAACGAGCAGAGGAAAATGCAAATAAACGACTAGTTGATTTGTTAGTTCCTTCTGCGAAAAAAGCAACAGGCTATAAAAATCCTTTAGAGATGCTATTCGGTGGAGGTGGTGCACAGGAACAAGAACCAACACCTACTGAAGACATGAATATCGTTGAAAAAAGGAAGGTTGTTGCCGAAAAGCTTTCTAAAGGAGAGCTTGAAAATGAAATGGTTTCTGTTGAAGTAGAAGAACAGCAACCATCTATGTTTGATATGCTTCAAGGTTCAGGCATGGAGCAAATGGGAATGAATATGCAGGATGCTTTAAGTGGCTTAATGCCGAAGAAACGAAAAAAACGGAAGCTTTCGGTTCGCGATGCAAGAAAAGTGTTAACGAATGAGGAAGCCTCAAAGCTGATTGATATGGATGAAGTAACGTCTGAGGCTGTTTTCCGTGCTGAGCAAACAGGAATCATCTTCATTGATGAAATTGATAAAATTGCTAGCAAAAACGGAGGAGGATCATCTGCTGACGTTTCTCGAGAGGGCGTACAACGAGATATTCTTCCAGTTGTTGAAGGTTCGACTGTCGTTACGAAGTATGGATCAGTGAAGACAGACCATATTCTATTTATGGCAGCGGGAGCATTCCATGTCGCGAAGCCGTCTGATTTAATACCGGAGCTTCAGGGACGTTTTCCAATTAGAGTAGAATTAACAAAATTAACGGTAGACGATTTTTATAAGATACTAATTGAACCTGATAATGCACTTATTAAGCAATATCAAGCATTGTTAGTGACGGAAGGTATAGAAATTGAATTTTCTGACGATGCTATTCGTAAGATTGCAGAAGTTGCTTATGATGTAAATCAAAATACGGATAACATTGGAGCAAGAAGATTGCATACCATTTTAGAAAAGCTTCTAGAGGACTTGTCTTTTGAAGCACCGGATATCACAATGGAAAAAATCACAATCACACCACAATACGTAGAAGAAAAGCTCGGAGCCATTTCGCGTAATAAAGACTTAAGTCAATTTATTTTGTAATTCATGAGTTTGATTCCCTCGTGTTGGGGGAATCAAACGTATATTATGTGACACATAACAGTTCAATACATATGCAGAATTCAGAGTAAGTGCTACTCAATGGTTTTAGCTAATTAGGAGGAAGAACAAATGGATTTACTGTCAAAAACAAGAAAGATTAATGCCTTACTTCAAAAGGCAGCAGGAAAACCGGTTAACTTTAAAGAAATGTCAGAAACACTAAGTGAAGTCATCGAAGCTAATATTTTTATCGTAAGTCGCCGTGGGAAATTATTAGGCTTTGCGGTAAACCAACAGATTGAAAATGAACGTATTAAGAAAATGCTAGAAGATCGTCAATTCCCTGAAGAGTATACAAACAACCTATTTAACATCAATGAAACATCACCTAACCTAGATGTTAATAGTGAATACACAGCTTTTCCAGTGGAAAACAAAGATCTATTCAAAAATGGTTTAACAACGATCGTTCCAATCATTGGTGGCGGAGAAAGACTAGGAACATTAATCCTAGCTAGAACGCAAGAGCAATTCCATGATGATGATCTAATTCTTGCAGAATATGGCTCTACAGTTGTAGGGATGGAGATTCTAAGAGAAAAGGCAGAAGAAATTGAAGAAGAAGCTAGAAGTAAGGCAGTAGTACAAATGGCAATTAGCTCGTTATCTTATAGTGAGCTAGAAGCAATCGAGCATATTTTTGAAGAACTTAGTGGAAAAGAAGGGTTATTAGTTGCTTCAAAAATTGCTGATCGTGTAGGAATTACAAGATCTGTGATTGTCAACGCACTTAGAAAACTAGAAAGTGCTGGTGTTATTGAATCACGTTCGTTAGGTATGAAAGGAACATATATTAAAGTTCTAAACGACAAGTTCTTAATAGAATTAAGTAAATTAAAATCTAACTAATGAAAAACTCCTTATTTCGATTAGAAATAAGGAGTTTTTTTATGGTACATTTCGACAGAATTCTACTTTTTCTTTACAATGAAAATGTGTTCGCTTATTCTAAATACACAATTACAAAAATAAGACATTCCTACTAGTTCCTTGTTCTTAGTAAACAAATGGACCTGATGAACTGAAAAAATGTCAAAAATATGTACATGAATCCAATCTTTTCAGTGTTTTGCTTATAGGACAATTCGATTAAAATAGGACTTATAGATTAAGTATTTCGCCCGTATTGAGATAGACATCCTATATGCGATTTATTAAAATTAGTAGTATGATTGTTTTGCAGAATCCGACGTAAAACTACAAGTTTCTGCACCAATCAACAAATATATATATTTATATATGAGGTGGAGAACTTGAAGCTCTTTTCAAATACAATTAATACGCTTGAAAATGCGTTGAATTATTCTTCTACAAAACAAAAAGTGATCGCTCAAAATATATCGAACGCCGATACTCCAGGGTATAAGGCTAAAAATGTTAGCTTTAAGTCAGAACTGAATGATGCGATATCAACTGTGACCGGGAAACAAACGAACAGTAAGCATATGGCCATTCAAAGCTCAGGACAAGCGGGAGTAACGATATCTACGGATCGTACTACATCATACAACCACACGGGAAACAATGTGGATATTGATAAAGAAATGTCAGACCTTGCAACCAATCAAATTTATTATAATGCCATGATCGAACGAATTAGTGGAAAATTCAACTCGCTACAAACAGTCATAAAAGGAGGAAGATAACCATGTCTATTTTTCATAGCATCAATACTTCAGCATCTGCTTTAACGGCACAAAGATTGCGCATGGATGTGATCTCTTCCAATATGGCTAACGTAGACACAGCGGGTTATAGAAGGAAATCAGTTGTACTTCAGCCTAAGGAAGGAAACTTTTCTTCTTTTATAAGCCAAGCAATGTCAAAACAATCGACAGGTGCTGGAAACGGAGTAAAAGTTTCAAAAATTGTTGAAGACACAGAAACTCCTTTTAAACTTGTATATGATCCTGAACATCCTGACTCGGATGAAAATGGCTATGTAGAACTACCGAATGTCGATCCACTACGTGAAATGGTGGATTTAATTAGCGCGACTAGATCATATGAAGCAAACGTGACTGTAATGAACGCATCTAAAGGAATGCTTATGAAAGCATTAGAGATCGGTAAATAAAAGGGAGATTAAATGATGACGATATCTATTCCATCTGTATCTAAAGTTTTTCAATCAAATGCAGCAGTTTCTGCACCATCTACTACACCATTCGAAGCACAAAAGAGTTTTGCGTCCGTATTAAAGGATTCAATTGATAAAGTTAATGAAGCACAAAATCAATCAGATGTGATGACAGAGAAATTGGCAAAAGGCGAAAATGTAGATCTTCACCAAGTGATGATTGCAAGTCAAAAAGCAAGCATTACCATGTCAGCAACGATTGAAGTGAGAAATAAAGTAATTGAAGCATATCAAGAAGTAATGAGAATGCAAGTTTAATAGCTTTCGTGTTGGAAAGGTGCTTTAGGCACCTTTTGGCATGACACACTGAACCGGAGGAACGTGATGAACCAATTGCAAAAACAATTACATGCAATAAAAGAATATTGGACAAGTCGTTCTAAAAAGCAAAAAATGTTCTTTGTTGGCGGTTTAGTGTCATTAGTGACACTAATTTCATTAGTAACGTTTTTTGCAACTAGAACGACTTTAGAACCTTTATATAGTAATTTGTCGCCAGCCGAAACGGGGGCAATTAAAGAAAGCTTAGATGCAAGAGGAATTGTATCTGAGATTGCTGATAATGGAACGACGATATTGGCGCCTAAAGAGAGCATTGATACGTTGAAGGTTGAACTTGCTGCGGAAGGAATACCTAATTCAGGAAGCATTGATTATTCATTTTTTAGTCAAAATGCAGGAATTGGCATGACTGAGAACGAGTTTAATGTCATGAAGCTTGACGCAATGCAAACAGAGTTAGCGAACTTAATGAAAGGTATAGAAGGGATTAATGATGCGAAGGTTATGATTAATCTTCCAGAGAAAGGGATCTTTGTAACAGATGCATCAGAAGCGGCCAGTGCTTCTATTGTACTGAACACAAAACCTGGTTATGAATTTGAGGAAAGCCAGATCAAAGCGTTGTACCATCTAGTATCAAAGAGTGTTCCCAATCTCCCTACAGATAATATCGTCATTACGAACCAAAACTTTGAGTACTTTGACTTAAATAATGAAGAAAATTCTTCAGGTTCGACTTTTGCTGCTCAAAATGATATCAAAAAACAAATTGAACGTGATGTTCAACGACAAGTACAAAGTATGCTTGGTACCTTAATGGGACAAGACAAAGTAGCAGTAATTGTTACTGCAGATGTTGACTTTACACAAGAAAATCGTGAAGAAAATCTTGTAACTCCTGTAGATGAAGAGAACATGGAAGGTATTGCGGCAAGTGCCCAAAAAATCACTGAAACCTTTACTGGTGATGCAGCTGATGTTGGTGGCGAACCAGTTACTGAAGATGCAGCGGACTCTCTTGGTACAGGCTACCTTGAGGGTGCAACTGGAACTGGTGATTATGAAAGAATTGAAGAGACAATCAACTATGAAGTGAATAAAATCCGTAAAGAAATTGTTGAGAGTCCTTATAAAATTAGAGACTTAGGTATTCAGGTTATGGTGGAACCTCCAACGCCGGATGATCCAACTACATTGCCTCAAGAACGTGTGGATGATATTACGCAAATGTTGGCTTCAATTGTTCGTACGTCTATTGATAAAACAACGGTCAATGGTCAACTAACGGATGAGGCAATACAGGAAAAGATTCTTGTATCGGTTCAACCATTTAACGGGAAGGTAGAGTTTGAAGATACTCAGACGGCATCTATTCCATGGTGGGTATACGCAATCGGTGGAGTCCTTCTAGCTGCTATTATCGTGTTAATTATTCTGTTTATGAGAGCAAGAAAGAAGAAGGTACAAGAGGAAGAAGATGTAGCATTTGATCATTACACACCTATTTCTATTGGTGACCTTGATGAAGATAAGGAAGAAACAGAAGGATCGTTGAGAAAGAAACAACTAGAAAAAATGGCGAAAGAAAAGCCAGAGGATTTCGCAAAACTATTGCGTTCATGGATTGCTGAAGACTAGGAGGAGTGCGTGAAGGTGGCAAAAAGAGATCAAAAGGAATTAACAGGTAAACAAAAAGCAGCCATTCTTCTCATTTCACTTGGGCCGGATGTGTCTGCATCAGTATATAAACACTTAAGTGAAGAAGAGATAGAAAAATTAACGCTAGAAATTTCCGGGGTAAAAAAAGTGGAATCTACTGCAAAAGAAGAAATTCTTGAAGAGTTTCATAATATTGCACTAGCTCAGGACTATATATCACAAGGCGGTATTGGGTATGCAAAAACGGTTCTTGAAAAAGCACTAGGGACTGAGCAGGCTGCTGTTATCATTAACCGTTTAACTTCATCCCTTCAAGTTCGACCTTTTGATTTTGCTAGAAAAGCGGATCCAGGACAAATTTTTAATTTTATTCAAAATGAGCATCCGCAGACGATCGCACTTATTTTATCTTATTTGGATTCGGCCCAAGCAGGACAAATTTTATCTGAGCTTCCTCAAGAAGTTCAAGCTGATATTGCTAGAAGAATTGCAGTAATGGATAGTACCTCTCCTGAAATAATAAATGAAGTTGAGCAAATTTTAGAGCGAAAGCTGTCTGCATCTGTGACTCAGGACTATACGCAAACGGGCGGTATTGAGGCTGTTGTGGAAGTGTTAAACGGAGTCGACCGTGCAACTGAAAGAACGATCCTAGATGCACTAGAAATTCAAGACCCAGAATTAGCGGAAGAAATTAAGAAAAGAATGTTTGTATTTGAAGATATTGTTACACTCGATAGCCGTGCAATTCAAAGGATTATTCGTGACTGTGACAACGAAGATCTAAAACTGTCACTAAAAGTATCAAGCGACGAAGTCAAGGATATCGTGTTTGGAAATATGTCCAAACGTATGGTTGAAAGCTTTAAGGATGAAATGGAGTTTATGGGACCGGTTCGTCTTCGTGATGTAGAGGAAGCACAGTCAAGAATCGTTGCCATCATTCGTCGTCTAGAGGAAGCAGGAGAAATTGTGGTTGCTCGTGGCGGAGGTGACGACATCATTGTCTAGGCTAATTAAATCAACATGGGTACCTCAAGAATTTTCCAATGAAAACAAAGTGATTTCGATTAAAGCAATTAGGAATCACACCGATGATACAGAAGAAGAGTCGTCTTTTGTAAGTTATCAAGAGAGAGAGAGGATTCTTGCGGCAGCGCAAAGTGAAGCTGACAGAATCGTTCAAGAAGCAAGGGGATATGCAACGGGTGTTCGTGAACAGATGGAGCTAGAGAAACAATCGTTTCAGCTGGAGTTACAAGTGATGGCAGAACAAGCTCAAAATGCAGGGTTTCTGCAAGGTCAGGAAGAAGGAAAACAGCTCGGATATAATGAAGCAAAAGCCATCATTGAGCAAGCGAAGGAAACAGTTTCCTTATCAAAATATGATTATGAGAAGAAGATTGATTCAAGCGAACGAACCATTCTGTCTCTTGCACTGAAAGTGGCTGAGAAAATTATTGCTGACACACTAACTGGTGACTCGGAGCAGTTTTTACCGTTAGTGAAAAAAGCATTAAAAGAAGCAAGAGAATATCGTGAAATTCAGCTTCACGTTCATCCATCACATTACGAATTTTTGCTTGTCCAAAAGGAAGATCTAATTCGAATCTTTCCAAAGGAGACAGAATTATATATTTTTCCAGATAGTGAGTTAACAGAACAGAGCTGTATTATTGAATCTGCAAATGGTCGTATCGATGCAAGTGTGGATCAACAACTCGATGAAATCAAAAGAAAACTTTACGAACTATTGGAGAGTGAATAGAGTGCTAGCTGCCGATTTGTTGGGACAAATTGATCAGGTGAAAACGTTTAAGCGCTATGGAAGAGTGAAGCGTGTCGTGGGTCTAATGATTGAATCGCAAGGTCCAGAAAGCTCAATTGGTGATGTTTGTTACATTCATATCGGCAAAAACAACCGAAAAATTCAAGCTGAGGTGGTTGGATTTAAGGATGAAAATATACTGCTTATGCCGTATACAAGCTTAAATGAAATCTCGCCAGGCTGTTTGGTAGAGGCAACATTGAAGCCTTTAGAGGTGAAGATAGGTCCAGCTTTAATCGGTAGCGTGCTAGATTCTTTAGGGCAACCTCTTGATGGCAGTCAGCTTCCAAAAGGACTTGGATCGGTTGGAACAGACCAGGATCCACCGAATCCAATGACACGACCACCGATATCTGAACCTGTAGAAGTCGGGGTTCGACTAATCGATAGTCTTCTCACAGTCGGTATGGGTCAGCGTGTAGGGATTTTTGCCGGAAGTGGTGTAGGTAAAAGTACACTGCTTGGAATGATTGCTCGTAATACAAATGCTGATTTGAATGTGATCGCATTAATTGGTGAACGTGGACGTGAGGTTCGAGAGTTTATCGAGAAGGATTTAGGACCAGAGGGTTTAGCGAGGTCAATCGTTGTTGTAGCAACTTCCGATCAGCCAGCACTAATGAGAATAAAGGGTGCTTTTACAGCAACCGCGATAGCGGAGTATTTTCGTGATCGAGGATTAAATGTCATGATGATGATGGACTCTGTGACAAGGGTTGCGATGGCCCAGCGCGAAGTTGGGTTGGCCATTGGGGAGCCACCGACAACAAAAGGATATACACCTTCTGTATTTGCAATCCTACCTAGATTGTTAGAAAGAACAGGAACGAATGAACATGGATCAATTACTGCTTTTTATACGGTTCTAGTTGATGGAGATGACATGAACGAACCGATCGCCGATACCGTTCGTGGGATATTGGACGGACACTTTGTTCTTGATCGATCATTAGCTAATAAGGGTCAGTATCCGGCTGTTAATGTGTTGAAAAGCGTGAGTAGAATTATGAACAATATCGTACCTGAAGCCCATAAAAAATCTGCTGAAAAACTGAGAGAGCTGTTAAGTACTTATATCAATTCTGAGGATTTGATAAATATCGGGGCATATAAACGTGGATCTTCTAAAGAAATAGATGATGCCATTGCTTCGTATCCTAAGATTATTTCGTTTATTAAGCAAGCAACTGATGAAAAGGTATCCTATGAAGAAGGTGTCCAATCGTTATATGAATTACTTGGAAGAAGTGACTAATAATGAGATATGAGTTCAAGTTTCATAAAATCCTCGCTGTAAAAGAACGTGAAAAAGACGAAGCCGTTTCTATCTACCAAGATTCAGTTCGAAAATTTGAAGAAGTGGCAGAAAAGCTTTATGAACTGTTAAAAAGGAAAGAGGATCTTGAAGTATATCAGTCCGAACGCCTACATGGGGGACTATCTATTCAAGAAATTCGTCATCACCAACAGTTCATTAGTAATATCGAAAAGATGATTGAACATTATCAAAAGATGGTTATCAACGCCAGAAACAGAATGCTTCTATTTCAGGAGAAATTGTTAGAAAAAAATATAGAAGTAAAAAAATATGAAAAAATCCGAGAAAAGGATTACATGAAATTTACCGAGGATTTAAAAGTATTCGAAGGTAAACAGATGGACGATATCTCGATACAAATGTACATGAATCGAGAAGGTTAGGTGATTGAATGGCAAAGGAAATTGAAGAAATAGAAGAAAAGAAATCAAATAAATTTCAAATGTTTATTTTTGTCTTTCTTATTCCCTTCTTGTTTTTAGTTACAGTTGCGTTAGTTGTTTTAAGCTTTGCTGGGGTAAACGTATTTGAAAAGTCCAAAGAGCTTAGTGCACAGATTCCATTTGTTTCCTCGCTAATTTCAGAAGAAGGAACACAAACGGAAGAAGAGTGGGAAAAGAGCATAATCGCATTAGAAGGTGAGATTAAGGATCGAGAGGCCAAGATTGAAAAGTTGGAATCCGAAATCGAAAGCAAAGATACTCAAGTAGAGCGATCAAATCTAGAAAAAGAACAATTGCAGCAGCAAATTGATGAACTCTTGGCCATTCAAGAAGAAAACAAGCGTGCGTTTAAAGATATTATTAAAACGTATGAATCGATGTCGGCAAAAAAGGCGGCGCCAATTATTACAGCCATGAGTGAACAAGAAGCACTAAAAATACTCACAACGATTAAATCAGATCAACTCGCTGCGATTATGGAAAATATGACAGCCGAGAACGCTGCAAAATATACAGAGCTTCTAACCGCTGAAAGCAACGAAGAGTAACCGTTTTATTTCATAAAAAAGGAGGTGATACTGAAAAAATGCAAATCGAGAGCCTAGGATTCACTCAAAAGCTTGCTTCACAGTTGAACAAGGCTTCCGCAAGCCAGGAGAAATCATCCTTTTCAAATCTTCTCCAATCAGCTACGGCTCCTGTAGAAGATACAACAACTGATACCGCGAATGTGAAATTAACTGCTACAGACATTAAAGAACTTGTATCTTTATTATCTAAAGATGATCTTTTAGAAGTGGAAGATGGATTGCAGTTACTAGATCAATTGATATCGAATAGTAACGAAGATTTATTTACGATGATTGAGAATTACTTAGGAATCAGTCATATCCAATTTCAAAATCTATTATCAAACCTCATGGACAAGCTTCAAGTTGAAGGTGAAGAAGGTCAAAGTGACTTAGCCAAGCTGCTTCAGGTCATAGAAAAAATGGGGGATTTAACAGCGAGCCAGTTGGGTAGCGTACTAGATAAAGACTCATTAAAACTAATAAGGGCAACAAAGCTTTATGAACTAATGGCGAAAAATCAAGACTCATTAAATGGAGAATCTAATAAACTTGATTTTAAGTCATTAAGTGCAAAATTAACAATCATCCTTGAGGGAAACATGTTTAAAAGTGAGCAAACTGCTTCGAGACTAGCCTTTTTAAAACAAACTTTCTCGAGTATTATGACAAGTTCCTCTTCAAGAGAAGAATTAACGAGTACGTCTTCATCAAAATCAGATATGATTTCTGGTTCTGTTCAATTTATGCAGATGTCAAGACCCGAACAATTGACGCTAAATGTTTCAAATGGTTCAAAGCAAGTTCAAACGGAACAATTAATAAAGCAGTTTGAAAATATTTTAGCTAGAAGTCAATTTACAAATGTGAATGGCGTCCAAAGATTGTTTCTACAGCTAAATCCAGGACATTTAGGATCGCTACGCATTGAGATTATTCAACAGGATTCTGTCATGGTTGCGAAAATTGTCACATCAACGCAGGCGGCAAAGGATGCAATTGAAGGTCAACTTAACCATTTGAAGCAAGCCTTTAATTCACAAAACATTCAGGTTGAACGCGTCGAGATTTCTCAACAAACAACAGGTCAAGAGCGTTTCTTAAACCGGGAGGGTGAACAACAACAAGCAAGGCAAGAACAAGCTGAACAAAAGGAAGAACAAACATCTGATCAAGATTTTATCTCATCCTTTGAAGAAGCACTCTTAAATACGGAAGTGTAGGTGAAACAAATGGGAAACACAATTAATTCATCTCTTTTACTATCAAACTATCAAACTACTCAACGTAGTACTGGTTCAGATACATTAGGTAAAGATGATTTCTTAAAAATCTTAATGACACAGTTGCAAAATCAAGACCCTTTAAACCCAATGCAAGATAAAGACTTTATTGCGCAAATGGCTACCTTTACAAGCCTTGAACAAATGACGAATATGAATAAGTCCATTACATCATTAGTCAGTGCTCAAGAACAAAACCAATTAATTTCATACAGCCAGTTCATCGGGAAAGAAGTTAGTTGGCATAAGCTAACGGAATCAGATGATGGAAGTTCTGAAATTGAACAAGGTACAGGAAAAATTGTATCTTTGAAATTTACAGATGGAGTAGCGACCTTCTTGTTAGAGGACGGAACAAGTTTAACATCTGGGAACATCTCGCAAATCAATGACACCAAAGGCGACACCATGCTTTTACAAGCCAGTATGATGATTGGAAAAACGGTCACTTATTCTTCTGAAAACAATGAAGTAAAACAAGCCAAGGTAACATCCGTTTCCTTTAAAGATGGGAAATCATTATTTCAGTTAGAAAATGGAGAGAGTGTGTCAAGCACAAGCATTACAAAAATAGAAGCGTAAAGGAATGGTTTGAATGGACAAGTCTATGTTTAGACCGATTCATTCGCAGCCGATTAGTAACCATCAACTAAGATCGGTTACATCTAAACCTACGAGCACGGACTCTTTCTCTCAGCATTTACAGAAAGCATTACAACCAGAAAAACTAACATTAAGTAAACATGCAAAAGAGCGAATGTCCCAAAGGGGTATTCAAATCGATGAGGCCAAGTGGGGCCAAATTCAAGAGAAAGTAAATGAAGCGAAGAAAATGGGTGTTAAAGATTCGCTCGTATTGTTACAGGATGCAGCCCTTATTGTCAGTGCAAAAAATAATACAGTGATAACGGCTATGGATCGGCAGGAAGCTACTGCACAAATTTTTACAAATATTAATGGAACGATCATTTTAGAATAATTGTTTTGGCTGGACCAACTGGAGGCCAACAAGCTACGGACCGATAGAAGTAGCTTACTATGAAAGGGGAAATGAAATCATGCTACGTTCAATGTACTCAGGTATTAGTGGAATGAAAAACTTCCAAACTAAATTAGATGTTATTGGTAACAATATTGCAAACGTAAATACGTATGGCTTCAAAAAAGGTCGTGTAACATTTAAAGACACAATGAACCAAATGGTGTCAGGGGCAAGTGCATCACAAGATAACCGAGGAGGGAAAAACCCTACACAGGTTGGTCTTGGTTCTACATTAGCAACCATTGATACCATTCATACACAATCAAGTTTGCAAACAACGGGTCGCTCACTTGACTTAGCGATCTCAGGTGATGGTTACTTTATGGTTAAACAAGGAGATGCACAGTTCTATACAAGAGCAGGTAACTTCTACTTAGATGATAATGGTTCTTTAGTAAACGGCGATGGGTACAAAGTACAGGCCTTTACACTAAATGAAGACGGAACTACAAGTAATCAGTTTGGTGATGTAGCAGTTAACGTAAATGCGGTATTACCACCGGTTACTACTGATAAAATTTCAATTTCAGGTAATTTAGCAAGCAATTCTGTAAACAATGGAACACCGTTTACTCAACAGGTTCAAGTAATTGATAACACAGGACAAGCACATAGAATAGATGTTCATTTTGCGAAAACTGGGGACAATCAATGGGGAGTTTATGTAAATAAACCTGTGAAAAAAGAAGATGGAACCACTGATACTCCAACAACAACAATCACTTATAATACTGAAACTAAAAAATTCGGACCTACAACGTTCTCAACACCAATAAATATTGAAGGTATCGATCCTATAGCTGTAGAACTTGACTTTAACCAGCTAACTCAAGAGGCAGGAAGCACAAGTGCACTAGTTAATCCTAACGGAAACACAGAAGGAGCTCTAGAGAGCTTTAACATCGGTTCTTCTGGTGAAATCAATGGAGTATATTCAAACGGTTTAGTAAGAACTCTTGGTGTACTAGCTCTAGCTAAATTCAGCAACTCATCAGGTTTGACAAAGGCTGGAGGAAACCTTTTCCAAGAGTCCATTAACTCTGGTGTGGCAAATATTAATGTAGCAGGTGAAGGTAGAGGTTCAATCGCAGCTGGTACATTAGAAATGTCAAACGTTGACTTATCTGAAGAATTTACTGAAATGATCTCTGCACAAAGAGGATTCCAAGCAAATACACGTATTATTACAACATCAGATGAAATCTTACAAGAGCTTGTAAACTTAAAACGATAAGCTAAGGGAGGGATAGGGTTGAGCCAAACACTCAACCCTAATAATAGCCGTGATTAAAGTAACCCGTCTAAATGGCAAGTCATTCATGTTAAATGCTGTTTATATTGAAACAATCGAGTCTTTTCCCGATACGACCATCACGCTTTCAAATGGGCGGAAATATGTCGTAAAAGAGGCAGAGGATCTAGTTTATGAAGCAATACAGAAGTTTTATCAATCTGTCAACCTTTTAGGACGGCTTCAGGTGGAGGATAAAGAAAATGAAGAAAAATAAGCTAGTCATGATTATGGCAATCTTGCTAGTCGCAATAACACTGGTTGGTGCCATAGCGGTTGTAGTGATTCTTAAGGTTACTGGGGAAGATAAAGAAAAGGAATTAACCATTGATGAAGTGCTAGAAGCATCAGTAGATATTCCACAAATGACAGCAAACCTTGCTAGTAATGACTTTATTCGTATCTCATTCAAAATTCAAACTGATAGTGTAAAAGCAAAAGAAGAATTAGAAAAAAGAGATTTCCAGGTGAAAAACATCATCATTTTAGAGTTATCTGAAAAAACTGCTGAGGATTTAAAAGGAAAAGAAGGTCAGCAAAAGCTAGAGAATGACTTAAAAACGAAGATTTCTGAGATCATGCAAGAAGGAAAAGTAGAGCATGTGTATATTACAGAATCACTCCTCCAGTAAGATAGCAACCTTAGAGAGGAAGAACGGAGGTGAGGACATTTGTCAGGTGAAGTACTCTCACAGAGTGAAATAGATGCTCTCTTATCGGCAATCTCAACTGGAGAAATGGATGCGGATGAGTTAAAAAAGGAGCAATCTGAGAAGAAAGTTCGTGTGTATGATTTTAAAAGGGCACTAAGATTCTCGAAGGATCAAATCCGTAGTTTAACGCGAATACACGAGAATTTTGCTCGATTGTTGACCACGTATTTCTCAGCTCAATTACGTACGTATGTACAAATATCTGTTGCATCAGCAGATCAAATTCCTTATGAGGAGTTCATTCGCTCCATTCCGAAAATGACAATTTTAAACGTTTTCGAGGTTCCGCCACTTGAAGGAAGAATCCTAATGGAAGTGAATCCAAATATTGCCTATGCGATGCTAGACCGCCTTATGGGTGGAAGAGGCTCCAGTATCAATAAAGTAGAGAATTTAACAGAAATCGAGACAAAGATCATGTCCAATACGTTTGAAAAATCCTTTGAAAACTTACAGGAAGCTTGGTCAACGATTTCAGAAATCGATCCTTATTTAGCTGCGTTTGAGGTGAATCCTCAATTTCTGCAAATGGTATCTCCAAATGAGACGGTTGTCGTAATCTCTCTTAATACCGTGATTGGGGAAACAACTGGAATGATTAATATTTGTATTCCACATGTTGTTTTAGAACCAATCATTCCAAAGCTTTCTGTTCACTATTGGATGCAAACAGAAAAGAAGGAAAGAGAACCACAAGAGATTGCTCAATTAGAAAAAAGAATTCAAACAGCTACCGTGCCTATTTCGGCCGAGCTTGGACATTCGGAAATTTCCATTCAAGATTTCCTTATGCTAGATATAGGTGATGTGATTGAGTTGAATCAGGCAATTGATGGAGCTTTAACGATAAAAGTTGGAGATATACCTAAATTCTTAGCTCAACCAGGAAAGGTAAATAAAAAGCTTGCAGTGCAAGTATTAGAGACATTGAAGGGAGGAGACGATGATGGTGAGTGATGGCATGCTTTCACAAGATGAAATAGATGCTCTTCTAAGAGGAACAGATGAACCTGATAATGACATGGCAACAGAAGAAGCCATTAATGTGGAAGATTATCTTTCTTCGATGGAACAAGATGCTCTTGGGGAGATTGGTAATATTTCATTTGGTAGTTCAGCAACAGCACTATCAACTCTTCTAAATCAAAAAGTAGATATTACCACACCTACTGTAGTTGTCATACCAAAGAATAGACTAGCAGAGGAATTTCCACAACCATATGTTGCGATACAAGTGAGTTATACGGAAGGATTTTCAGGAACCAATCTGTTAGTTATCCAGCAGTCTGATGCAGCAATCATAGCTGATTTAATGTTAGGCGGGGATGGGATACAACCAGCCGACCTAATGGGAGAAATCCAATTAAGTGCAGTGCAAGAAGCAATGAATCAAATGATGGGCTCTTCAGCCACTTCGATGTCGACCATTTTTAGTAAAAAGGTAGATATTTCACCGCCTTCGATTGACATGTTAAATGTACTTGTAGGGGAAGGGACAGACAGACTTCCAGTCGATGATATGTTAGTGAAAATTTCTTTCCGACTAAAAGTGGGTGAATTAATCGACTCTAGTATCATGCAATTGGTACCATTAGAGTTTGCAAAAGGACTAGTGGAAGAATTATTAAATCCAAGTCCCACAAATGAAAAGGAATCAGGTAAAATAGAGGATACGAGTGCTCATAGGGCTAATGACCTAGTGGAGCCTACACCAATTCCAAGTGCAGGGCAGCAACCTCCAATGCAAGGAGGCTATGGTGGACAAATGCAACCACCAACACAAACTCATCCGAACCAAGAGCAATGGGGCCAAGTACCGCCACCTGGCTACTACCAAGCCCCACCAACTCAAGTGTATCCACAAGGTCCACAGCATTTTGGTTCACCTTATGCGTCAATGGGTGCACAGCCAAATGTTCAACCAGCAAGTTTTTCAAGCTTTGAGCAATATCCGCCACTTCAGCAATCAGAGTCTAAAAACCTTGACATGCTGTTAGATATTCCTCTTCAGGTTACGGTTGAACTTGGTCGTACAAGACGGTCAGTTAAAGAAATTCTTGAGTTATCTTCAGGTTCAATTATTGAATTGGACAAACTAGCAGGAGAACCAGTGGATATTCTTGTTAATAATCGCCTAATTGCAAAAGGTGAGGTTGTTGTCATTGATGAAAACTTTGGTGTTCGCGTAACAGACATCATTAGTCAGAGTGATCGAATAAAAAAATTAAGATAATTTTTGGGGGTTAAATTTTCATGGCACATAAAATTCTAATTGTTGACGATGCTGCATTTATGCGAATGATGATAAAGGACATACTATCCAAGAATGGATATGAAGTTGTTGGAGAAGCGGCAGATGGGGCTCAAGCAGTTGAAAAATTCAAAGAGACAAGCCCGGACCTGGTGACAATGGATATCACGATGCCAGAAATGGATGGAATTACTGCATTAAAGGAAATTAAGAAAATTAATCCAAATGCTAAGGTCATTATGTGTTCTGCAATGGGTCAGCAAGCAATGGTTATTGATGCAATCCAAGCGGGAGCAAAGGACTTTATTGTAAAACCTTTCCAAGCGGATCGTGTAATTGAAGCAATCTCAAAAACACTTGGTTAATAATTTAAGTTAGAGGTGCAGCGCATTGCAAAAAGGAAAGTTATTCTTCAAAGTGTTGCTTCTAGTACTTATTGCTTTGTTGGGCTCCAATCAAGGAGCCTTCGCAGAGCAATTTAACAGTATTAAGGACTGCTTAGAGGACGAAAGCAAATGTAGTGAGGATCAATTGAAAGAAGTAGAAAATAATGAGGAAACTGCGACTGACAATAATGAAAATACACCAACAGTTGGTTTGACCTTTTGGGATTTCATTAAAATGATTTTTGCAACTATTTTTGTTATTGCATTATTGTATGCAGTATTAAAATTTATCAATAAAAGAAGTCGTTCCTTCTCTAGTAATCAACTTGTGGAGAACTTAGGTGGAACAGCACTAGGAACAAATCGCTCCATTCAAATTGTGAAAATAGGCAACCGTGTGTTAGTAGTTGGGGTAGGCGAAGATGTAAAGCTACTAAAAGAAATCGATGATGAGGATGAAGCGCGCCAAATCATTAATGATTATAACAATCGTATGGACCAGCTTGTTCAACCAAGCGATATTGTGACAAAGCTAATTGAAAGAACACGAAATATAAAGCAAGGTACTAGTAAGGAAGAAACCTCATTTTCCTCTACTTTAAAAGCTCAGCTTGAGGAACTCTCAAAAGGGAGGAAAAAGCTTTTTGATGAAATGGATAAGAAAGGGTCAGACAAGCGATGAATGAATTTATGGAGTTTTTTAACGGCAGCGATCCTGAAAATGTGTCTACCTCAGTAAGGCTACTGTTAATGCTTACCGTTCTTTCCTTGGCTCCTAGTATTTTGGTTCTAATGACTTCCTTTGTCCGAATTGTAATCGTTCTTTCCTTTGTCAGAACGGCGCTTGCTACTCAACAAATGCCGCCCAATCAAGTGTTAATTGGATTAGCTTTATTTTTAAGCTTTTTTATCATGGCGCCAACCTTTCAAGAAGTCAATGATCAAGCGTTAACACCGTTATTTAATGAAGAAATCAATCTTGAAGAAGCCTATTCAAGAGCTTCCTTGCCACTAAAAGAGTTCATGAGTGCACATACGAGGCAAAAGGATTTGGCTCTTTTTCTCGAATATTCAAAGGCTGAGCGACCAGAAACGGTGGCTGATATTCCTTTAACCACTCTTGTACCAGCGTTTGCAATTAGTGAGATAAAGACAGCTTTTCAAATAGGTTTTATGATTTTTATACCATTTCTAGTAATCGATATGATCGTTGCAAGTGTGTTAATGTCCATGGGTATGATGATGCTTCCACCGGTTATGATTTCTTTACCATTTAAAATATTGCTATTTGTTTTAGTAGACGGTTGGTACTTAGTGGTTAAATCACTACTAGATAGCTTCTAAGAAGGTGATTGGATTGACTCCAGATAGTGTAATTGCCATTGCTGAACAAGGGATTTGGATGGTCATACTGATTAGTGGCCCCTTGCTAGCATTGGCTTTAATAGTAGGGTTAATTGTAAGTATATTCCAAGCGACGACGCAAATTCAGGAACAAACGCTAGCTTTCGTTCCAAAAATTGTTGCAGTTTTGCTAGGATTAGTATTTTTTGGACCTTGGATGCTAAGTCATATGCTCTCCTATGCAAACGAAATCTTTACTAATTTAACAAGGTATGTGGGATAACCAATGGTAGATTTTCTTCCAACATTTCCAGCATTTTTATTAGTGTTTGTTCGGGTTACATCTTTTTTCTTATTAATGCCATTATTTTCTTATCGTTCAATTCCGACAACTCATAAGGTTGGACTTGGATTTTTCTTATCATGGATTATGATTTTTACATTTGATGCACCGGTTTTAGAAATAAACGGTGCTTACTTTTTATTGATAATAAAAGAAGCGATGATTGGTATTATGTTGGGTTTTATTGCTTATGTCATTATGGCGGCCATCCAAATAGCAGGCGGTTTTATTGATTTCCAAATGGGGTTAGCGATTGCAAATGTGATTGACCCTCAGACGGGAACGCAAAGTCCATTAATGGGACAATATTTATATACGATATCTTTGTTTTTTTTATTAGCATTAAATGGACATCATCTTTTACTAGATGGAATTTATTTTAGTTATCAATTTATTCCTTTGGAACAAGCTTGGATTCCACTAGGAGATGCAAGCATACCTAATTACATACTTTCATCTATTTCAAAAATGTTTGGTGTTGCCCTCCAATTATCAATACCGATTGTTGGAAGCCTATTTTTGGTTGATGTTGCCCTCGGAATTGTAGCAAGAACCGTACCCCAGCTAAATATTTTTGTGGTGGGTCTGCCTCTAAAATTAGGTGTTGGTTTTATTGTTCTTATTGCTGTAATGAGTATATTAATGGGTGCTGTTGCAACACTATTTGAAACGATGTTAACAACGATGAGAGGGTTAATGGAATTGATTGGGGGTCTGTAACTTGAAAACCCTACGTTTGGATTTACAGTTCTTTTCAGGGGAAAAAACAGAAAAAGCTACCCCAAAGAAACGGCAGGAATCACGGAAGAAAGGTCAGGTTGCAAAAAGTCAGGATGTGAATACAGCCGTCGTCTTACTGGCTGTTTTCTTGTTCCTTTTCTTTGCAGGTGGATATATAAAGGATATCATTTTTCGATTATTCCAACATTCATTCCAAGAATATATGAAACTGGAGATAACCGAGAGCAATATTCAAATGATGTTTCTTGAAATACTTAGTGAAATCGTTCTTATTTTAGCACCAATTATGGCAGTAGCTATGGTAGCAGGTGTCGCATCGAATTTTGCTCAGTTTGGATTTCTTTTCTCAACAGAAGCGATTCAACCTAAGCTTGAAAAGCTTGATCCGATAAAGGGAGCAAAGAATATCTTTTCAATGCGTGCAATTGTAGAGCTGCTAAAGTCCATGCTTAAAATTAGTTTTGTCGGTGGAGTCACCTTTGCTGTTTTATGGAATCGGAAAGAAGATATCATAATTCTGTCTCAAAAGTCTATAGGCGCTTCTATGATTACGTTAGCGGGGTTAACTGTACAAATGGGACTGATTGCTTCTGCAGCCCTTTTATTTCTTTCCATCCTGGATTATATGTATCAAAAATATGACTTCGAAAAAAAGATTCGAATGTCTAAACAAGATATAAAAGATGAGTATAAAAATATCGAAGGAAATCCCGAAATAAAAGGGAAAATCAAGCAAAAACAACGTGAAATGGCCATGCGAAGAATGATGCAGGATGTTCCAACAGCGGACGTTGTCATTACGAATCCAACTCATTATGCTATTTGCTTAAAATATGATGAAGCCAAGCAGGATGCTCCTTACGTAGTTGCCAAGGGCGTAGATTTTATGGCTCAAAAAATTAAGATGATCGCTAAAGAGCATGATGTCGTTATGATGGAAAATCGCCCGTTAGCTAGAGCGTTATACAGTCAAGCGGAAATTGGAGAAGCCATTCCAGAGGAGTTTTTTAAGGCAGTTGCAGAAATTCTAGCATTTGTTTATAAAACAAAGCAAAAGATATAAAGATATTATTGTATTACTTGAGGAGAGATAGTGATGTCTGGACGAGACTTATCGGTTGTAGTAGGCGTAATATTAATTGTCGCGATGCTCATTATTCCTTTCCCAACGTGGTTATTAAGCATTTTAATTATGCTGAATATTTCATTGGCTCTTCTTGTGCTGTTAAATAGTATGAATATGAAGGAACCTTTACAATTTTCGGTTTTCCCATCCTTGTTATTATTGTTAACCCTTTATAGGTTGGGGCTTAACGTATCAACAACAAGAGCAATCCTTACACATGGGGAAGCGGGTGGAGTGGTTGAAACATTTGGCCATTTCGTTGTAGGGGGAAATGTAATTGTTGGGATTGTTATTTTTATTATTCTTGTTATTATCCAATTCATTGTTATTACAAAAGGATCAGAGCGTGTATCTGAGGTTGCAGCGAGATTTACACTCGATGCGATGCCTGGTAAGCAAATGAGTATAGATGCAGACTTAAATGCAGGAATGATTTCTGAGCACGAAGCAAAGGAGCGTCGTGAGAAGGTTAGCAGGGAAGCTGATTTTTACGGAGCGATGGACGGAGCAAGTAAGTTTGTTAAGGGAGATGCCATTGCAGGGATCATTATTGTGATGATCAACTTGATTTTCGGGATTATTGTTGGTGTGACACAACTTGGTTTACCAATAGCTGAAGCTGCAAAACATTTTTCTTTGCTAACCGTAGGAGATGGTATTGTTAGTCAGTTGCCTGCATTATTAATTTCAACTGCGACAGGTATTGTTGTAACAAGAGCTGCCTCAGAGGGGAATTTAGGAACGGATATTACTGGACAATTAATGGCTTATCCAAAAATGCTATATATTACCGGTGGAACAATCTTCATACTTGGTCTATTTACGCCGATAGAAGATATATTAACCATTCCAATCGCAGGACTATTAGTATTAGGTGGGTACATGTTTTCTAGAGTTCCTAAGCAGGACATGACAGAGATTCAAGAAATGGAAGAAGAAATTCAGACAGATGAAATGAAGAAGCCAGAAAGTGTGGTCAGTCTTCTGAATGTAGATCCAATTGAATTTGAATTTGGTTACGGGTTAATCCCACTAGCTGATTCTAATCAGGGCGGAGATTTACTTGATCGGATTGTCATGATCCGTAGACAGCTTGCTATCGAATTAGGTCTTGTGATACCTGTTGTTCGAATCCGGGACAATATTCAGCTTCAACCCAATGAGTATCGTTTGAAAATTAAAGGGAGCGAAATGGCTAGAGGTGAGTTGTTATTGGATCATTACTTAGCGATGAGCCCTGGAATTGACGATGATAGTATCGAGGGAATTGATACAGTTGAACCTTCGTTTGGCTTACCAGCGAAATGGATTACTGAAGAAGTAAAAGAGCAAGCGGAAATTTTCGGATATACAGTCGTCGATCCGCCGTCTGTTGTATCGACTCATATTACTGAAGTCATAAAAAACAATGCACATGAGCTACTGGGTCGACAGGAAACAAAGCAGTTAATCGATCATTTAAAAGAAAGCTACCCGATTTTAGTAGAAGAGGTAACACCTAATCCTTTAACAGTAGGTGAAATCCAAAAAGTACTTGGGAAGCTTCTTCGTGAAAATGTATCTGTTAGAAACTTACCAATTATATTTGAAACACTTGCCGACTTTGGAAAGGTAACTATCGATACCGATTTGCTAACAGAATACGTTCGACAAGCACTAGCACGACAGATTACTAATCAATACCGTGCCGGTGGTCAAACGATTCGAGTGGTGACTGTTTCGGGGAAAATTGAAAAGTTGATTGTCGATAATATTCAACAAACGGAGCATGGGAACTACTTAGCACTTGACCCTTCTGTTTCACAATCTATTTTAGAGTCTCTGGCTACTCAAGTAGAACAGCTATCTATTATGGAACAATCGCCAATTGTGTTATGTTCACCAGCTGTAAGAATGTACGTTCGACAGTTAACAGAGCGATATTTTCCACAGATACCGATTCTCTCATACAATGAGCTTGAAGCGAATGTAGAAGTACAAAGCGTTGGGGTGGTGAATATAGATTGAAGGTAAAAAAATATACAGCTCCGACTATGCCTGAAGCAATGAAGCAGATTCGAGCGGAGCTTGGAAACGATGCAGTAATATTAAATTCTAAGATTGTCACAACAGGCGGATTCTTAGGGTTATTTAAAAAAGAAAATATTGAAGTGATTGCGGCCATAGATGAAGTGGTTCAAGCAGAAAGAAAAATGCAATTTGAACAGCCCAAGGTGAAGGTGAAGCCTATAGTGAAACCGATGCCTACAATGGAAAATAGAGAAGTGGTTCCACTTACGAGTAGGAATGTAGCACCGTCTATTCCCAACCCCCTACCTAAACAACAGACAAACGAAGGCAATAAAAAGCCTGATGTGGACATGCTTGCTGAAATTGCAGGTTTAAAAAAGATGTTACAAACAATCACAGAACAGCAAACGGATCTTCCGCTTCCTGAGCCCATACAAAATTGTGTTCAGCGCTTATTGGATCAGGAAGTTCCAAAGGACATAAGGGATGAACTCCTAACATCACTTCTACAAAAATGGTATTCAAATGGTTCGGGTGCAAACGAAAGAGAAGTAAAAAAGTGGTTGCGACAAGAATTATATGATCGTTTGAGCACTCTTTCATTTGGTAGAATTACCTTTACGAAAAAATATATAAACCTTGTGGGACCAACGGGTGTTGGTAAGACGACAACATTAGCCAAAATTGCTGCTGAATGTGCCCTGAAGTATAAAAAAAGGGTAGCGTTAATCACAACCGATACGTATCGAATTGCTGCCATTGATCAGTTGAAAACGTATGCGAAAATATTAAATGTTCCATTAGAGGTTTGCTACAGCTTGGAGGATTACAAACAAGCATGTGAAGCGTTTAAGGATTACGACATTATATTAATTGATACCGCAGGCAGAAACTTTAGAAATCAACAATATGTTGAGGACTTAAAAAAGGTTGTTGATTTTGAACATGATATGGAAACATTTCTTGTGTTAGCTTTAACAGCCAAACAAAAAGACATGATGGATATATACGAACAATTTTCATTAATAAAAATTAATAAATTTATTTTTACAAAAGCTGATGAAACATCTACATATGGTGCTATGCTCCATTTGATGAAAACTAGTCATATCGGTGTGGCCTATATTACAAACGGTCAAAATGTACCAGACGATATGATTTCAGCTAATCGTGAGCAAGTAACGAATTTGATACTTGGGGTCGAATAAGCCATGAAAGATCAAGCAGAAATGTTAAGACAAAGAATCCAACAAATGAGTGGGAAGCCATCTCCAAAAACACTTGCAGTCGTGAGTGGAAAGGGAGGGGTAGGGAAATCAAATTTCTCTTTAAATTTTTCTCTTTCTTTAGCAAGCCGAGGATACAAAGTTCTCCTATTTGATATGGATGTGGGTATGGGCAATATTGATATTCTAATTGGTCAGTCTGCATCATACTCAATCGTAGACTATTTTGAAGGGCGAAAAACACTGTCCGAAATTGTTTCTACAGGACCTCATGGATTGCATTATGTTGCCGGAGGAACAGGACTATCTCATTTTGTTAATATGGACAAGCCGGTTCACATGAAGTTTACAGAGGACTTGTCTCATCTATTTTCAGATTATGAATACATCCTTTTTGATATGGGGGCAGGTGCCACAAAAGAAACGGTGCCTTTTATCCTCTCGGTTGATGAAGTTCTAGTGGTTACAACACCAGAGCCAACATCAATTACAGATGCTTATGCAATGATGAAGCATATTCATTTGCATGATTCGGATCTGCCATTTTTGCTAATTGTCAATAGAGTACATTCTGATAAAGAAGGAATGGAAACATTTAAACGATTACGAACAGTAGTTAATCGTTTTTTAAACCGAGAAATTATTGAGTTCGGTATGATACCGGATGATCGCCAGGTTCATCAAGCGGTCACGAAACAGACGCCATTTATTTTTAACGAGAAAGCACCAGCTGCTAAAGCGTTACAACAAATGACGAGTCGTTTTGAGGAAAGACAATTTGAAGTAATTTCAGATAAACCTAAGACGCATTTTGTTTCGAAATTAAAGCGATTTTTGTTTGAAAGGTAGTGCTTGTTTATGAGCAAAATTAAAGTGCTTATTGTGGATGATTCGGCATTTATGAGAAAGCTCATTCAAGACTTTTTAACCGAGGATCCTAGAATGACTGTTGTTGGCTCAGCAAGAAATGGTGAGGACGCAATAAAAAAAGTGATAGAACTCGAGCCAGATGTAGTAACATTGGACGTTGAAATGCCGATATTAAATGGGATTGAGGCATTAAAACGAATCATGTCTGAGAAACCAACTCCAGTCGTTATGCTCTCGAGTACAACGAAACAGGGAGCCGAAAACACGATATTAGCGATTCAATATGGTGCCACTGATTTTATTACAAAGCCATCAGGTGCGATTTCTCTTGACTTGCATAAAGTGAAAGAAGAGTTGGTAGAAAAGGTAGTTTCTGCGAGTAAAGCCAATATAAAGCAGCTTGTGAAGCTGAACAGTCAGGAAAAAAACACTGTAAAAAAGCGTATGGATTATAGTAAAATAGAACCAAGTAAAAAGAATCAATTCAATGCTTTATCTGGAAAAAAACTAGTGTGTATAGGTACATCTACGGGTGGACCGCGTGCGCTTCAACAAGTAATTACTAAGCTACCAAAGACGATTGATGCCCCTGTTTTAGTAGTACAGCATATGCCAGCAGGATTTACGAAAAGTCTCGCTGTAAGATTAGACTCGCTCTCCGAGGTTCATGTCAAAGAAGCTGAAGAAGGAGACATCATTCAAAAAGGAACAGTCTATATTGCACCAGGTGGTCTTCACCTGAAACTAAAATGGGTAGGAGCTAATTTAGCGATCCAATTAGATCAATCTCCACCAAGAAACGGTCATCGTCCCGCTGTAGATGTGATGTTTGAATCCTGTAGTGAGTTATCTGCCTATGCAAAGATCTCCGTCATCATGACTGGGATGGGGTCGGATGGTACAAAAGGGCTTATAAAGCTAAAAGAGTTAGGGAATGTAGTGGCTATCGCGGAATCAGAGGAAACATCCATCGTTTTTGGAATGCCGAAAGCAGCTATTGCAACAAAGCTAGTGGATGAAGTTAAAAACGTTGATAATATTGCAGAAACAATAATGAAATATGTATAACTCCAAGGAGCTGTTGGGCATGGAAATGAGCCAATATTTAGAGGTTTTTATAGAGGAAAGTAAAGAGCATCTTCAGAACTGTAATGAACGATTACTTGATCTTGAAAAAAATCCAAGTGATCTTAGCATTGTTAATGATATTTTTCGCTCCGCACACACGTTAAAAGGAATGTCAGCAACGATGGGTTACGAAGACTTAGCTAGTCTTACTCATCAAATGGAAAACGTTTTGGACGCGATCCGAAACCAAAAAATATCTGTTATACCTGAAACTCTTGATGTTGTGTTTGAAGCTACAGATGATTTAGAGGCAATGGTGTTTTCGATTGCTGATGGAGGCGACGGAAAACGTGATGTTGCTACTGTAGTGGAAAAGCTTAAGTTGATTGAAAAGGGAGAAAGTCCAGCTGTATCTCAGAGTGCAAAGGAGGTAGCTGCCACATTAGCTCCAGATGCTCCTCGTGCACTAAAAGGTGAATACGATGAGTTTGAGTATACGGTACTACAACAATCGATCGAACAAGGCTTTCAAACGTATGAAATTACGATTGCGCTGAGAGAGGACTGCTTGTTGAAAGCGGCAAGAGTTTTCATGGTATTCGAAGTGATTGAGAAGTTAGGAGAAGTCATTAAATCAACACCTTCCGTAGATCAGCTAGAAGAGGAACAATTTGATCAAGAGTTCACCGTAACGATTGTATCAAGGGAACCAATGTCTGATATTCAAAGCAAGGTGATGAAAGTATCCGAGGTTGATAGAGTTGACATTCACTCTCTATCCATTGAACAACTTCGTCCAACCGCAGAAACAACTCTTGAACCAATTAAACAGGAAGTAATCATTGCAGAAGAAGTAATAATAGAAGAACCTGCTCAACAAGAGGAACAGAAAAAGCAAACATCGGTGAAACAGGCTAGTAATAAAACGATTCGTGTAAATATTGAGAGACTAGATATTTTAATGAATTTGTTTGAAGAGCTTGTCATTGACCGAGGTAGATTAGAGCAAATCTCAAGGGATTTAAATAATTCCGAGCTTCATGAAACCGTGGAGCGAATGAGTCGAATTTCTGGAGATCTTCAAAATATTATCTTAAATATGCGAATGGTACCAGTGGAGACGGTATTTAACCGATTCCCAAGAATGGTACGACAATTAGCGCGGGATCTTGGGAAAAAGATTAATTTAGAAATTGTTGGTGCAGAAACGGAACTAGATCGTACCGTAATAGATGAAATCGGTGACCCTCTTGTCCACCTCATTCGAAACGCGTTAGACCATGGAGTGGAAACACCTGAGGTAAGAAAAGCGAAGGGCAAGAGTGAAGAAGGAACTGTTATCTTAAAGGCTTTCCATAGTGGAAACCATGTGTTTATTGAATTATCGGATGATGGTGCTGGAATTAACCGTGATCGAGTGTTAAATAAGGCACTAAAGAACGGAATTATTTCAGAACAAACGGCTGCCACGCTAACAGACAAGCAAGTATATGAATTGATCTTTGCATCAGGTTTCTCAACAGCAGAAAAAATCTCTGATGTATCTGGACGTGGTGTAGGCCTTGATGTTGTGAAAAACACAATAGAATCACTCGGCGGTACCGTGTCAATTGATTCGAAAGAAGGAGAAGGTTCTATATTCTCCGTTCAACTTCCGCTTACTCTTTCTATTATTTCTGTTATGTTAGTAGAAATTCAGAAGGAAAAATATGCAATCCCGCTTTCTTCAATTATTGAGACAGCCATTGTTAAAAAGGAAGATATTCTGAATGCACACAACCAAAAGGTAATTGATTTCAGAGGGAAAGTAGTTCCACTCTTATTTTTAAAGGATATTTTTGAAGTTCCTGTTTTTGAAGAAGAGGATGAGTTTTACTCTGTGATTATAGTAAGAAAAGGCGACAAGATGGCAGGTCTTGTGGTTGATTCCTTTATTGGACAGCAAGAAGTAGTGTTAAAGTCGCTAGGAAACTATTTAACAAATGTATTTGCTATTTCAGGAGCAACAATTCTTGGAGACGGACAAGTGGCACTCATTGTAGATTGCAATGCACTAATTAAATAACAACTAAAAGTGTGTCTAGCATGTTAGGAAAGAGGGGGAAGTCTCATGAGTGAGACATCAGTAGCAGATTTAAAACTTATAATCTTCCAATTAAAAGGAAAAGAATATGCCATTCCTGTAAGTAAGGTTCGTTCTATTGAAAAGGTACAGCATATTACTAGAGTCCCTAGTAGCTCACATTTTGTAAAGGGTGTTATTAATTTAAGAGGAGTTGTCACTCCTATTATTGATTTGAGAAGTCGCTTTGGAATTGAAGAGGAATCTTATTCTGACAGTACAAGAGTTATTATTGTTACTTTAGAAGATATGGAGGTTGGCTTAATCGTAGACGCAGCCAACGACGTTCTAGATGTCCAAACAGAAGCAATAGAACCTCAGCCAGAAGTGGTTGGGACCGAAGAGACAAACTATATTAGTGGAGTGGTAAAGGTCGATAAACGTTTAATGATCTTACTTGACCTTGAAATGGTCTTAAATCCAGACGAAGTTAGAGCATCTCAAGGAATTGAAGGATAACCAAATGGGGTTTATTAGTAATCTTTCTTCTATTCATTTGGACATATTAAAAGAAATCGGCAATATTGGTGCGGGCCACGCAGCAACTGCGCTTTCTAAACTTTTAAATAAAAAGATAGATATGCAAGTTCCTCATGTGAAAATTGTAAGCTTTGATGAAATGATGGAACTATCGGGTGGTGCGGATCATGTGGTGGCAGCGGTGTTTCTCCGTATTGAAGGAGAAGCACCTGGCAGTATGTTTTTTGTCTTACCTCCTGAACAAGCAACGGTCTTCATTAAGCAGATGATAGGTGATGAAGAATTTACCTTTGATCAACTAGCTGAGAATGAAATAGCTACCTCCGCCTTGCAGGAACTTGGAAATATCTTATCTGGCTCCTATTTGTCTTCATTATCCGACTTTACTGGACTGGCCTTGTATCCATCTGTTCCTGCATTAAGCGTGGATATGGTCGGCGCAATTATAAGTTTTGGATTGATTGAACTTTCGCAGGTGAGTGATTATGCAATTGTTATTGATACAGCGCTAAATGAAGATGATGTTGAAATAAGTGAAAGTGTACGAGGGCACTTCTTCTTGTTACCTGACCCGGACTCCTTTCATATTATCTTTGAATCTTTAGGAGTTAGGGTTAATGGATGAAAAAGTTGAAATTATTAAGGTAGGCATAGCAGATATGAATGTAGTATCTGCTCCTAACCGAATTCGAACATCTGGACTTGGATCATGCGTGGGAGTGGTCATATATGATCAAGTAAAAGAGATTGCAGGCCTTGTTCATATTATGCTCCCTGATTCATCCCTTTCTAAAGCTGGTACGATGAATCTTGCAAAATATGCTGATACCGGGGTGAAGGAGCTTGTAAAAAAGCTCGTGCAATTAGGCGCAAGACCTTCCATGCTAAAAGCAAAAATTGCTGGTGGAGCGCAAATGTTTCAATTTAGCAATACAAGTGACCTGATGAGAATAGGTCCAAGAAATGTAGAAGCAGTTAAAAGAGAGTTGGCTGAGTTGAAAATTGCTATCATAGCAGAGGATGTTGGAGGTAATAGTGGGCGAACGATTGAGTTTTGTCCGAAGTCAAAAATCTTACACATCCGAACGGTTAACAAAGGCACTCAGGAATGGTAGAATAGAAAGCAATGAACGATCAGCCTTTTATTGGAATGGCTGATTTTTTTTGCAATTAAAAAATCGATTATTGTTTGAAAGAAATAAGGACTGTTTATATTAAGAAAGTATTTAATTTAACGATTGATTTGAACAATGTCGTTTGGAGGAGGAAACCATGGGACAGGCACCTTCGATCGAGGAACAAAACATATGGGAAAAATGGACTTCCAAAAGAGACAGTGATGCAGGTGATTTTTTAGTAAGAAAATATTTGCCGCTTGTAAGCTATCATGTCCAAAGGATTTCCGTTGGTTTACCGAAGAATGTTTCACGAGATGATTTAAAGAGCTTAGGAATGATTGGTTTATACGATGCGCTTGAAAAATTTGACCCTACAAGGGACTTGAAATTTGATACATATGCGTCCTTTCGTATTCGCGGAGCCATCATTGATGGGTTAAGAAAGGAAGATTGGCTCTCTAGAAATACAAGAGATAAAGCCAAACGAATTGAGCAAACCATTGAAAAGTTAGAACAAAAACTAATGAGAAATGTGACTTCTAAAGAAATCGCAGAAGAGCTAAATATGAGCGAAGACGATGTTCACAATACAATGAACGAGCATTTTTTTGCTAATGTATTATCAATTGACGAGCAACCGGATGGCGAGGAAAAAGAAGGAGCTGGATTCTCGTTAAAGGACGAACCCGCAGAAATTCCAGAGGAGACCATTATTAAAAATGAGTTAATCTCTGAGTTATCATCAATGATTTCTCATTTGAATGATAAAGAACAGCTTGTATTAAGCTTATTCTATCAGGAAGAGTTGACATTAACTGAGATTGGACAAGTGATGGATTTATCAACGTCAAGAATATCGCAAATACATTCAAAAGCCATATTTAAGCTAAGACAAACATTACAAAAAATCGTTTAACAGAGGTTATTTTCATCCATACATAATAAATAGGGAGATGGCAACCGGGTATGAGTTTAAAAGCAATCGAAATGCAAATTGCTCTTCCTAGGATGCAAGATGCTAGCAAGCTACAAGAACAATTACAGCAGCGGGGTCAGCAACAAAATGATGTTGCTGCAAACACCGTTGCTAAAGAAGTAGAAAAAAATAGAATCTCAGTTAATAAACATGAGCAAAAGGAACAGGTTCGCCTAAAGGATCATCAACGAGATAAGAATGAGAACCAACAGGGGAAGAGAAATAGAAAAAATAAAGAGAGTCAGCCAGTGAAAGAAGTTCATCCATATAAAGGAAACTTTTTTGACTTTTCCGGATAGAGGGATGATATGACGAGTGTATTTTTGTTTATTAGTATCTTATTAAATATTTTTGCTTTGTTTTCCATTGTGATTTTATACCTTCGTCAGTCAAAGCTTTTTGAAGTAGAGAAAAAACAACAAAGAATGATTGAGGAAATGGAAGATGTCATTTCAACATATTTAGCTGAGATGAAAGAAGAAAACGAAAGCTTTATTGAGAGAATGACAAAGGCAGCTAATAATCAGTCCAACAAGCAGGAAAGAAGAAAGAAAGAAGCTAGCATAGAATCAATACTTCCGAGTGCAGAGGAAGAGAAGGTCCGGTTTCCGGTTAAAAGTTCAAAGAGCCAAGCTGTTAAAGCTTACAAGTTAGGCGCTACACAGTCATTAACAGACGAAGATGTAGAGGTGCTTCTTCCAGACTTTAATGAGCCAAAAGACCCTGCTATCGACCTCAAAGTGGAAAAGGAAGTAGAGGAAACAGTACAAGAAGTAAAGACTGCACCAAAAGAAAAGAGCCTGCTAGAAGAAGTTGTACATTTACAAGAGCAAGGCCTTACCTATGAAGAAATTGCGAAAAAACTCCATAAAGGTCAGACAGAGATAGAGCTTTTACTGAAATTTCGCCAAAATATTCAAGAATAAACTTGAATGTAGCATTTGATTATGCTATAGTAACTCTTGGTGTTAATACACACGTTCATGGATTTGGACAAAGGGTGCTGTTTCGACAGTTTTGTCTAAAGTTGAAATGGGCGGAGGAATATAAAAACCATTAGGAGGAAACAAACATGTCAGTAATTTCAATGAAGCAATTACTTGAAGCTGGTGTACACTTCGGACACCAAACTCGCCGCTGGAACCCAAAAATGAAGAAATATATCTTCACTGAGCGTAACGGCATCTACATCATCGATCTTCAAAAAACAGTTAAGAAGGTTGAAGAAGCTTATAACTGGGTAAAAGAACTAGCTGGTAACGGTGGAACAGTTCTTTTCGTTGGTACAAAGAAGCAAGCTCAAGACTCTGTAAAAGAAGAAGCGATCCGTTCAGGTCAGTACTATGTTAACCAACGTTGGTTAGGTGGTACTTTAACAAACTTCGAAACAATCCAAAAGCGTATTGCACGCCTTAAAGATATCGAAAGAATGGCTGAAGATGGTACATTTGATGTACTTCCTAAGAAAGAAGTTGTTCAACTGAAAAAAGAGCAAGAGCGCTTAGAAAAGTTCTTAGGCGGAATTAAAGATATGAAGCAACTTCCTGATGCTTTATTCATTATCGACCCTCGTAAAGAGCGTATTGCAGTTGCTGAAGCACATAAATTAAACATCCCTATCGTTGGTATCGTTGATACAAACTGTGATCCAGACGAAATTGATGTTGTTATCCCTGCAAACGACGACGCTATTCGTGCTGTTAAGCTATTAACTGCTAAGATGGCAGATGCTATTTTAGAAGCGAAGCAAGGCGAAGAAGTTACAGCGTAATACGTTTTGACCTGAGGAAACACTAGTTACTAAAAGGTGATAAGAGGGACCCCCTTTATCACCTTTTTTTAAAGAATAACACAATCTTTGACTAGCTTTTTTAAAGCTAGCTAACACTAAAATACATAGCTTTTAAGGAGGAAACTCACATGGCAGTAACGGCTCAAATGGTAAAAGAATTACGTGAAAGAACAGGCGCAGGTATGTTAGATTGCAAAAAAGCACTTCAAGCAACTGAAGGGGATATGGAACAAGCAATCGACTTCTTACGTGAAAAAGGTATGGCTAGCGCTGCGAAGAAGGCAGACCGTGTAGCAGCTGAAGGAACTACTTATATTCTTACTCAAGGAAACGAAGCAGTTATTCTAGAAGTTAACTCTGAAACAGATTTCGTTGCAAAGAACGAAGGTTTCCAAGTGCTAGTTAAGGAACTTGCTGAGCATATCCTAGCTAACAAGCCAGCTTCAGTAGAGGAAGTAAATGCACAAACAATGCCTAACGGTGCAACAGTTGAGTCATACGTAAACGCAGCTATCGCAAAAATTGGTGAGAAAATCTCTCTACGTCGTTTTGAAATCAAGTCTAAAGGCGACAACGATGCATTCGGTGCTTACCTACACATGGGTGGACGCATTGGTGTGTTAACAGTATTAGAAGGAACAGCTGACGACGCTGCTGCTAAGGATGTTTCAATGCACATCGCTGCATTAAACCCTAAGTATGTATCTCGTGACGAAGTTTCTGCTGAAGAAATTGAGCGTGAGCGTCAAGTTCTTACTCAACAAGCGCTTAACGAAGGTAAGCCAGAAAACATCGTAGCTAAAATGGTTGAAGGCCGTCTAAGCAAATACTTCCAAGACGTATGTGTGAACGACCAAGCATTCGTTAAAGACCCAGATCAAAAAGTAAAAGCTTTCGTAGAATCAAAAGGTGGAAAGATTCGCGAATTCACTCGTTACGAAGTAGGAGAAGGTATCGAAAAGCGTGCTGATAACTTCGCTGAAGAAGTAATGAACCAAGTTAAAGGTAACTAATAAAAGCGGAGACAGCTAGTTCTGAGCTGTCGCAGCTAGATATCTAGAGCGTCAACTCTATTCCTAGGGAACACACCTGTGTTCCCTATTTTTAAAGAAAGCTTAAAGTAGCAATATACATATGGAGGTTTCTATGACCAGTCCGAAATATAAACGCGTCGTACTAAAACTAAGTGGTGAAGCACTTGCTGGTGAGCAAGGATTCGGAATTAATCCGAAAGTAATTAAATCGGTTGCCGATCAAGTAAAGGAAATTGCGGATTTAGGTGTTGAAGTAGCCGTTGTTGTTGGTGGAGGGAATATCTGGCGAGGTAAAATTGGTGAAGAAATGGGTATGGATCGTGCGAATGCTGACTATATGGGTATGCTAGCCACAGTCATGAACTCATTGGCGCTTCAAGATAGTCTCGAACAGTCAGGTGTGGAAACGCGTGTACAAACCTCTATTGAGATGCGACAAGTAGCGGAACCTTATATTCGTAGACGAGCCATTCGTCATCTTGAGAAGAAGCGAGTGGTTATTTTTGCAGCAGGTACTGGAAATCCATATTTCTCAACAGACACAACAGCTGCATTACGTGCTGCAGAAATCGAAGCAGAAGTCATTTTAATGGCGAAGAATAATGTAGATGGAGTATACTCTGCTGACCCACGTATTGATAAAACAGCAAAGAAATATGATGAGCTTTCTTATTTAGATGTACTTAAGGAAGGATTAGCTGTTATGGATTCAACTGCTTCTTCTTTATGTATGGATAATGATATACCACTTCTTGTTTTCTCTATTATGGAGCAAGGAAATATCAAACGTGCCGTAATGGGCGAATCCATTGGGACTATTGTGAGGGGGAAAAAATAATGCCGAAACAAATCGTTGCAAATGCAAAAGAACGTATGAATAAAGCTATCGGTGCTTACACTCGTGAGCTTGCTGGAATTCGTGCAGGACGTGCGAATGCATCTATGCTCGATCGAATTACGGTCGACTATTACGGAGCGCCAACTCCGATTAACCAACTTGCAGGTGTTTCCGTTCCAGAAGCACGTATGCTTGTGATTCAACCGTACGATAAATCTATTTTAGGCGATATTGAAAAAGCAATTTTAAAATCAGATATCGGTATTACTCCTTCAAATGATGGGAGCATCATTCGTCTTGCGATTCCTCAATTAACAGAAGAAAGACGTAAGGAATTGGTGAAAGTAGTAAAGAAGGAATCAGAAGAGGCAAAAGTTGCAGTCAGAAATATCCGTCGTGATGCGAATGATGAGTTGAAAAAGCTTGAAAAGAATGGTGAAATCACTGAAGATGACCAACGTGGTTATTCTGATGACATTCAAAAATTAACGGATGAGTATATTACAAAAGTTGACCAGCTAACAAAAGACAAAGAGAAGGAAATTTTAGAGGTTTAATGAACCGAGAGAATACCCTCTATTTATAGGGGGTTTTTCTGTTCTAATAAATTTGATTTCTTTTCCAAGTAGTGCTTTAGTTTTTTAGAGATATCTCTTCTCTTTTTTGGTATGATAAAAGCAGGCAAAATTAGGTACCTGCTTTTTTCATTACGCTCTTTTCTAGCGCTACAGTGTACGATCATTAAAAAAATAAATACATTGTGACTAGAGAAGAAGCATTATTACAACTAAATGTAGTCTTTTAGCCACATGATTACATTTTGGAGGAGCCGTCTTATGTTAGAGAAAATAAAGCTTTGGAAGAATAAACCTTCTTCTGAACTCGAGAGTCGGATAACAACAATAAAAAATCAATCCGTTCCTGCTCATATTGCTATTATTATGGATGGAAATGGCCGTTGGGCGAAAAAACGGGCGTTGCCTAGAATCGCGGGGCATCATGAAGGGATGAAGGTTGTCCGTAAGATAACGAAGCTTGCAAATGCATTGGGAGTGTCCACGTTAACTTTATATGCATTTTCAACAGAAAACTGGAAACGACCAAAAATGGAAGTTGATTACTTGATGAAGTTACCTGAGGAGTTTTTAGGAACTTTTCTCCCTGAATTAATCGAGGAAAATGTCCAAGTACGTATGATTGGATATAAGGAAAGTCTACCTGCACATACGCTTAATGCAATTAATCGAGCAATTGAAGACACGAAGGACAATGATGGTTTAATATTAAATTTTGCTCTTAACTATGGAAGCAGAGCTGAAATTTTAGAAGCAGTAAAGAACGTCTTAAAAGACCACAAAAGTGGTATACTGACAGAGAATAATTTAAATGAAGAAGTATTTTCAAACTACCTAATGACGAGTGAATTAAGTGATCCGGATTTACTCATTCGTACAAGTGGTGAAATACGGTTAAGTAACTTTATGCTCTGGCAATTAGCTTATACGGAGTTTTGGTTTACAGACGTACTGTGGCCAGACTTCTCAGAAGAACACTTAGTCGAAGCAATCGAAGTATTCCAAAACCGTCAAAGGCGGTTTGGGGGAGTATAATAAAGGTGTTGACATAATAAGATGAAACAAAGAATTATTTCGGCAATTATATTTGGGGCGATATTTATACCTCTAGTAATTTTGGGTAAATTACCCTTTGTTTTATTAGTGTATGTTCTAGCAACAGTTGCACTGTATGAATTGTTAAAAATGAGAAGCATCCAATTAGTCTCCATTCCGGGGCTTATATCAATGCTTGTCCTTTGGATCTTTTTAATACCGAAGCAGTTGCAAAATATATTTGGACCTATGCACTATACCAAGGTTGAATTTGCTCTCTTAGCAGTTTTGCTGCTCTTAACTTACACAGTTGTAACAAAAAATCGTTTTACTTTCGATGATGTTTCCTTTTCGATAATGGCCACTCTATATATAGGAATGGGATTTTTCTATTTTATTGAAATTAGAGAAACGGCAGGACTGATGTTTATTTTTTATTCCTTATTTATCGTGTGGGCAACAGATTCCGGGGCGTATTTTATCGGTCGAGCAAAAGGGAAAAATAAACTCTGGCCTGACATAAGCCCAAATAAAACAGTTGAAGGATTTATCGGCGGCATCGTATGTGCGGTAATTGTAGCTATCTTTTTTGCCTTATTCTCGCTTGAAACGGTATCTACAATAAGACTTGTTATAGTAACAGTTTTTTTATCTATTTTTGGACAGGTTGGCGATCTCGTCGAATCCGCATTGAAACGACACTATAATGTAAAAGATTCAGGCAATATAATGCCTGGACATGGTGGCATCCTAGATCGATTTGATAGCTTGCTGTTCGTTTGGCCAATCTTATATTTTATTTTGTTACCGTAACAACATATACGGGAATCTTCTAGTAGGTTCTCGCTTTTGAATCGGAGTTGGAAAAATGAAGTACATAAGTTTATTAGGTGCAACTGGTTCTATCGGAACACAAACTCTTGATATAATAAAAGAGCACCCTACAGAATTCGTATTGGCAGCCATGTCAGTGGGGAGAAATATTGATTTAGCTAGAAAGCTTATAGCAGAATTTCATCCTGAATTAGTTTGTGTGTTAAATAAAGAAGATGCTGATTCTTTAAGGCTCGAATTTCCGGAAATTAAGTTTACCTATGGGTTCGAAGGGTTAAGTGAAGTAGCTGTATATAAGAAATCTACTATTTTGGTGAATGCAGTAATGGGTAGTGTGGGTCTAGAACCTACATTGCATGCAATTGAAGCAGGAAAAGCGATTGCTTTAGCCAATAAGGAGACTCTAGTTACAGCGGGTCATATCGTAATGAATGCTGTTCGTCGTAATCAGGTCCCTTTATTGCCCGTAGATAGTGAGCATTCTGCTATTTTTCAAGCGCTTCAAGGAGAATTTGAAAAAAATATAGGGAAGTTAATTTTAACCGCATCGGGTGGAAGCTTCCGAGACCGTAAACGGCGGGAGTTGGAGAATGTAACGGTACAAGATGCCCTCAATCACCCAAATTGGTCTATGGGAGCAAAAATCACGATTGACTCTGCTACTATGATGAACAAAGGATTAGAAGTCATTGAAGCACATTGGCTATTTGATATTCCCTATGAAAAGATTGATGTTGTTTTACATAAGGAGAGTATCATTCACTCAATGATTGAATTTCATGATAGTAGTGTCATGGCACAATTAGGGACTCCGGATATGAGAGTTCCCATTCAATATGCATTAACTTATCCTGATCGGTTACCATTAAAAACAGCTCAAACATTAAACTTAGCGAAAGTCGGTCAACTCCATTTTGCAGAAATGGACTTCGAAAGATTTCGCTGCCTAAAATTTGCTTATGATGCAGGAATTGCTGGAGGCACGTTTCCGACCGTTCTTAATGCTGCAAATGAAATAGCGGTTGAGGCATTTCTAAAAGGAAAGATCACCTTTTTGCAAATTGAAGATTTAATCGAAAATGCGTTAACGTACCATCAATCAATAATGGAACCAAGTTTAGCAGAAATTAAAGCGGTTGACGATGAGACACGCAAGTATGTAAATTCACTTCTATAAAAAAGGGTGGTTATAATTTGAACACAGTCATAGCCTTTATCATTATTTTTGGGGCACTCGTATTTTTCCATGAATTAGGACATTTCATCTTTGCAAAACGAGCAGGTATACTTTGTCGTGAATTCGCAATTGGAATGGGTCCGAAAGTCTTTTCTTATCAAAAAGGAGAGACACTCTACACGATTCGTTTATTGCCGATTGGCGGATATGTTCGCATGGCTGGAGAAGATCCCGAGATGGCTGAAATTAAACCAGGCTACAGGGTTGGACTAATACTGGACAAGAACGAAGTGATTGAAAAGATCATACTAAACAACAAAGAAAAGTATCCGGATGCTAGGATCATTGAAGTGGAATCTGCCGATATTGAACAAAAATTACAAATAAAAGGCTATGAAGAGGGAGAAGAAGATATTTTAAAAACCTTCTCTATTAGTCGAAATGCCTATTTAGTGGAGAACGGTACAGAAACACTGATTGCTCCCTACGATCGTCAATTTGTTTCTAAAACATTAGGTCAAAGAACAATGGCCATATTCGCTGGACCAATGATGAATTTTGTCTTAGCCTTTTTAATTTTTGTTGTTATTGCTTTATGGCAAGGAGTACCGACAAATGAGCCCATCTTAGGGAAGTTAACTCCTGATGGAATGGCTATGCAATCGGGTTTACAAGAAGGCGATAAGGTTCAAAGTATTGAAGGCGGAGAAATCTCTACTTGGGAAGATGTAGTTGAAATTATTCGTCAAAACCCTGAAAATGAATTAGAGTTTTTGGTTTCTAGAAACGGGGAGGAGCTTGAAATTCCAGTTACACCAAAAGCACAAGATGTGGATGGTACAGAAATCGGAATCATAGGTGTGTATAATCCAATGGAAAAGTCACCTATTAAGTCCGTTACGTACGGGTTTAAAGAAGTATACTATTGGACAGTTGAAATTTTCTCTATGCTTGGAAAATTAATCGTTGGGCAATTTTCAATTGATGCACTATCTGGTCCGGTTGGTATTTATGAGTCAACTGCTACCGTTGCTAAATCTGGAGTTCTGTATCTAATGAAGTGGGCTGGAATTTTGAGCATTAATCTTGGAATTATGAACTTGCTTCCAATTCCTGCTTTAGACGGTGGAAGATTGATGTTCTTTGCAGTAGAAGCATTGAGAGGAAAGCCGATTGATCGCCAAAAAGAAGGCATGGTACACTTTATTGGATTTGCTCTTTTGATGCTCCTAATGCTAGTAGTTACTTGGAATGATATACAAAGGATATTCCTTTAATCTGACATGAGGCTGTCCCATAAAGAGGTGTCAGACACTTCAAGGGGCAGCCTTAAAATATTAATTTAATAAAATGAATTGGTCGAAGAGGTGCTAGTAGATGAAACAGAGTATGACGCTAATCCCAACTTTAAGGGAAGTTCCAGCAGATGCCGAAATTAAAAGTCATCAGCTACTATTAAGAGCTGGTTTTGTTAGACAAAATGCTAGTGGGATATATAGTTATTTACCAATGGCCCAGCGAGTACTAAAAAAGATTGAGACAATTGTTCGTGAAGAGATGGATAACGCAGGAGCTGTGGAACTGCTTATGCCTGCGATGCAACAAGCAGAACTTTGGCAAGAATCAGGTCGTTGGTACACCTATGGACCTGAATTGATGAGATTGAATGACCGCCATGATAGAGAGTTTGCTCTTGGGGCAACTCATGAGGAAGTCATCACTAGTTTAGTAAGAGACGAAGTAAAATCTTATAAGCGACTGCCGTTAGCGCTTTACCAAATTCAAACAAAGTTTAGAGATGAGAAAAGACCACGTTTTGGTTTACTTCGTGGGAGAGAGTTTATTATGAAGGATGCTTACTCCTTCCACTCTTCTCAAGAAAGTCTTGACCAAGTATATGATCGTTTATTTTCTGCCTACTCAAATATTTTTAGCCGTTGCGGTTTGGACTTCCGGGCTGTTATAGCGGATTCTGGAGCCATGGGTGGAAAAGATACGCACGAGTTTATGGCGTTATCTGATGTAGGAGAAGATACGATTGCCTATTCAGATACGTCAAACTATGCCGCTAATATCGAAATGGCGCCGGTAGTCAACACATACGAAAAATCCGATGAGCCACAAAAAGAGATGGAAAAGGTTCTGACTGAAAATAAGAAATCAATTGAAGAAGTAGTATCATTTTTAAATGTTGACGCATCAAAGTGCATTAAATCTTTACTGTTTAAAGTGGATGATCAACATGTACTGGTGCTTGTTCGTGGCGACCACGAAGTGAATGATATTAAGTTAAAGAACTTATATGCAGCGAGCGTTGTTGAACTAGCCACTCCAGAAGAGACGAAGGTAATCCTTGGTTGTTCAATTGGTTCACTAGGGCCAGTTGGCGTAAATAAAGTGGAGATTGTTGCAGATTCAGCCGTTCAAGCAATTGTTAATGGAGTATGCGGAGCAAACGAAGAACACCATCACTTCATCAACGTGAATGCAGATAAAGATTTTTCGGTAACAAAGTACGCTGATATTCGTTTTATTCAAGAAGGAGATCTATCTCCAGACGGTCAAGGCAAAATCGTTTTCGCCAAGGGAATAGAAGTAGGACATGTATTTAAACTTGGAACTCGTTATAGTGAAGCGATGAATGCTACCTATTTAGACGAGAACGGAAAATCACAGCCAATGATTATGGGTTGTTATGGTATTGGTGTATCTAGAACATTAGCTGCAGTGGCCGAGCAATTCAATGATGAAAATGGACTCGTATGGCCAGCACAAATTGCACCTTTTGAAGTGCATTTGATTCCAATCAACTTAAAAGATGAAGCTCAGGCGAAACTAGCATCAGAGTTATATGAACAATTAAAAGCTCAGGCGTTAGAAGTTCTTATGGACGACCGTGCTGAAAGACCAGGAGTTAAGTTTGCTGATTCCGATCTTATAGGTCTACCTATACGTGTTACCGTCGGTAAAAAAGCTGCTGAAGGAATTGTAGAACTTAAAGTCCGCAAAACGGGTGAAATGCTAGAAGTTCACAAAGACGACCTTCTACAAACAGTTGCAGGGTTATTAAAATAAATAATTAGGTATCGGATCCGCTAACCACGGATCCGATTTTTTTCCCATTGATTGGTTATATGTTAAAAAGGCTTTCAATAATTTCTTTATGTTATAATAACTACTAGTTTGACTAGAGATGAAATGGAGAGGAGAGAGTTGATGAACGGATCATCTGGTAAGGAACGATTCCAACTATTGCTCCAGCAGCTACAACTAACGGATGACAGGATCATGCCGTATTTTCAAGATGCTATAATTGACAAAGTATTAATTGAAAAATCTAAAAAACAATGGAGTTTTTATTTTTCTTTTGAGAAGATTTTACCTATTAACGTCTATCAAACGTTTACAAATAAATTACAAACAACCTTCTCACATATTGCCTCGATTTCTTACAACATACAGGTAAGGGATCAGCAGGTGACTGAGGATTTAATACTTGAATATTGGAACTGTTGCATACAGCAAATTGATGGTATTTCACCTCCATTAATTAAGCTACTAAATGAACAAAAGCCAAAAGTCCAAGGCTCAAAAATCACCATCTTTGTTGGCAATGAACTCGAAGGCTTAGCCATAAAAAGGAAATATGCAAGCTTTATTTCCGATGCCTACGGCTTTTTCGGATTTCCCCAAGTGGTGATTGATACAGAGATCAACACTGAAGCCTCTACGGAACAATATGAGCAATTTATCGAGGCGAAAATGAGGGAAGACAAAGAAAGAGGTATGCAGGCAGCGATCGAGATGGACAAGCAGGAAGCAGAGAAAGAGGCTGCCGGAGGTACGGGTGAATACACCGGTCCATTAACCATTGGATTAACGATTAAAGATGATTCTGATTTTAGAAAAATCGAAGAAATTGTTGATGAAGAACGCAGAGTCGTTGTCGAAGGGTATATTTTTGCTGCTGAAACAAGAGAGCTTCGCAGTGGGAGAACTCTATTAACCTTTAAAGTTACTGATTATACAAGCTCGATCATGGTGAAAATGTTCTCTCGTGATAAAGAGGATGCCGCTAATTTCCAAAACGTGAAAAAGGGCATGTGGGTGAAAGTAAGAGGAAGTATCCAAAACGATACATTCGTACGTGATCTAGTTATGATTGGAAACGATATTAATGAAATCAAGCCAATTGAACGACAGGACACTTCTTCTGAAAAGCGTGTAGAGCTTCATCTCCACACACCAATGAGCCAAATGGATGCTGTGTCACCAGTTAGTGCATTAGTGTCTCAAGCAAAAAAATGGGGACATAAAGCAATTGCCATTACAGACCATGCGGTAGGGCAATCCTTTCCGGAAGCATTTGGAGCCGGGAAAAAGAACGATATTAAAATTCTTTACGGGGTGGAAGTGAATCTCGTAAATGATGGTGTACCGATTGCTTATAACGAAGCGGAGAGACTGTTAGCAGAAGAGACGTATGTCGTATTTGACGTTGAGACAACGGGTTTATCAGCCGTTTATAATACCATTATCGAACTTGCTGCGGTGAAGATTAAAAATGGAGAAATCATTGACCGATTTGAATCGTTCGCTAACCCGCATCATCCATTATCTGCAACAATAATGAATTTAACGGGAATTACCGATGATATGCTAAAGGATGCTCCAGAGGTAGAAGAGGTTCTCGGGAAATTTAAAGAGTGGGCAGGCGATGACATACTTGTTGCTCACAATGCATCTTTCGATATGGGATTTTTGAATGTTGGTTACAAGAAGTACGGTCTCGGACGAGCTGAGAACCCAGTCATCGATACGTTAGAGCTTGCACGTTTCTTATACCCTGACATGAAGAATCACCGTTTAAATACGTTAGCAAAGAAATTTAATATCGAATTAACACAGCATCACCGTGCGATATACGACACAGAAGCTACTGGTTATCTGCTCTTAACGATGCTTAAGGATGTAATGGAAAAAGGAATTCAGTATCATAATCAACTGAATGACAATATGGGTCAAGGTAATGCCTATCAACGGGCAAGACCATATCACTGTACGCTTTTAGCACAAAATGATGTGGGGTTAAAGAACTTATTTAAGCTCATTTCTATTTCTCATCTAAATTATTTTTATCGAGTCCCGAGGATTCCGCGCTCTGTATTACAGAAGCATCGTGAAGGAATTTTGATTGGTTCTGGCTGTGATAAGGGTGAAGTATTCGAGGGTATGATGCAAAAGGCTCCAGAAGAAGTAGAAGAGCCAGCACGTTTCTACGATTACATCGAGGTACATCCAAAAGCGGTATATGCTCATTTATTAGAGTTAGAGCTAGTTAATGATGAAAAATCATTAGAGGATATTATAGCAAATATTGTGAAACTTGGTGAAAAGCTAGAGATTCCTGTTGTCGCAACTGGAAATGTACATTACCTTAACCCGAATGATAAAATTTATCGAAAAATCTTAGTAAACTCTCAAGGTGGAGCAAATCCGCTTAATCGACATAATCTACCTGATGTTCATTTCCGTACAACTAATGAGATGCTAGATGCATTTTCGTTTTTAGGAAAAGAAAAAGCACGTGAGATAGTCATTACGAATACAAATAAAATTGCTGATATGATAGATACGATTAAGCCGATTAAAGACGACTTGTACACACCGAAAATTGAGGGTGCAGACGAAGAAATGCGTCAAATGAGTTACGATATGGCAAGAAGAATTTATGGTGATGAACTTCCAGAAATAGTGGAGGCAAGACTGGAGAAAGAACTGAAGAGTATTATTGGTCACGGGTTTGCTGTTATCTATTTGATTTCGCATAAGCTCGTGAAAAAATCACTTGATGATGGGTACCTAGTAGGTTCGCGTGGATCGGTTGGTTCTTCTCTTGTTGCTACGATGACAGAGATAACGGAAGTGAATCCATTACCACCACATTATGTTTGTCCAACATGCAAGCATTCGGAGTTCTTCAATGACGGTTCAGTTGGTTCTGGTTTTGACTTGCCGGATAAGGACTGTCCAAATTGCGGAAGCAAATACAAAAAAGATGGACACGATATTCCGTTTGAGACCTTCCTAGGTTTCAAAGGTGATAAAGTTCCCGATATCGATTTGAACTTCTCCGGAGAGTATCAACCACGTGCGCATAACTATACGAAGGTGCTGTTTGGTGAAGATTATGTATATCGTGCCGGGACAATCGGTACGGTTGCTGATAAAACTGCTTTCGGATACGTGAAGGCTTACCAGCAAGATAATAATTTGCAAATACGTGGGGCTGAGGTGGAAAGATTAGCCATGGGTTGTACGGGTGTAAAAAGAACAACGGGTCAGCATCCAGGGGGTATTATCGTTGTGCCAGATTATATGGACATATACGATTTTAGCCCAATCCAATTCCCTGCAGATGATAAAACGTCTGAATGGAAAACCACCCACTTTGACTTCCACTCGATTCACGATAACTTATTAAAACTCGATATTCTAGGGCACGATGATCCGACCGTAATTCGTATGCTTCAGGACTTGAGTGGAATTGATCCAAAGACCATTCCAACCGATGATCCTGAAGTAATGAAAATATTCAGTGGAACGGAAGCGCTAGGGGTAACGGAAGAACAAATCATGTGTAAAACTGGAACGCTTGGTATTCCCGAGTTCGGAACACGTTTCGTAAGACAAATGCTCGAAGATACAAAGCCGACCACTTTCTCAGAGTTGGTCCAGATTTCGGGGCTTTCTCACGGAACGGATGTATGGTTAGGAAATGCGCAAGAGCTAATCCACAACAGTATCTGTAACCTGAGTGAAGTTATCGGCTGTCGTGACGACATCATGGTTTATCTAATCTATCAAGGATTAGAGCCATCATTTGCTTTTAAGATTATGGAGTCCGTTCGTAAAGGAAAAGGCTTAAGTGATGAGATGGAAGAAGAGATGCGAAAGAACGAAGTGCCGGAATGGTATATTGATTCTTGTAAAAAGATCAAATACATGTTCCCAAAGGCCCACGCAGCAGCTTACGTTCTAATGGCCGTAAGGATTGCTTACTTCAAAGTGCACCATCCAATCCTTTATTACGCAGCCTATTTTACTGTTAGAGCTGAGGATTTTGATATTGATGCGATGGTAAAAGGTTCTTCAGCGATCCGAGCAGTAATTGAAGAAATTAATTCAAAAGGATTAGATGCGTCAACCAAGGAAAAAAACACCTTAACCGTCCTTGAATTGGCATTAGAGATGAATGAACGAGGCTTCTCTTTTGCAAAGGTAGATTTGTACCGTTCGAGTGCCACGGAATTCATTATTGAAGGAAATAAGCTAATTCCTCCATTTAATGCCATTCCTGGTCTAGGTACGAATGCGGCACTTAACATCGTAAAGGCTCGTGAAGATGGAGAATTCTTATCTAAAGAAGATCTTCAGCAAAGAGGAAAGGTTTCGAAGACGATTATTGAGTATCTCGATAACCACGGATGTCTGGAATCCTTACCTGATCAAAACCAACTTTCATTGTTTTAGAAATGGTATGAAAGTTGGTGTCTCCCTAGTGAAAACCGGTATTGCATTTGCATAAACGGTATGGTTATGGTATAGTTTTATTGGAAATACTAAGAATAACTCTCGTTTACAAGAGTGGGGCCTTCCCCGCTCTTTCGTGTTGTATGGACTCTATTTTAGGAGATTAACTACTTTAGGTTGGTTAGGAGGAATAAAATGAGCAAGGTAATTGAAGTAGTTGAACAAATCGTAGAACCAATTGTTAATGACCTCAACCTTGAATTAGTTGATATTGAATATGTGAAGGAAGGAAAAAGCTGGTTTCTTCGCGTGTTTATAGATAAAGAGCAAGGCATTGACATTGAAGAGTGTGGAATGGTAAGTGAAAAATTAAGCGAAAAGCTTGATGAGCTTGATCCTATTCCTTATAACTATTTCCTTGAAGTTTCTTCTCCTGGTGCAGAGCGTCCATTGAAGAAACAGAAGGACTATGAAAAAGCGGTTGGAAAAAATGTACATATTAAAACGTACGAGCCTATCGATGGTGAAAAAATATTTGAAGGCGTGCTAACGAACTTTACGGGAGACACCGTAACAGTTGAAGTGAAGATTAAGACGAGAAAGAAAACGATTGAAATACCTTTTGAAAAGGTTGCAAATGCTCGCCTAGCGGTGACTTTCTCATAATTCATATAACAAATTCACATGAGAGACATTTAGAGTGTTAAAGGGGGACCATTTTCATGAGCAGTGAATTATTAGATGCTCTTATTTTGCTTGAAAAGGAAAAAGGAATTTCACGAGATGTAATTATTGAGGCGATTGAAGCGGCGCTTATCTCTGCCTATCGTAGAAATTTCAATCAAGCACAAAACGTTCGAATCGATCTAAATTTAGGTGTTGGAACGATGCGTGTTTTTGCTCGTAAAGAAGTCGTTGATGAAGTATTCGACCCAAGACTTGAAATATCTTTAGAAGAAGCTAGACGAATCAATCCAAATTACATGATTGAAGATGTGGTAGAGCTTGAGGTAACACCTAAGGATTTTGGACGCATTGCTGCACAAACAGCAAAGCAAGTGGTTACGCAACGAGTTCGTGAAGCAGAAAGAGGAATTATTTATTCTGAATTTATCGACCGTGAAGAAGATATTATGACAGGTATCGTCCAACGTTTGGACTCCAAGTTTATCTATGTGAGCTTAGGGAAAATTGAAGCAATTTTACCAGCAAACGAACAAATGCCTAATGAGCGTTACAAGCCTCATGATCGTATTAAGGTGTTTATTACAAAAGTAGAAAAAACTACCAAAGGCCCACAAATTTTTGTTTCAAGAACACATCCAGGTCTTTTAAAGAGACTATTTGAGATTGAAGTTCCAGAAATCTATGATGGAACAGTTGAAATCAAATCAGTTTCTCGTGAAGCAGGTGACCGTTCAAAAATCTCTGTTCATTCTGATAACCCAGAAGTTGATCCAGTAGGAGCATGCGTGGGTCCAAAAGGTGCTCGTGTTCAAGCAATTGTCAACGAGTTAAAGGGAGAAAAAATCGATATTGTGAAATGGTCGGATGATCCTTTTGTATTTGTAGCAAATGCGCTCAGCCCATCTAAAGTTCTTGACGTAATCGTCAATGAAGATGAAAAGGCAACAACAGTAGTTGTTCCCGATTATCAACTGTCACTCGCAATTGGTAAAAGAGGCCAAAATGCGCGTTTAGCGGCTAAGTTGACCGGTTGGAAAATTGATATTAAATCAGAAACAGATGCAAGAGAAGCTGGTATTTTCCCTCGTGAAGAAGGAATTCTTTCGTTTGATGATGAAGAGGAAGATGCACACGCAGATACCGATTTACATTTAGAGTACGTAGAAGAGCAGGAGTAAGAAAGGGGTGGATGATGGTGAACACAAATAGGAAGGTTCCATTAAGAAAATGTGTTGCTACCGGAGAAATGCGACCGAAGAAAGAACTTGTTCGCATCGTTCGCTCGAAGGAAGGCGAGGTCTCCATCGACTTAACCGGTAAAAAGTCGGGTCGAGGTGCCTACCTTACGAAAGAAAAAGAAGCTATTCTTTTAGCGAAGAAAAAGAATATATTATCGAATCAATTGCAAGTTCAAGTAAACGATTCTGTGTACGAAGAATTATTGAAGCTTGTTGAGAAGGAGAATTGACAATCCGAATGAAGCAAAATCAGTGGATGTCATTGCTTGGCTTAGCCAATCGAGCGCGTAAAGTGATTTCTGGGGAGGAACTTTCTATTAAGGAAGTTCGTAGCAATAAAGCGAAGTTAGTTTTGCTTTCAGCAGATGCATCCCAAAACACACAGAAAAAAGTGACAGATAAATGCAAATCCTATAACATTCCTTGTAAAATAGTTGAGAACCGCTTTTTACTCGGTCAAGCGATCGGAAAAGAAGCCCGTGTAGTCGTGGCCGTTCTAGATGAAGGATTTGCCAAGAAGCTAAAGACGTTGCTCGATTAATTCTAGCGGGGGTGTAAACATGAGTAAAATGCGAGTGTATGAATATGCAAAAAAACATAATGTTTCGAGTAAGGAACTCATTACAAAATTAAAAGATATGAATATCGAGGTTTCTAACCATATGACAATGATTGAAGATGATACTGTTAAAAAGCTAGATGAACAATATGCTAAGGGTAGTAAAGAAGAAAAGAAGGAAGCTCCAAAGCAGACTCAAGCACAACAACAAAAGCCTGTTGCAGCTCAAGTACAATCAAAAGCAAAGGCTAGTGCTTTTGATGAGGACGACGACCGTAATGTGGCTCCTTCGAAAGTAAAAGTAAAAACAGCTCCAAAGGCAGTTCAAGGGAAAAAAGGTACCCAAGAAAACCAATCAAAAGAAACAAAAGCTTTTAATGGTAAAAAGGGTAAAAACCAACAAAGAGGTCGTGTACAACACCAGTCACAGCCACCACAGCCTCCAAAAAAGAAAGAATTACCTGCAAAAATCACCTTTACAGAATCACTTACAGTGGCTGAATTAGCTAAAAAGCTTCACCGTGAACCATCTGAACTCATTAAGAAATTGTTCTTACTAGGTGTAATGGCTACCATTAACCAATCACTTGATAAGGATGCAATTGAACTAATTGCAGCTGAATATGGTGTGGAAGTGGAAGAAGAAATCAAGATTGATGTTACTGATCTTGAAGTATATTTCACAGAAGATAATGAAGCGGAGTTAGTGGAAAGACCTTCTGTTGTAACCATTATGGGTCACGTTGACCACGGAAAAACAACTTTGCTTGATTCAATCCGTAACACAAAGGTAACTGCTGGAGAAGCAGGCGGTATCACTCAGCATATCGGTGCTTACCAAGTAGAAGAAAATGGTAAGAAAATTACATTCCTTGATACACCAGGTCACGCTGCTTTCACAACGATGCGTGCTCGTGGGGCGAAAATTACGGATATTACGATTTTAGTAGTTGCAGCAGATGACGGGGTTATGCCACAAACGATTGAAGCGATTAACCACGCAAAAGCCGCTGAGGTTCCGATTATTGTTGCTGTGAACAAAATGGATAAAGAAAGTGCAAACCCTGATCGTGTTATGCAGGAGTTAACAGAATATGGTTTAGTTCCTGAAGCATGGGGTGGAGACACAATTTTCGTTCCACTATCAGCCTTAAAAGGAGAAGGAATCGACAATTTATTAGAAATGATCCTTCTTGTAGGAGAAGTAGAGGAATATAAAGCGAATCCAAATCGTAAGGCAATCGGTACAGTTATTGAAGCTCAGCTAGATAAAGGTAGAGGTTCGGTTGCTACACTTCTAGTTCAAAACGGTACATTACGAATTGGAGATCCAATCGTTGTAGGTACAACTTTTGGACGTGTTCGTGCAATGGTTAATGACCTTGGTCGTCGTGTGAAAGAAGCTGGTCCATCTACTCCTGTGGAAATTACAGGTTTAAATGATGTTCCGCATGCAGGAGATCGCTTTGTAGTGTTTGAAGATGAAAAGACAGCTCGTCAAGTGGGTGAAGCACGTTCACAGCTTGCTATCCAAGCATCTCGTTCTGAAAAGACACGTGTAAGTCTTGATAACTTATTTGAACATATGAAGCAAGGCGAAATGAAGGATATTAACCTTATTGTGAAAGCTGACGTTCAAGGTTCGGTTGAAGCACTTGCTGCTGCACTTCAAAAGATTGAAGTTGAGGGTATAAATGTAAAAATCATCCACACTGGTGTTGGTGCAATCAATGAATCAGATATTACTTTAGCAGCGGCATCAAATGCGATTGTTATTGGATTTAACGTTCGTCCAGATAATAATGCAAAGCGCGCGGCAGAAGCGGAAGAAGTAGATGTTCGCTTGCACCGTATCATTTATAAAGTAATTGAAGAAATTGAAGCAGCGATGAAAGGGATGCTTGATCCTGAATTCGAAGAGAAGATCACCGGGCAAGCTGAAGTTCGTCAAACATTCAAAGTATCGAAGGTTGGTACGATTGCAGGATCTTATGTTACGGATGGAAAAATCGCTCGTGGCAGTGGAATTCGTGTCATTCGTGATGGAATCGTGGTATTTGAAGGTGAAATCGACGCACTTAAGCGTTTCAAGGATGATGCTAAGGAAGTATCTCAAGGGTATGAGTGTGGAATTACCATCAAAAACTACAACGATGTAAAAGAAGGGGACGTAATCGAAGCCTTCGTCATGCAAGAAGTGGAACGTAAATGATCATTGGCTTAGCCGCCTGTGAATGCCTCATTTATGATGCCCATTCTTTAAAAGACAAAAGAGCTGTCCTTCAACGGATTATCACAAGGCTCAGACAACGATACAATCTGTCTGTTGCAGAGGTTGATTATCAAGATACATGGCAACGTACCAAAATCGCTATTGTGTCAGTTGCATCCTCAAAAGTAGCCGTTGAAAGAGAACTGCAGCATGCATTAAAGTTAATTGATTCATTTCCAGAAATCGAACGCACAATAACGGACTTGGAATGGATATAATAACATAAACGAGGGGAGATTCTCTCCACTCTATATGCATGTGTATCATGCGTAAAACAAATAGATAAATCGTTCCCTAAAAAACAGTGCTATTTTAAAAGCATTGTTTTCAAAGGATGACAAAGAGGTGACTACCATGAGCCTTAGATCTAATCGAGTTGGAGAACAGATGAAGAAAGAACTTGGGGAAATTATTGGACGAAAAATAAAGGACCCACGTATCGGCTTTGTGACTGTTACAGATGTACAAGTAACAGGTGATCTTCAACAAGCAAAAGTGTTTATTTCTGTGTTAGGTGATGACCTTCAAAGAGAGAATACACTGAAGGGTTTAGCTAAAGCAAAAGGATTTATTCGTTCGGAAATTGGGCAGAGAATTCGTCTTAGAAAGACTCCTGAAATTACATTTGAATTCGATGAATCGATTGACTATGGAAATCGAATCGAAAATCTTCTGTATCAAATTAAGGAAGAGACGAAGGAAGAACAGACCGAACGAGAAGATTGATCAAAGAGGATAGACATCATGTCTATCCTTTTTTTCTAATTGAAAAACCAGGAGGAACAGAAATGGAAGGAATTTTGCCATTATTTAAGCCTAAAGGAATGACATCTCACGATTGTGTCTTTAAGCTTAGAAAAATACTGCGAATGAAGCGGATCGGACATACTGGTACGCTCGACCCTGAAGTAGATGGAGTGTTACCGATTTGCCTTGGACGAGCAACCAAGGTGGCTGAATACATAACAGATGCAGGAAAAGTATACGAGGGTGAAGTAACAATTGGCTTTGCTACAACAACCGAGGACGCGACGGGTGAGGTCATTGAAAGGAAAGATATTGAAACACTGATTACTCGCGAGCAAGTGAAAGCTGTGTTATTAGAACTAACAGGTGAGATTTCTCAAACCCCACCTATGTACTCAGCAGTTAAGGTGAATGGAAAACGTTTGTATGAGTATGCAAGAAAAGGCATTGAAGTGGAACGTCCTACAAGACAAGTGACGATCTACTCGATTGAACTTTTAGATGACCGTGAAGTGTTTGAAGGAGAAACCATTTCCTTTAAATTTCGTGTTGCTTGTAGCAAGGGAACATATATTAGGACATTAGCTGTTATGATTGGAGAACGATTAGGTTACCCTGCTCATATGTCTGACTTAAGACGCACCGAGTCAGCGTCATTTTCTCTTGATGATTGTAAGACACTATCAGAAGTAGAGGAAATGGTAAATAACGGAACGATATTAAACGCTTTATATCCTATTGAAAGAGCACTTATTCATTTGCCGAAATATCAAATAAGTGATAAATTAGTTGAGAAAGTGAAAAATGGTGCAGTTCTTGAAACTCCTGAAATACTTCAAGATATTAAACAACCCGTCGTTCTTGAAACGATGGATCATAAAGCGCTGGCTATATACATGCACCATCCTCATAAGCCTAATCTAATGAAGCCAACAAAGGTACTACATATAGAGAATTAGGTTGGTAAAGAAAGGGAGAAAGCTTGTGGAAGTTTTAAATATTACACATCCTCATCAATTCTCAAAGGATATGTTTCAACCAATGGTCGTTGCTCTTGGTTATTTTGATGGGGTTCATTTAGGCCATAAAAGAGTGATCGATACGGCTGCAAAAATAGCCAAGGAAAAGGGAATAAAAAGTGCGGTAATGACATTTACTCCACATCCATCCGTTGTACTCAAAAAGGTGGAAAAGGTTGAATATATTACCCCGTTAGAAGAAAAGATCAAAATTATTTCTGAACAACAGGTTGATTACCTGTTTGTTGTGAATTTTACTAGTGAATTTGCCAACCTTCTGCCACAGGAGTTTGTCGACCAATACTTGATAGACCTAGGTGCTGTTCACGTTGTCGCTGGGTTTGATTATTCTTACGGAAAGCTTGGTAAGGGTACGATGGAAACTCTACCGTTTCATTCAAGACAAGCATTCACCTTTACGGTTGTGCCTAAGCTTGAAAGCCACGATGAAAAAATTAGTTCAACTTTAATCAGAAACCATATAAAAGAGGGTCAACTTGACACACTTCCGGAGTTACTAGGCCGTTACTATACGACAACAGGAATAGTTGTACACGGTGACAAAAGAGGAAGAACGATTGGGTTCCCTACAGCAAATATTGACTTAAATGAGGAATATATCTTGCCACCACTTGGTGTTCACGCTGTAAGAATGCTTGTAAATGGGAAATGGCACGAAGGTGTTTGTAATATCGGGTTTAAACCAACTTTTAATAAGGAAAAATCGAATAAGCCGAGTGTAGAAGTCCATATTTTTGACTTTAATGATCAAATATATGGAGAGTATGTAACGATAGAATGGCATAAATACCTTCGTTCGGAACAGAAATTCACTGGAATTGATGAACTTGTGGCACAAATCGAGCGAGATAAACAAAATTCACTGCTCTACTTTGAAAATTCAAAGACTAAGCCTTGCAATTTGTCATAAAAAAGTGTATTCTAAGAAACGTACGAAATGAACCTTTGCTTGGCTAGTCGAGTCACCGACGCTGGCTCAGTAACAGGGGATTTGAAATAATAGGAGGTGAAACGGATGGCAATCACTAAAGAACGTAAAAATGAACTTATTAATGAGTACAAAACTCATGAAAGCGACACTGGATCTCCAGAAGTTCAAATCGCTGTCCTTACTGAGGAAATCAACAACTTAAATGACCACTTACGTACTCATAAGAAGGACCACCACTCACGTCGCGGTCTTTTAAAAATGGTAGGTAGACGTCGTAACTTATTAACATACCTTCGTAACAAGGATGTTACTCGTTACCGTGAATTAATCACGAAGCTTGGCTTACGTCGCTAATCTTTAAAGCGGGATTCTTTCCCGCTTTTTTGTTAGCAATAAATTTCTATCAATAAGCTTTTTAAGGATTCATAATTATGTACATACTATAGAATATTCGCCTATATTCTTATATTTGTTCTCTATTACGGGTTAGAACAATTTATATACATGTAATTACACGTTAACATACCAAAGAGAATTGGTAGAGAGGGGTAAAAAATGGGACAAGACAAGAAAATCTATTCAATAGATTGGGCTGGTCGTAAGCTTTCCGTGGAAATTGGACAGCTTGCTAAACAAGCAAACGGCGCTGTGCTCGTTCGCTATGGCGATACAGCAGTACTTAGTACGGCTACAGCATCGAAGGAACCGAAGAAACTCGATTTCTTTCCATTAACAGTAAACTATGAGGAGCGTCTATACGCGGTTGGTAAAATTCCTGGTGGATTTATTAAACGTGAAGGACGTCCGAGTGAGAAGGCAATACTAGCTAGCCGCTTAATTGACAGACCGATCCGTCCATTGTTTGCTGATGGATTTCGTAATGAAGTTCAAGTAGTTAGTATGGTAATGAGTGTGGATCAAGACTGCTCATCTGAAATGGCAGCTATGTTTGGTTCATCTCTTGCACTTTCTGTTTCAGATATTCCTTTTGAAGGTCCAATTGCAGGTGTTACAGTTGGCCGCATCAATGGTCAATTTATTATCAATCCTTCTGTTGCAGAAACAGAAAAGAGCGATATGCACTTAGTTGTAGCTGGAACAAAAGATGCCATTAACATGGTTGAAGCTGGTGCAGAAGAAGTACCAGAAGAAACGATGCTTGAAGCGATTATGTTTGGACATGAAGAAATCAAAAGATTAATCGCATTCCAAGAAGAAATTGCAGCTGAAATCGGAAAAGAAAAGACAGAGGTTGTTTTATATCAACTTGATGCTGATCTTGAAGCGGAAATTCGTGGAATGTGTGAAGCGGATATGATTAAAGCTATTCAAGTTCAAGAAAAGCACGCTCGTGAAGATGCTATCCGTGCTGTAAAGGATACGGTTATTGCAAAATACGAGGAAGAAGAAGCAGCAGACGATGACTTAAAACAAGTGAAACAGATTTTAGATAAGATGGTTAAAGGTGAAGTTCGCCGTTTGATTACAGAAGAAAAGGTAAGACCTGATGGACGTAATCCAGAAGAGATTCGCCCGCTATCATCAGAGGTAGATTTGCTTCCACGTACACATGGTTCAGGTCTGTTCACACGTGGACAAACTCAAGCATTGAGTATTTGTACACTTGGGGCCTTAGGAGATGTACAAATCTTAGATGGATTAGGAATTGAAGAAGAAAAACGTTTCATGCACCATTATAACTTTCCGAATTTCTCAGTTGGAGAAACGGGTCCGATGCGTGGGCCTGGGCGTCGTGAAATTGGTCATGGTGCGTTAGGTGAACGTGCTCTAGAGCCAATTATTCCTTCTGAAAAAGACTTCCCATACACGATCCGTCTTGTATCAGAAGTATTAGAGTCAAATGGTTCTACCTCTCAAGCAAGTATTTGTGCTAGTACTTTAGCTATGATGGACGCTGGGGTTCCAATTAAAGCTCCTGTAGCAGGTATTGCTATGGGCCTTGTAAAATCCGGTGAGCATTATACAATCCTTACAGATATTCAAGGCATGGAAGACCATCTGGGCGATATGGACTTTAAAGTAGCTGGTACGTCAAAAGGTGTAACAGCATTACAAATGGATATTAAAATCGAAGGCTTATCAAGACAAATTCTTGAAGAAGCATTGCAACAAGCGAAGAAAGGTCGTATGCAAATCCTTGATTCTATGCTTGCAACGATTTCAACTCCGAAAGAACAGCTTTCTAAGTATGCACCAAAGATTATTACTATTTATATCAACCCTGATAAAATTCGTGATGTTATCGGACCAAGCGGAAAGCAAATCAATAAGATTATTGAAGAAACTGGCGTGAAAATTGATATCGAGCAAGATGGTACAGTTTTCATCTCATCTACGGATGAAGAAATGAACCAGAAAGCAAAGAAGATTATTGAAGATATCGTTCGTGAAGTAGAAGTTGGACAAATGTATTTAGGTAAAGTTAAACGAATTGAAAAATTCGGAGCATTTGTTGAGCTATTTAGCGGTAAAGATGGGTTAGTTCACATTTCTGAACTGGCTGAAGAAAGAGTGGGCAAAGTAGAAGATGTAGTTGCTATTGGCGATGAAATCTTAGTAAAAGTTATGGAAATCGATAAGCAGGGCCGTGTAAACTTGTCACGTAAAGTCGTGCTTAAAGAACAACGTGAACAAAAAGAACAAGCCCAAAAATAAAGAACACAACGAAAAGCCAGGGCTTTACCCTGGCTTTTCCCATACAACATAATGATACCGCTTACAAACGGCGGGTTTTTAGTGCATAGAAAGAAATGTCCCTTGATTGTTCTACCTTGTCCTTTCTTTACATAATGTACAAGTGAAGGAGGAGAAAAAGAATGAAGAAACTAATGACTATTTCTATGATTGGGATGCTCTCAATTATGTTAGTAAACAATCCACTTACAGATCAATACGTCCATGGATTAAAGGTGGTAAACATTCCTGCTTCAGGTCAAAAAAGTACTTTGTATATGGAGATTGAAGAGAAGGCAAAAGAATATGAAAAACCAGCTCAAGATGCAAAGGTTGATCCTGTTTGGAAGGCCATCCCTGGATATAATGGTTTAAAAGTCGACATTTCTGCAAGTTATGCTAAGATGAAAAAGGACGGGAAATTTGATCCAGACAAACTCGTATACATACAGACATCACCAGCAGTTCATTTAAAGGATTTGCCCCCGACCGCCATTTATAAAGGCCACCCTGATAAGCCAATGGTTTCGTTTATTATAAATGTCGCCTGGGGAAATGAGTACCTTGGACCAATTTTGGAAACGTTAAAAAAGAATAATGTTCATGCAAGCTTCTTTCTTGAAGGAAGATGGGTAAAAGAAAATCCAGAGCTTGCAAAAATGATTGTAGAGGCCGGTCATGAAGTAGGTAACCATTCTTACACTCATCCCAATATGAAGGAAATATCTTCAGCAAAAATTCGAGAAGAAATTGTAAAAACAAACGAAGTAATTAATGCTACAACGGGAGAGGAAGTTGAATGGCTCGCTCCACCAAGCGGAAGCTACCGTGAGGAAGTAGTAAAAATAGCAGCAGAGTATAAGCTTGGAACACTCATGTGGAGTGTTGATACGATTGACTGGCAAAAGCCAACACCACAGCAACTTATCAATCGTGTGATGGGGAAAGTGCATAAAGGGGCCATGATTCTTATGCATCCAACCGATTCAACGGCAAAAGCTCTAGATGAGCTTATTAAACGAATTAAGCTTGAGAAATATGAAATTAATACAGTGTCTGAGTTATTGAGTGAAGATCGAATTATGAAGAAATCGGTAATAAATGAGCAAGAATAATTGATAGTCACACCAAAAGACGTATAATGATCGTAGCATTACGCTGTAGAACAGGAGGAGTTCACGTGATAAAGAGATATACATGCCATAATGGGGTTAGAATTGTTTTAGAAAATATCCCTACGGTTCGTTCCGTTGCAATCGGTGTTTGGATCGGAACAGGCTCTCGAAATGAAACACCTGAAAATAACGGAATTTCGCATTTTCTTGAGCATATGTTCTTTAAAGGAACAAAAACAAGAACTGCTAGGGAGATTGCTGAAAGCTTCGATAGCATTGGTGGACAAGTGAACGCCTTTACATCCAAGGAATATACTTGCTATTATGCGAAGGTTCTTGATACCCATGCTAGCTTTGCTCTTGATGTCTTATCTGATATGTTTTTCCACTCGACATTTGTTGCGGAAGAATTAGATAAAGAAAAGAATGTCGTATATGAAGAAATTAAAATGTATGATGACACACCAGATGACATCGTTCATGATCTGTTAAGTAAAGCGATTTATGAAAACCATTCTCTTGGGTTTCCGATACTCGGAACGGAAGATACGTTAGCAACTTTTACAGGTGATACGTTAAAGCAATATATGCATGATACATATACACCGGAAAATGTGGTTATTTCGGTTGCAGGAAATATTTCTGAAGTCTTTATTCAAGAAGTGGAAAAGTTGTTTGGGTCATATGAGGCTGGAAAATCGAATAATCAATTTGAAAAGCCACAGTTTCATACAAACCGACTTTCTAGAAAGAAAGAAACGGAACAAGCCCATTTATGTATTGGATATGAAGGATTACAGGTTGGAGATGAAGAAATCTATAACTTGATCACTCTAAACAATATACTAGGTGGAAGTATGAGTAGTAGATTGTTCCAAGAAGTTCGTGAACAGCGCGGTCTTGCTTATTCTGTGTACTCTTATCATTCATCGTTCCAGGATTCCGGAGTGATCACGCTCTATGGTGGAACAGGTGCGAAGCAGTTAGATGTATTGTTTGATACGATTCAAGAAACGTTATCAAAGCTAAAGGCTGAAGGTATTACAGATAAGGAGCTTCGAAATAGTAAGGAACAGCTAAAAGGTAGTCTAATGCTTAGCCTTGAAAGTACCAATAGTCGGATGAGCCGTAACGGAAAGAACGAGCTTCTGTTAGGAAGACATCGTACGCTTGATGAAATTGTAGAGCAAATTGATGCCGTTTCAAAAGATGGTGTAGATGCTATGGCTAATAAAATCTTCAATGACAAGTATTCAGTGTCCCTAATTAGTCCTGACGGAGTTCTTCCAAAGAATATTTAGTTTTTTAAGCCTGAGTTTTTCTGCTCAGGCTTTTTTGCTATTTCTTATTTTTCCTACGTATATATTTATCAATCTAATACTAGGATATAGAGAGGACAAAAGGGGGAGAGTTGAAAATGAGACTTAGTGAATTGAGTGGGAAGGAAATTGTCGATGTCAAAAAAGCAGAAAGACTTGGGATACTTGGTCAGACAGATTTAGAGATTAATGAAAGCAACGGACAAATACAGGCTCTTTTAATTCCCTCAGTTAAATGGTTTGGTTTTAAAAGGCAAGGTGGAGAGGTAAGGGTACCGTGGAAGCATATAAAAACAATTGGGACGGATATGATTATCATTGATATTCAAGAAGAGTAAAGAACTGTGCGTTGGCATCAGTTCTTTTTTTTGTTTTCATTAGGCTTTTTTCCTAGGAAAACTCACCGATTTCGGGGTGAATACATAGTATGTTGGAGTAATGCAGTAAGATTAGGATTTGGATCATTTAAAAAGAAGGTGAGTGTTTCATGCTAACAGGGATGCAAATAGCAGTCATAGGCGGAGACGCAAGACAGCTCGAAATCGTCCGAAAGCTAACAGAGCTCGATGCGAAGCTCTCTTTGATTGGCTTTGAGCAACTCGACCATGCGTTTACTGGTGCAGTAAAGGAGAAATTGGATGAAGTAGTATTTTCAGATATAGATGCGATCATTTTGCCGGTAGCTGGAACGAATATGGAAGGTCAAGTAGAAACGATCTTCTCGAATGAAAAAGTAGTTTTAACTACAGAACACTTGGAGCAAACACCAGAACATTGTACGATTTATTCTGGAATTTCCAATGCATACTTGAATAAAATCACGGATGATTCCAATCGAAGACTCGTGAAATTGTTCGAACGGGACGATGTAGCTATCTATAATTCGATACCGACAGTTGAAGGTACGATTATGATGGCGATTCAGCACACCGACTTTACTATACATGGATCAACGATTATGGTGCTTGGCTTAGGAAGAGTAGGAATGAGTGTGGCACGCACATTCTCTGCTTTAGGGGCAAAAGTGAAAGTGGGAGCGAGAAAAGGAGAGCATATTGCTCGAATCACTGAAATGGCTTTAACACCATTTCACCTTGACGAACTAACGCAACAGGTGAAGGATGTTGATATTTGTATCAATACGATTCCTGATCTAGTCGTAACGGCTTCCGTTATCTCAAGAATGCCTACTCATACACTGATCATTGATTTAGCATCAAAGCCTGGTGGAACCGACTTTCGATATGCTGAAAAAAGGGGAATAAAAGCGCTTTTGGCCCCAGGACTTCCAGGCATCGTTGCTCCAAAAACGGCAGGTCAAATTTTAGCAAACGTTCTTTCTCAACTGCTGTTAGATGATATGCAATCAAGAAAGGGGAAGTAACATGAGCTTACAAGGGAAAAAAATCGGCTTCGGTTTAACGGGTTCTCACTGTACGTATGATGCTGTGTATCCAGAAATCGAGAATCTTATCAATGCTGGTGCTGAAGTATTACCGGTGGTAACAAACACCGTGAAAAATACAACTACTCGCTTTGGAAAAGGTGAGGATTGGATTGAAAGAATTGAAAAGTTAACTGGAAATAAAGCCATTGATTCCATTGTTGGTGCAGAGCCGCTAGGACCAAAGATTCCATTGGACTGCATGATTATTGCTCCACTAACTGGAAATTCAATGAGTAAATTTGCTAATGCGATGACTGATTCACCAGTGTTAATGGCTGCAAAAGCGACGTTAAGAAATGGAAAACCCGTAGTATTAGGGATTTCCACAAATGATGCACTTGGCTTAAATGGCGTCAATTTAATGAGATTGATGGCGACCAAAAATATATATTTTATTCCATACGGTCAAGATGACCCAATTAAAAAGCCAAATTCATTAGTCGCGCGTATGACTATGCTAGCTGATACAGTGGAGGCTGCTCTTTCTGGCCGACAAATTCAACCAGTACTCGTTGAAAGGTATAAAGATGCACAATAGACAATAGAGGTAATATGCCCTCATCCAACTCTAGCAATAGACTAAAAGCCGTGTTACAAGGAAAAATAGATTCCTTTGCACGGCTTAAATAAAAAATGTACTTCATTAATGCATGAATATGTTAAAATAGATGTTATTATATAGCCATGGAACAGAATGGCGGTAAAATGGACATTTATTACATGTTGATGTTTTTAATAATGCGATAAATGTTTTACTAGAATTCATATCGATCTTTAGAGATACTGGAAGGGGAATAACGAAATGGCATTATCAGAAAAAGGATTTCATGTAGCTGTTGTGGGAGCAACAGGAGCAGTAGGTCAACAAATGATTCAAACTCTTGAAAATAGAGAATTCCCAATCTCAAAATTAACGTTATTATCATCACCACGTTCAGCAGGTAGTAAAGTCCTTTTTAGAGGTGCAGAACATACGGTTCAAGTAGCAAAGCCAGAGAGCTTTGAAGGGGTAGATATTGCGTTATTTAGTGCAGGTGGAAGCGTATCACTTGAACTAGCACCAGAAGCGGTTAAGCATGGTGCTATTGTTGTGGATAACACAAGTGCATTCCGCATGGATGAAAATGTTCCTCTTGTTGTACCTGAAGTCAATGAAATGGATTTACATGAACATAAAGGAATTATTGCTAATCCGAATTGTTCTACGATCCAAATGGTCGTAGCACTAGAACCACTTCGTAAGCAATATGGTTTAAATAAAATTATCGTATCAACGTATCAAGCGGTTTCTGGATCGGGTGCGGCAGCAGTGGAAGAGTTGTACGAGCAAACAAAAGCAATCGTATCTAATGAAAATTACGAACCAAAAATCTTACCAGTAAAATCTGATAAGAAACATTATCAAATTGCTTTTAATGCGATTCCACAAATTGATAAGTTCCAAGAAAACGGATTTACGTATGAAGAGATGAAAATGATCAATGAAACAAAGAAAATTATGCACTTACCAGAAATCCAAGTAGCAGCTACTTGCGTCCGTCTACCAGTTGCAACAGGACACTCTGAGTCACTGTTTGTTGAAGTAGACCAAGCGGGTGTAACGGCACAGGATGTGAAGAACTTACTTGAAAATGCACCAGGAGTCGTACTTCAAGATGACCCAGAAAACCAATTATATCCAATGCCTGCAAATTGTGTTGGTAAAAATGATGTGTTTGTTGGCCGTATTCGTAAGGATTTGGACAATGAAAAAGGCTTCCATATGTGGGTTGTATCAGATAATCTCCTTAAAGGAGCTGCATGGAACTCAGTCCAAATCGCAGAAAGTTTAGTGAAGTTAGGTATTGTAAAATAGAAATTTAAAGCTGTATAACTAGAGGTGTAACAATGAGAATGATTGTTCAAAAATTCGGTGGCACTTCAGTAAAAGATGAAAAAAGTCAAAATCTTGCAATTGGACATATTAAAAATGCATTAGCTGAAGGGTATAAAGTAGTGGTTGTGGTATCGGCTATGGGTCGAAAAGGTGATCCATATGCAACAGACACTTTGCTATCCTTAATCGGCGGTGCACAGAGTCTAATATCTAAACGTGAACAAGACTTATTACTATCATGTGGGGAAGCCATTTCAAGTGTGGTCTTCTCCAACTTACTGCTTGAAGCAGGGGTTAACGCGACTTCGTTAACTGGTGCGCAAGCAGGTTTTCTAACTACTGATGACCATACAAATGCAAAGATTATTAAGATGAAGTGTGAGCGTGTGATTGAAGAACTGGAACAACATGATGTAGTAGTAGTTGCAGGCTTTCAGGGTGCCGCTCAAAATGGTGACATTACAACGATTGGACGTGGAGGAAGTGACACGTCAGCTGCAGCACTTGGAGCAGCCTTAAAAGCAGAGGTTATCGACATATTTACAGATGTCGAAGGAATAATGACAGCAGACCCTAGAATTGCTGAAAATGCTAGACCACTTTCGGTTGTTACGTATACAGAAGTATGTAATATGGCGTATCAGGGCGCCAAAGTTATTCACCCAAGAGCGGTTGAAATTGCTATGCAAGCGAAGGTACCAATCAGGATTCGCTCTACCTATTCGGATGGTGAAGGGACGCTTGTAACTTCTATTTCGAATGATCATCGTGGAAGTGATATAAAGGAACGGACGGTTACGGGAATTGCCCATCTGTCACCAGTTACTCAAATAAAGGTACTTGCAAAAAAAGGTCAGTATAACCTTCAAGCTGAAGTGTTTAAGTCAATGGCCAATGAGAAGATTAGTGTTGATTTTATAAACATTTCACCTAATGGAGTGGTTTACACGGTATCCAGTGAAATGACAGATAAAGCACTAACAGTTCTTCGTGATTTGGGTCATGAGCCTGAGTTTGAGAAAAATTGTGCAAAGGTCTCTGTTGTGGGTGCAGGAATAGCAGGTGTTCCTGGAGTAACTTCAAAGATTGTTTCAGCACTTTCTGAAAATGGAATTCGTATTCTTCAATCGGCTGATAGTCATACAACGATATGGGTTCTTGTTAAGGAAGATGATCTTGTAACAGCTGTTAATTCGTTGCATGATGCCTTTAACCTTGATGAAGAGAACTAAGATTTTTTCTAAGGATTAGATTTAAAGGAGTGGCAATATGGTTTTATTTGGTCGAGTTTCTACGGCGATGGTTACGCCTTTTGATAGCAAAGGGCATATTGATTTTGCAAAAACAACATTATTAATCAATCACTTGATTGAAAATGGTTCAGATTCACTTGTTATTGCTGGGACAACTGGTGAGTCTCCAACGTTATCGAAGGAAGAGAAAATCGCTTTGTTTCAACATGTGGTGAAGGTTGTTGATAAGCGTATTCCTGTTATTGCAGGAACGGGAAGCAATAACACATATGCTACCATTGAGCTAACAAAGAAAGCAGAGGAAATTGGCGTAGACGCTGTGATGATCGTTGCTCCTTATTATAATAAACCAAATCAAGAAGGCTTGTATCAGCATTTTAAGGCAGCTGCTGAGGCAACATCTCTTCCTGTCATGGTGTACAATATCCCAGGTAGATCAGTTGTCAATATCTTACCAGAAACAATCATTCGCTTATCTAAAATCGCTAATATTGTAGCCGTTAAAGAGGCTAGTGGCAATTTAAATGCCATGACAGCAATTATTGCTGGTACAGATGATGACTTCTTGTTGTACAGTGGTGATGATGGGCTAACAATTCCAGTTCTTTCAATTGGTGGGGTAGGGATTGTGTCAGTAGCCTCACATGTGATCGGAAATGAGATGCAAGAAATGGTGTCAGCTTTTGTAAATGGAGATATTCAAGCGGCAGCAAAGAAGCATCAACAGCTCCTACCAAAAATGGAAGGATTGTTTAAAGCACCGAGCCCAGCTCCTGTAAAAACAGCTCTTCAAATTAAAGGTCTTGATGTGGGCTCTGTAAGACTTCCTTTAGTACCATTGAATGAAGAAGAAAGAGCACAGATAATCTCGTTATTTCGATAAGATGAAAACCAATTAGGTCAACCACGTGTGGGTTGGCCTTTTATTATGTGGGAATTTGACCGTATTTGACGAAGTTTAGGATGTAAATACAGATTTATCCACTTCCTAATCAAACAAGTTTAATTTTGGTTGTAAAGGATTTCATCATTCAAGTATAATAATCATAACTGATCTTGGGTCGGATGAAATGACAGCATAGGAGGATTCTACTTTGAATAAGAGAAAGAATGAAAGTATTAAGCTTGTGGCTCTGGGGGGAGTCGGAGAGTTCGGGAAAAATATGTATGTGGTTGACGTGGACGGTGATTTATTTGTATTAGATGCAGGATTAATGTTTCCAGAAAATGAAATGCTAGGAATTGATATTGTTATTCCGGACATTACATATTTAGCTCAAAATAAAGATCGAGTGAAAGCTATTTTTCTAACACATGGGCATGAGGATCATATTGGGGCATTATCTTATACATTAAGAGAGTTACATGTTCCTGTATATGGAACGAAGCTAACGCTTGCACTTGCAAAAGCAAAATTGGACGAGCAGGAATACAGAGGAAAAACGGATTTCCGCATCGTTACTTCAGATACTGTAGTGAATTTTGATACGTGTGAAGTATCTTTCTTCAAAACAAATCATAGTATCCCTGACTCTGTTGGAATCTGTGTTCATACATCTGAAGGGGCGATTGTATATACAGGAGATTTTAAATTTGATCAGGCAGCGACAGATCTTTATAAACCTGAAATTGGCAAAATGGCCCAAATTGGGGAAAACGGGGTTCTTTGCTTATTATCTGATAGCACGGAAGCGGAAAGGCCTGGTTACACACCTTCTGAATCAATTGTTGTAAGGGAAATGTCTGATGCATTTTATAATGCGAAAGGAAGAATTATTGCAGCATCTTTTGCATCTGACATTAATCGTATTCAGCATGTGTTTGATGCAGCATATGAAAGCAGAAGAAAGATTGCTGTAGTTGGAAAAAGTTTGGAAAAGATCTTTCACATTGCATTGGATTTACATTACTTGCAAGTTCACGATGAACTAATCATCCCAATTGAAGAAATTGATAATTATCCAGACGATGAGATTGTAGTATTAATAACAGGAACACAAGGTGAACCGATTGAAGCCCTCCAAAAAATGGCAAAACAAATTCATCGACAAGTAAATATCAAAAAAGGTGACACGGTCCTTATTGCTGCCTCTCCTCTTAGAGGGAGTGAAGTGTTTATTTATAAAACAATTGATATGTTGTTCCGCGCAGGAGCTCATGTGATCTCCGGAAAAAGAATGGTGACTACTTCTAGCCATGGTAGCCAAGAAGAGCTGAAGTTTATGATCAACTTAATGAACCCTAAGCTGTTTATTCCTGTTCATGGGGAATTTCGAATGCTTAAGGCTCATAGCAAAGTGGCTGTCCAATGTGGAATTACTACGGATCGTATTTTCATTCCTGAAAGAGGAGAAGTTTTAGAAATTAAAAATGAGCGTTTTAAACCCGCTGGAAAAGTACCTGCTGGCAATGTTCTTATCGATGGCAGCGGCGTAGGAGATGTTGGTAACATCGTTCTGAGGGATCGACGTTTATTGTCTCAGGATGGTATTTTAATCGTTGTTGTCACACTAAGCAGAGCAGAAAAGAAAATCACTGCTGGTCCAGAGATCATATCACGTGGTTTTGTTTATGTAAGAGAGTCAGAAAAGCTGATGGAAGAATCTACACAGCTTGTTAGAAGTATTGTTGAAAGAAACACAACCAGAGAGTCATTTGATTGGGGAACGATGAAGCAAAGTATGAGAGATGAATTAAATCAATTTCTGTACGACAAAACAAAACGTCGACCAATGATTCTCCCGATTATTATGGAAATATAAGATTAAAAAACTCATGAAAAATTTTAAAGGGTTCTGTTTTCGGGTACTTTCTTAATTAAAATACACAAGAAAAGACGTATGAATACGTCTTTTCTTTATTTATAAGCGTGTCGATAAAAAGCTGCTGTTTTCCACGTCTAGGTTCACGAGAATCCGCACTTATCGGTTGGGGATCAGGTTAAGCACCCGGAGCTGATAAATAGACGGAGAAATTCCGCTTAATTAGTAATTTTTATTAAAAAAGGCGTAAATAGACGGAGAGATTCCGCCTATTGGCTCGAAAAATTCTAAAATAGGCGATTTTGCTTTGCAAAAGCGGAAAAACTCCCCTTATTTACCCCAAAAACGAGGCATCATTTGCATCTAACCGGAAATTCTCCGCTTATTTCACTTTTGCTACGTAATCGATTAAGGACAAAACATCTTATTTATAAAGTAATGAGTTTTAACTCAAACTCTTTATAAAAATTCGCGAGCTTTTTCAAATTTCCATTTCTCGCATGAAAAACCATCAAGGGTTTCATACTAACGGTATCATGTCTGAAGGGAGATTTGGTATGGACCCAATTAAATATAATAAACCGGATGATGGAGGGGGGAACGAACAAGAAACCCCAAAGGAAGAAAAATCATCAAGTTTAATTGAAAAAATCCAACAGTTAGGACAAACGAATGTTCCACAGTTAGCGCAGGATTCAAAAATACATTGCTTAACGATTGTCGGTCAGATTGAAGGTCATATGACCCTTCCACCGCAAAACAAAACGACGAAATACGAACATCTCATTCCGCAACTCGTAGCAATTGAGCAAAATCCGAAGATTGAGGGGTTACTTGTGGTCTTAAACACAGTAGGTGGCGATGTGGAAGCGGGGTTAGCGATATCTGAGATGCTTGCCTCCTTATCTAAGCCAACTGTGTCTATTGTGTTGGGTGGTGGCCACTCCATAGGAGTACCGATCGCGGTGTCATGTGATTACTCGTATATTGCAGAGACAGCAACGATGACGATTCATCCAATCCGTTTGACCGGTTTATTTATCGGTGTGCCTCAAACTTTTGAGTATTTAGATAAGATGCAGGATCGAGTGGTTACTTTTGTGACAAAGCACTCTAAGATTACAGAAGAGAAGTTTAAAGAATTAATGTTTGAAAAAGGAAACCTCACAAGAGATATCGGTACAAATGTAGTGGGGACGGATGCTGTAAAATACGGCTTAATTGATGAGGTTGGCGGGATTGGCCAAGCAATGAAGAAATTAAATGAACTCATTGCGATTAACAGTGAGGGAACAGAGGGGTTGGTTCAATGATCCTTTATACACTCACCCCACCAGAAATGATTTATCCGAATGCCAATTCGGATGTTACTCAACAGAAAATGTATGATCTTGATGGGATCCCCTTATTAGTCGAATCTGACGCAGAAGGTGCTTATCGAGTGGTTCGTGTTATGAGTAGTGACCCGGCTCATTATTTAGATGAAAGATGTACACCAGGAGCAAAAATATCTTTCTTGTAAAGCGTGTCTTTCAGGACGGATAAGTTATGCTATAATAAAGTTGTATCAGGTAGGCAGCCAACTGAGGCTGCTTTTCTTGTCTTTATTAAAGGGTTTAGTACATAAAACAAAAGACTGAGATAGTAGTAATAATTCAACAGTAAGGTGATAAAATGGCAAAGAAAAAAAGACGACAAACAAGAAGCAAGGATGGTTTTAAGCGAACGGTTAAATTCGAACTCATTGGACTTATACTTATTGCATTAGCGACTATTTCCATTGCCAGACTTGGTGCGGTTGGACATGCTGTTGTTATGTTCTTTCGCTTCTTTTCGGGCGAATGGTATATGGTGAATTTAATTAGTTTGGCAGTCATTGGTGCGTATTTTATGTGGAAACGTGAAATTCCATCCTTTTTCCAGAGTAAATGGATAGGAATGTATTTTATTGTTTCTGCTCTATTACTTCTGAGCCATGTTACATTGTTTGAACTTCTTGCAAATGATGGGAGAACAGAAAGCCCAAGTGTAATAAAAAATACGTTCGAGCTTTATTGGATGGAAGTTAGAGGAGAAACGAGTACCACCGATTTAGGCGGGGGAATGATTGGTGCACTTTTATTTGCCATGTCCTATTATTTGTTTGCTGAAGCAGGAACAAAAATTATAGCTGCTTTATTTTTTATTATTGGCTTCATTTTGCTCACTGGTAGAACCTTAGGTGAACCGCTAGGAAGAGCCATCATTGCATTTGGTCAGTTTCTAAAGAAACAGATTCATGCTTTTGGCGATGATATGAAAGGTTGGAGAAATGAGCGTTCGGAAAAAAACAAGAAAAAGAAAGAAGAAAAACGAAAAGCAATAGAAAAAAAGGAACAAGAAGAAAGAGTCATTCCTATTTCAAGTGCAATGACGCCTCCAGAAGAAGAAAGAGTCGTTGAACCAATCATTTCAAGCTTTACAGAGAGAGCTTATTCGGAACCACCTGTGGAACAAACGACAAAAAAAGGGAAGTCTCAGTCACAAACGGAAGACGATAGTGTTCCGCCAATTACGTTTACGGAAGTGGAGAATAAAGATTATGAGCTTCCTTCGATTCATTTGTTAAAAGCACCTCGTCATACGGATCAAAGTGGCGAATATGAGCTTATCCATGCGAATGCAGCAAAGCTTGAACGAACGTTCTTAAGCTTTGGAGTAAAAGCGAAAGTAACACAAGTTCATTTAGGTCCTGCTGTTACTAAGTATGAAGTTCATCCAGATGTAGGTGTGAAGGTTAGTAAAATTGTTAATTTAAGTGATGATTTAGCACTTGCTTTAGCGGCTAAGGATATCCGAATGGAAGCACCAATCCCAGGCAAATCTGCGATTGGAATAGAAGTGCCTAACTCCGAGGTTGCTATGGTATCTCTACGTGAAGTTTTAGAGTCTAAGAAGAACGACCGACCAGAATCAAAGCTTATGATTGGACTTGGGCGTGATATTACGGGCGAAGCAGTTTTAGCTGAATTAAACAAAATGCCACACTTACTTGTTGCTGGTGCAACTGGAAGTGGTAAGAGTGTATGTATTAATGGAATTATTACGAGTATCTTAATGAGGGCAAAACCGCATGAAGTAAAATTAATGATGATCGACCCGAAGATGGTAGAGTTGAATGTTTATAATGGGGTCCCACATTTATTAGCCCCTGTTGTAACCGATCCAAAGAAGGCATCACAGGCATTGAAAAAAGTAGTAAGTGAGATGGAAAGACGGTATGAGCTCTTTTCCCATACAGGAACTCGTAATATTGAAGGATATAATGATTATATTCGCCGAATTAATTTGGAGGAAGATACAAAGCAACCACTTCTTCCGTATATTGTTGTTATTGTGGACGAGCTTGCTGACTTAATGATGGTGGCCTCATCAGATGTGGAGGATGCTATTACAAGATTAGCTCAAATGGCTCGTGCAGCGGGTATTCATTTAATTATTGCTACTCAGCGTCCATCAGTTGATGTTATTACCGGTGTTATTAAAGCAAATATTCCATCAAGAATTGCTTTTGCCGTTTCCTCACAAATCGACTCACGGACAATCTTGGATTCCGGAGGAGCAGAAAAACTGCTTGGCCGCGGGGATATGCTCTTTATGCCAGTAGGTGCGTCAAAGCCTATACGCGTACAGGGTGCATTTTTATCGGACGAAGAAGTAGAAGAGATAGTCGATTTTGTTATTGGTCAACAAAAGGCACAGTATCAACAGGAAATGATTCCAGATGATATTCCTGAGCCTACCTCTGAAGTGGATGATGATTTATATGATGACGCTGTTGATCTCATTCTTGAAATGCAAACGGCCTCCGTCTCTATGCTACAACGAAGATTTCGTATTGGTTATTCTCGTGCAGCACGTCTTATTGATGAAATGGAGCTTAGAGGAGTAGTTGGACCATACGAGGGGAGTAAGCCCCGTACCGTGTTAATGACGAAGCCTGCTGATGATGCCTCAACAGGAAAAATAGACTAAGAAGGGCGATTTATTTCGCCTTTCTATTTAAAACATATTGGAAACGTTTTCAAATTGTTTAGTGTGGCATAATTGATCTTAAAGGACTGTATGGGAAACGTGTAAAATAAGTTAACACGTTTTTTCGACAAAATTTCTAAACTCTATTTATTTATACCTAAAAAAGTGTTATAGTATTTTCGATTAGTAGGAATGATTGAACATCAGAGGTCTGATGTCTTTAGAAATGGTTGGAGGATGCTTGCATGTCTATTAAGTCAGATAACCGACATTTGTATTTACAGGTCATCGATCGGCTAAAAAAGGATATTGAGTCGGGGATATACAAAGAGAAAGAAAAACTCCCGTCTGAATTTGACCTTGCTAAGCAGCTCGGTGTGAGCAGGGCGACGCTTCGAGAAGCACTGCGAATTCTTGAAGAGGAAAACGTCATCATTCGTCGTCATGGGGTAGGGACGTTTGTCCATGCTAAGCCGCTATTTACGTCGGGAATTGAACAACTAAATAGTGTAACGAACATGATTGTTCAAGCAGGTATGAAACCAGGTACCATTTTCTTGAGCTCATCAACTCAAGGAGCTACCGAAGAGGACATCCGTCGTTTCTCATGTTCTGCAGATGATGAAATTGTGGTAATGGAGAGAGTTCGAACAGCCAATGGAGAACCAGTTGTATATTGTATCGACAAAGTTCCCAACAAAATTTTGCCTGAGACCTTTTCACATGGAGAGGAATCAATCTTCAACATACTAGAAGAGGAAGCAAATCGAAATATTACATATGCTGTGGCTCAAATCGAACCAATCGGTTATCATGAAAAAGTTTCTCCCATCTTAGAATGTGACCCTGAAACTGCTTTGCTTGTTTTAAAGCAAATGCATTTTGACGAAATGGATGAACCAATCCTTTTTTCGGTAAACTACTTTAGAGCCGATAAATTTAGTTTTCATGTACTTCGAAAAAGAATATAATGTTCTTAAAAGAGAATGAAGCTAATGTTTCATCGGATTGCTAAGCATTCTTGCTAAATCCAACAAAAATTCATAGGGGGTTTAAAACCATGAAAAAGCGTAAATTCGGTTTAGCTCTATCATTGGTTCTTGCTGCTGGAACTATTTTAGGCGCATGTGGAAAAGCAGAAGAAGAAAACAATGCAGCTGAAGGTGGCAACACAGAAACAACAGAAGACGCATTTACTGTAGCAATGGTTACTGACGTAGGTGGAGTGGATGACAAGTCATTCAACCAATCTGCATGGGAAGGTCTTCAAGCATATGGTGAAGAAGTGGGCCTTGAAAAAGGTAAAGATGGTTTTGACTACCTACAATCACAATCAGATGCTGATTATTCTACAAACTTAAACACTCTTGCTCGTCAAGATTTTGATCTAATATTCGGTATTGGTTTCCTTATGGAAGGTGCAATTAAAGAAATCGCTGCACAACAAAAAGAAAGCAACTTCGGAATCGTTGATGCTCTTGTTGAAGAGCCAAATGTTGTAAGCATTATGTTTAAAGAACAAGAAGCAGCTTTCTTAGCTGGTGTAGCTGCGGCAAAAGCTACTACTTCTAATAAAATCGGTTTCCTTGGCGGAATGGAAATTCCTGTTATCGAGCGTTTTGAAACTGGATTTAAAGCTGGCGTTGCTGCTGTAAACCCTGATATTACGGTTGACGTACAATATGCTGGTGCTTTCGACAAAGCGGAAGTTGGTCAAACAATTGCTTCTAGCATGTATTCTAAAGGTATTGACGTAATTTTCCATGCAGCTGGTGGAACTGGTAACGGTTTATTCAAAGAAGCTCGTGACCTTAAGAAGAAAGAGCCTGAAAGACAAGTTTGGGCAATCGGTGTTGACTCTGACCAAACAGCTGAGGGTGTAGTAGAAATCGATGGCAAAGAGCATAACGTAATCATTACTTCAGCACTTAAGCGTGTTGACAACGCTGTTAAAGACCTTTCTTTAAAAGCTAAAGATGGAGACTTCCCTGGTGGAGAAACAATTACTTACGGTCTGTCTGAAGATGGTGTTGGTCTAGCTCCAATTAACGAAGAAGTTGCAGCTAAAGCTGACATTGAAACAGCAGTTGCAGATTTCTCTGAAAAAATTAAGAACGGCGATCTAGTGATCCCTTCTACTTTAGAAGAGTTAAAATCTTTCTCTGTACAATAATGTTTGGACAAAGGAATAAGAGGATCTTTCCTACCTCTTATTCCTTTTTTAAGGAATAAGTAGAAATGGAACTGAAGGGTAGAAATGATTCTACGTTTCATTTGCATTTTTATTAAAAGGGAATATACCCCAAAAATAATAGGTCATTCTACACGCTTGGGATACCAAGTTTTTTAAAAATTGCTAAAGGTCTGACCTCTTACTTTTACGAATAATTTGCTTAAACTTTGAGCAAGGAGTGAGAAAAGAAATGGAATATGTTATTGAGATGCTAGGTATTCGTAAAGAATTCCCAGGAATCGTCGCAAACGATAATATTACTTTGCAACTAAAGCAAGGGGAAATTCATGCATTGCTTGGTGAAAACGGGGCAGGAAAATCAACATTAATGAATGTGCTGTTTGGTTTATATCAGCCGGAACAAGGGGAAATTCGTGTTCGAGGCAAAGCGGTGAAAATCACTAACCCAAATATTGCTAATGATTTAGGAATTGGAATGGTTCATCAGCATTTTATGCTAGTAGACAAGTTTACGGTAACAGAAAATATTATTCTTGGTAAGGAAACCAAATCAGGGTTGAAAATCGATTTAAAAAAGGCTGAGCAAGAAGTAAGAGAAATTTCCGAGCGCTATGGGCTAGCGGTTGATCCACAAGCAAAAATCGCTGATATTTCTGTTGGAATGCAACAAAGAGTAGAAATATTGAAAACGCTCTATAGAGGAGCCGAGATCTTGATTTTTGATGAGCCAACAGCTGTATTGACTCCACAGGAAATCAAAGAGCTTATACAAATTATGAAAACGCTTATTAAAGAGGGTAAGTCAATCATTCTAATTACTCATAAGCTTAAGGAAATTATGGAAGTATGTGACCGTTGTACTGTTATCCGTAAGGGTGTTGGGATTGGTACAGTAAATGTAAGTGAAACGAATCCAAATGAACTGGCAAGCTTGATGGTTGGTCGAGAAGTTACGTTTAAAACAGAAAAGGCAGATGCAAAGCCTGCTCAAAGTGTTCTAGAGATAAATGGTTTGATAGTGAAAGACTCTAGGGGATTAACAGCAGTAAATAGCCTGAATCTTGATGTGAAGGCAGGAGAAATCCTGGGTATTGCAGGTGTTGATGGGAATGGGCAAACAGAGTTAATTGAAGCGATTTCTGGATTGCGTAAATCAGAAAGTGGTTCAATCCAGCTGAATGGGAAAGAGATTCGAAATCTTCCTCCTCGTAAAATTACCGAGGCTGGTACAGGGCATATTCCACAGGACCGTCATAAGCACGGACTGGTTTTAGATTTTCCTATTGGGGAAAACATGGTGCTGCAAACATACTATAAAACACCATTTTCAAAAACTGGTGTTTTAAACTTCAAACAAATCTATCAAAAAGCAAAATCACTTATTCAAGAGTTTGATGTTCGTACACCAAGTGAATTTACTCTTGCAAGAGCTTTATCTGGGGGGAACCAACAAAAGGCGATCATCGGTCGTGAAGTAGATCGAAATCCGGATTTGCTCATCGCAGCTCAGCCAACACGTGGACTTGATGTTGGGGCCATTGAGTTTATTCATAAAAGACTAATTGAACAGCGAGACAATGGAAAAGCCGTATTATTGCTTTCCTTTGAACTTGATGAAATTCTTAATGTGAGTGACCGAATTGCGGTTATCTACGAAGGGGAAATCGTTGCTATTGTCAATCCAAAGGAAACAACGGAACAGGAACTTGGATTATTAATGGCTGGTTCCAAACAGAAGGAAGTAGGTGAACAAACAAATGTCTAATCGTGTGAAAAATATTATTGTTCCTATCATGGCTGTAATATTAGGGATGCTAGTAGGAACTATTATTATGATTGTGACAGGCTACGATGCATTAGCTGCCTTTACCGCACTTTGGAACGGTGCATTTGGAGAGATTTATTACACTGGGGAAGTTATCCGACAGGTAACTCCGTTAATATTAGCCGGGTTATCCGTCGCATTTGCCTTCCGTACAGGTCTTTTCAATATTGGAGTTGAAGGACAGTTAATCGTAGGTTGGTTGGCAGCTGTTTGGGTAGGGGTTGCGTTTGAACTTCCAGCTGTTATACATACGCTCGTTGCAGTTATTGCATCGGGGGTTGCGGGTGCTCTTTGGGCATTTATTCCTGGTCTTTTAAAAGCAAAATTCCGTGTACATGAAGTTATCGTAACCATCATGTTAAATTATACGGCACTTCATGTGACAAACTATATTATCCGTTCAGTTCTATCTGAAAAAAGCGATCGTACGGAAATGATTAAAGAAACTGCAACATTACGTTCATCATTTTTAGAAGGATTAACCGACTATTCACGTTTGCATTGGGGAATTGTAATTGCATTAATTGCTGTATTTATTATGTGGTTCCTACTTGAAAAGACAACTCGTGGATACGAATTACGTTCAGTTGGATTCAACCAGCATGCTTCTCACTACGCTGGTATGAATGTGGATAAAAATATTATTCTTTCTATGGTCATCTCAGGTGCTTTTGCTGGTCTAGCTGGTGCAATGGAGGGACTAGGGACATTTGGTTATGCATCCATTAAAGGTGGTTTCACTGGAGTTGGTTTTGATGGAATTGCCGTTGCACTTCTCGGTGGAAACGGACCTATTGGTGTTATTCTAGCAGCGTTACTTTTCGGAGCATTAAAGGTTGGAGCTTTAAATATGCCTCTTGAGGCGGGAGTTCCTAATGAGCTTGTTGATATAATTATCGCTTTAATCGTGTTCTTTGTAGCAGCAAGTTATATGATTCGTCTGTTCATTGATCGTATTAGTAAAAAGGGGGTGAAGTAAGTGGGATTCATGGATATTTTATATATCGTAATACCTTCTACTTTACTTTGGGCAGCGCCACTTATTTTCACTGCGTTAGGCGGTAACTTTTCAGAGCGTTCAGGTATCGTTAACATTGGACTAGAGGGTTTAATGGTAATCGGTGCATTTTCAGCAATCGTGTTTAATCTTGCTTTTGACCAGACACTCGGTAACTTGACTCCTTGGGTTTCATTATTAGTAGCTATGGTTGTAGGTGCGCTATTATCCGTTTTACATGCCGTTGCATCGATCACATTCCGAGCTGACCAGACCGTTTCTGGGGTGGCAATCAATCTTTTAGCAGTTGGTGCAGCACTTTTCCTTGTTAAGCTTTTTTACGGAAAAGGTCAAACAGACATTATTCAAAAAGGCTTTAGTAAAATAGATATCCCTGTTTTAAGTGATATCCCTGTTCTAGGAAAGCTATTCTTTTCCAATACGTACTACACTTCATATGTGGCAATTATCGTTGCATTTATCGCATGGTTTGTTATGTTTAAAACACCGTTCGGCCTTCGACTTCGCGCTGTAGGTGAGCATCCAATGGCTGCGGATACCATGGGGATTAACGTGACAAAAATGAGATATATTGGAGTGATCATCTCAGGTGCATTAGGAGGTATTGGTGGGGGAATTTATGCTCAGTCCATTTCTTCTGACTTCAGTCACGCGACGATTTCGGGACAAGGTTTCATGGCGCTTGCGGCATTAATCTTTGGTAAATGGCATCCGCTTGGAGCAATGGGCGCAGCGTTATTCTTTGGATTCGCACAAAGCTTAAGTATCATTGGTTCTAGCTTACCATTATTAGAAAATATCCCGAATGTCTACTTGTTGATCGCACCATATATCTTAACAATCCTAGCATTAACTGGATTCATTGGAAGAGCAGAAGGACCAAAGGCACTTGGAACACCATATATTAAAGGAAATAGATAAATCTCCGTTTTTACGGGGATTTTTTTTATTTTCTCTAATCTACTAACTTTTGTTAAATTTTCGAACATTTGTATAATTTTAATGTTCTGTCTACAAGAATATGGTAAAATAGGGGTAATCCATTCGATAGAAGAGGTTTGAATATGAGGTTGTCATTATACTTAGACGATTATGAGACGGAAAAGGTTTTTTCTTACTTACGTTGGATTTTTTTAGTTGTAGCTGTAATCTTATTTTATTCACCATTTTTTTCAGAGTTACTAGAGCTCGAACATCGCACATTCCCTATCCTACTGGTAGTGGGAATTACCTATATGATTTGTACTCAAATAGCATTTTTGAAACTTAAACCTCAGAATCCTTATTTTCGTTTATTAACAAAAGCGGGTATTATCTTTGACTACATAGCTGTGATTTGGCTTCTAGTCTTGTCTGGTGGTGTAACAAGTCCCTTATTTCCTATATTTTATTTGATTATCATGCACGCGACCATCTATTGGTACACAAAAGGAGCATTTATTTCATCAGCTAGTTCTACTATAGGGTATACGATTATTTTGTTAACGGAACAAAACATCACCCCACTTATTCTGACCGTTTTTGCTCTTAATGTCGCATTTATTTGGATTGTTGGTTTATTTGGTTCCATGCTAGTTTTACGTGAAAGAAAACACTTGAAGCAAAAAGAAATTTATTATGAGCTTATGATCACCGATTACTTAACGGGTTTATATAATCATCGTAGTTTTCAGGAAGAAATGAAAAACCAGAAAAAAGAGAAGGAACCGTTTATATTAGTTATGTCAGATATTGATCATTTTAAAAGAATCAATGACCGCTATGGCCATATTGCTGGAGACGAAGTTCTAGCGGAAATTGGAAAGCTTTTTAAAGAGTGTTCGAATCAAGCTTGCGGAGAGGCTTTCCGATATGGTGGCGAGGAATTCGCTATTATTCTACCAAACCTTGATGAACATGAAATGAATGTATTTTTTACAGATTTATATGCAAAGATGAATGCATTAACGTTTAATACCTGTATGAGCAATGTAACCATGAGCTTTGGTGTGGCTTATTCCGAGCACCATCGAGAGGATGAAGATTTACTAGCCATTGCAGATTGCCTCTTGTATGAAGCGAAGAAAAAAGGAAAGAACCAAGCGATATTTGATACGGGAGTTGTTTACCGAAACTCCTATCCTCCTCGCCAAATTTCTTCACTTATTTAAACCTCCAAGTATGGAGGTTTTTTTTCATATGTTTTCCTTTAATACCAAAAGTTGATAACGGTTTGTCCAAAAGGGTATAGTATATCTAAATACATTCCGTATCACAAGATGGGAAAGCTATTTAAGAGCACATGATGTAAAGGAGGATGGAAATATGGCAGTGGTTTCCGAAACGATTAAAGAATTGAGCGGTTTCAAGCTACATATGGTGAAAACAGATAAATTCAAGACAAACACCATTATTTTTAAAATGAAGGCACCTTTACAAAAAGAGACTGTAACGAAACGAGCATTGCTACCAAATGTTCTTCAAAGTAATTCGAAAAAATTTCCTACTACTGGTAAGCTTCGAGGGTATTTGGATGAATTGTATGGGGCGACTTTTTATATTGATTTAGGAAAAAAAGGTGAGTATCATACAATAAGTTTTGCGATGGAAGTAGCCAATGAGCGATTCCTTTCTGATCCTACTCCACTATTAAAAACGGCTATTGATTTTCTGGTAGAGGTGTTAACCAATCCAAATGCCGATGGCGGTGAATTTCATAAAGAAACACTGGAGAAGGAAAAGCGTAGCTTAAAGCAAAGAATACAATCGATCTATGATGATAAAATGAAGTATTCAAACAATCGGTTAATTGAAGAAATGTGTAAGGAAGAGCCGTACTCCCTACACGTTCACGGAAAAGAATCAGAAGTGGATTCCATTAACGGTAAAGATCTTTATGATTATTATCAAAAAGCATTAGCTGAAGATGAACTCAGTTTATATATAATCGGTGATATAGAAGAACAAGAAGTAGAACAGATGGTGAATGAAAGATTTACCTTCTCATCTAGAACTCCTCATGCTTTGGAGAAAAAACAACCAGCGCAGGTTGAAGAAAACGTTATTAAGGAAGAACAAGATGTAAAGCAGGGAAAATTAAATATTGGGTACCGAACGAATGTTACGTATGGAGATCCTGATTATTTTGCTCTTCAAGTATTTAATGGAGTGTACGGTGGATTTTCACATTCCAAGTTATTTATTAATGTACGCGAGAAAGCAAGTCTAGCTTATTACGCTGCGAGTCGGGTGGAAAGCCATAAAGGGTTGCTGATGGTTATGTCCGGAATAGATAATAGTAATTTTGAAAAAGCAGTTTCAATTATTAAGGAACAAATGCAAGCTATGAAAAATGGAGACTTTTCAGATGAGGATTTGATTCAAACGAAGGCAGTGATAAAAAATCAACTGCTTGAAACGCTTGATACAGCACGTGGAATCGTTGAAATACTTTATCATAATGTAGTTGCAGGACAACAAATTCAGCTAGATGAATGGTTACAACGAATCGATGCTGTAACGAAGGAAGAGGTCGTACAGGTTGCTAATAAAATCCAACTCGATACGATTTATTTCTTAACGGGAACGGGGGCGACGAAGTAATGGAGAAGATCTCATTTGATCAGCTTCAAGAGGAACTGTACCACGAGAAGCTAGAAAATGGTTTAGAGGTATACATTCTTCCGAAAAAAGGGTTTAACAAAACCTATGCGACTTTTACAACCAAATATGGGTCCATAGATAACCATTTTGTACCTGCAGGGAAAAAAGAGCTTGTTAAGGTTCCGGATGGGATTGCTCACTTTTTAGAGCACAAGCTTTTTGAAAAAGAAGATGGTGATGTGTTCCAGCAATTTAGTCGCCAAGGAGCATCAGCGAATGCCTTTACATCTTTTACAAGAACCGCATATCTTTTTTCTAGTACATCAGACGTCGAGAAAAATTTAGAAACATTAATCGATTTTGTCCAGTATCCTTATTTTTCTGAAAAAACGGTTGAAAAAGAAAAAGGAATAATTGGCCAAGAAATTGATATGTATGATGATAATCCAGACTGGCGTTTATATTTTGGTGCGATTCAAAACCTATTTGAAAACCACCCAGTGAAAATTGATATCGCAGGGACAAAAGAATCGATAGCTGAAATCACAAAGGATATGTTGTATGAGTGCTATCATACCTTTTATCATCCAAGCAATATGCTCTTGTTTATCGTTGGCCCTGTTCAAGTAGAGGAAATTATGAAGCAGATTAAAGATAACCAGGCAAAGAAGTCGTTTCCTACACAAGTAGAAATTGAGCGTAAATTCGAAAGTGAAAAGGAAGATGTATCCGAAAAGAAATTAGTCCTGCCTATGAATGTGCATTCTTCTAAATGCTTGGTTAGTATAAAAGCTACTGACACGGAAAAACAAGGCGAGGAAATGCTTAAACAGGAACTAACAACCAATGTGTTGTTGGAAATATTGTTTGGAAGAAGTAGCGAAAATTATGATAAGCTGTACAGCAGTGGACTTATCGATGATACCTTCTCTTTTGATTATACGCAGGAGAAAGGGTTTGGTTTTGCGATGATTGGCGGAGATACCAATAGCCCAGATCAATTAGCGGATGAAATAAAAAGAATCCTAACGGAAGAAAAAAGCTCAAGTAACATAACGGTAGAGAGCTTAGAGCGTACAAAGAAGAAAAAAATTGGTGCGTTTCTACGTGCTGTTAATTCACCTGAGTACATTGCAAATCAATTTACACGATATGCATTTAACGACATGAATTTATTTGATGTGGTACCTGTATTAGAAGCAATTAAAATTGAGGATATTCAGGAAGTAGGTAAAAACTTAATTTCTGAAAATCGAATGGCCATTTGCCAAGTAGTGCCAAAAAGCTAATTAAAGTGAGGCGTCGTTTAACGGCGCCTTTTTGTTGAAGTGAGGAGAAGCTAGTGAAAAAATATGCGTTAATTACTGGAGCAAGCGGGGGGATCGGCTCATGCGTTGCGAAGAAGCTTGCAAAGGATGGGTTTTCTTTATACTTGCACTATCATAAGAATATAGAGGGAATGGAACGTTTGCTCCGTGAACTTTCAATTTTTGAAAATGAATACATTCCAATACAGGCGGATTTGACTGAGAAAAATGGGATTAAAAAGCTTTGCGAAAATATTTTTGCATTAAATGCAATCATACATAATTGTGGTCAGAGTCATTATGGGTTATTGGTTGACTTGAAGGAGGATGACCTTGAGGAAATCATGAAGCTCCAAGTTACGGCACCGATTTTAATAACGAAACGTTTGCTTCCGAAATTAATGGCTCAACACAATGGCCAAATTGTTGTTATTTCCTCTATCTGGGGACAGACGGGTGCTGCGTGTGAAGTCGCATATTCTGCTGCAAAGGGTGCTCAGATCGCGTTTGTTAAAGCGTTAAGTAAAGAAGTTGCATTAAGTGGAATTACCGTTAACGCGGTGGCGCCTGGTGCCATTCAAACGCCGATGTTAGAAAATTTCTCTGCTGACGAATTGCAGATGCTTAAGGATGAAATTCCTATTGGTAGACTAGGTTCAGGTGAGGATGTGGCTGATTCAGTTTCCTTTCTGCTCTCTTCTGGATCTAGGTATATTACAGGACAAACACTTGCGGTTAATGGTGGATGGTATACATAATTCACAAAACGTTCACGGTACCTAAATGAATAATTCCCTCCTTTTCAAAGCAAAATAAGGTCGTAGTAAAAAAAAGGAGGTTATACAATGTCTGTACTTGATAATTGGGAGCAGTGGAAAGACTTTTTAGGTGATCGCCTACAACATGCTCAGAATGAAGGTATGAACAAGCAAGTAGTTGGTGATCTTGCTTTCCAAATCGGAGACTATTTAGCGAAGCAAGTCGATCCGAAAAATGAACAAGAGCGCATTTTAGCTGACCTTTGGTCTGTTGCTACACCAGAAGAACAGCATGCTATTGCGAATATTATGGTTAAGCTTGTTCAAAAATAATGGATCCCATTAAGATTGATTAAATAGGTAATAAAAAAGAGAGGCAATCATCCTCTCTTTTTTTCATATCATACAAATAAATCTCCAAATTACGACTTGATCTTGTTTTTCCTTTCATCTTAATAGAAAATCATATATGATAGAAGATGATTAATTTGCACCAATACTGGTCAAATATGGCGCTTCCCTTGGAGGTATTCTATGGAAAAGATGAACAAAACAGAATGGTACTTGGAGTATGAAATTCAGAAAAATCGGCCAGGGTTGCTAGGGGATATTTCTTCTCTATTAGGAATGCTCTCCATTAATATTGTAACCATTAATGGGGTGGATGAAGGAAGACGAGGATTGCTCATTCTTGCACAGGACTATGAACAAATCGAGCGACTCGAATCTATTTTAAAGACAATGGATACGATTAAGATAATCAAGCTTAGAGAACCTAAGTTAAGAGACCGATTAGCTGTGAGGCATGGTAGATACATACAAAGAGATGCTGATGACAAAAAGACCTTTCGATTTGTACGCGATGAACTAGGGCTTTTAGTAGATTTTATGGCAGAATTATTTAAGCAGGAAGGTCATAAGCTCATCGGTATCCGTGGAATGCCGCGTGTAGGAAAGACTGAGTCTATTGTTGCTTCAAGCGTCTGTGCGAACAAAAGATGGCTGTTTGTTTCCTCTACACTCTTAAAGCAAACCATTCGTAATCAACTCATTGAGGACGAATATAACGAGAATAATCTCTTTATTATTGACGGCATCGTTTCAACAAGAAGAGCAAACGAGCGACATTGGCAATTAGTTCGAGAAATTATGCGACTTCCGGCTGTGAAGGTTGTTGAGCATCCGGACGTATTTGTCCAGAATACAGAGTACACACTCGATGATTTTGATTATATTATTGAGCTTAGAAACGATCCAGAAGAGGAAATCAAGTATGATATTGTAAGAAATACGATGTTTTCAGATTCTGATTTTGGGGGATTTGATTTTTAAAAAAGTCGTTTTCGTTTATGCATAAAACTTACGAAAGCGCCTTTAATAGCATTGGAAGGTGTTAGAAATTGACAGAATTAAGTAACAAACTTAGAGAAGCTCGACTTTCACTCGGCTTGAGCTTGGATGACTTACAAATAACAACCAAAATTCAAAAACGGTATTTGCAAGCGTTAGAAGAGGGGAATTATAGTATTATACCTGGTCCGTTTTATGTTCGTGCTTTTATTAAGCAATATGCGGAAGCTGTACAGCTCGATCCAGAAGAGCTATTCGCAGAGTATAAGTCTGAAATCCCATCTACTCATGGAGATGACTTTCCAGAAAAGCTTTCAAGGGTGCAAACTAGGAAGGATGTTGCACCAAGTAATTCGAAGATTTTTTCCGTTTTACCCAGGTTGCTAATTGGTGTTTTCGTTATTGGTGCGGTGGCCCTAGCCTACTTTTTAGTAGTTAATATTAAAGAAGATGGTGAATCGGCAGAGGAACCAGCAACAACTGATAGCGAACAAATACAGTACAATGACAACTTATCTGAGAAGGAAGCGGATGAGGAAAATAAAACGGAAGCATCTGAGGGTGAGGAGAATCAAACATCTGGTGCCAATGAAGTAACAGAGGAAGAAGCGACTGAAGAAGAAACTTCCCCTACACAAGAGGTTACAGTTGCCGAATCAAAAGGGAAAGAAACCGTATATGAAGTAAAGAATGCAGAAAAATTTGAAGTAAAGCTTGTGTCTACCGGTGAAACTTGGGTGAATATGCTAAATGGAAAAGGACATTCTTTTTGGCAAGGGATCTTAAAAACAGGTGCTGAGGATAATAAAGTAGTTGATTATTCAAAAGAGCAAGAAGCTGTTCTAGTGATTGGGAATTCTACAGCCACTGAAATATATGTGAATGATCAAAAGCTAGAATATGCTACACCTCCAGATGATCAAGTTAGACAGGATATCACAATTCGTTATGTACCAACAGTGAACGAATAGTCATCGTATGGTGACTATTTTTTCGCTTTCTTTTCTATTTTGTTGTATGCTTGTTTTATTAAAAGAAGAAAGTAATAATAAGGAATTTTCTTTATAGGTTAAAATGGAGGTCTTTAAAATGAATTTGCCTAATAAAATTACAGTCTCACGAATTTTATTAATTCCACTATTTTTAGTAATTGTATACGATCCTTTTCATTGGGGGGATATGCAGTTCATTGGGGCGGAGCTTCCGGTTGCTCACTTTATCGCCGCTTTAATCTTTATTTTTGCTTCTGCTACCGACTGGGTTGATGGCTATTATGCCAGAAAGTATAATTTGGTAACCAATCTTGGGAAGTTCCTTGACCCGTTAGCAGATAAGTTGCTCGTATCAGCAGCATTAATTGTTTTAGTTGAATTTGGACTTGCGGCTTCGTGGTTAGTTATCATCATTATTTGCCGAGAGTTTGCTGTAACGGGTCTACGAGCCATCCTAGCGGGAGGCGGAGAGGTAGTTGCCGCAAATATGCTGGGTAAAATTAAGACTTGGACACAAATCGTTGCCATTTCAGCATTGTTATTACATAACACGATTTTTGAACTTGTGTCCCTTCCGTTTGCTGACATTGCTTTATGGGTTGCAACGTTCTTCACGATTTGGTCTGGTTGGGACTACTTTGCGAAAAATAAGCAGGTATTTATTAATTCTAAATAAAACAGAGGCTAGGTGATTGTTTTTCATGAATGCTGAAATCATTGCAGTGGGCTCAGAGTTGTTGCTTGGCCAAATTGTTAATACAAACGCTCGTTTCATTTCCAAACAACTAGCTAGTATTGGAACCAATGTGTTTTATCATACGGTAGTTGGTGATAATCCGACCCGTTTGCAACAAGCGATTGCTGTGGCAGAAGGTCGTTCAAACTTAATTATCTTTACAGGTGGATTAGGTCCGACAAAGGATGATTTGACAAAGGAAACAATTGCCAAACACCTCGGTAAGGAGCTTGAATTTGATCAAGCTGCTCTTGACTCTATCTCTCAGTACTTTATTCGTACAAACCGTGTCATGACAGAGAATAATAAGAAGCAAGCATTGGTTCTTGCTGATTCTACTGTTTTGCCAAATGATAACGGAATGGCTCCTGGCATGCTTTTAACTACTAATACTCACCGTTATATGCTTTTACCAGGGCCACCGAAGGAAATGGAACCCATGTTTTTACATTATGCACTCCCACTATTACAAAAAGAACCAGACGTCTCTGAGACGATTGTTTCACGAGTGTTGCGTTTCTTTGGGATAGGAGAGGCTGCATTAGAAACAAAGATTGAGGATTTAATTGATGCGCAATCGAATCCTACGATTGCGCCCCTTGCTAGCGACGGGGAAGTGACGTTGAGGCTTACTGCTAAACACCAACAAACCGACGTTGCAAATGAACTCATTAATGAAACGGAAGAGAAGATACGTACACGTGTTGGTGAGTTCTTCTACGGGTATAATGAAACCTCGTTAATGAATGAGTTATTTACCCTGCTACAAAAGAACGATTTAACCATTGCTTGTGCAGAGAGCTTAACTGGAGGGATGTTTCAGCAGGAGCTGACAGCTATTCCAGGTTCTAGTGCGGTAGTAAAAGGCGGGGTCGTTTGCTATACGAATGACGTTAAGGAAAAGGTCCTTGGTGTTAAAAAGGAAACTCTGGAAAAATATGGAGCAGTAAGTGAAGAGTGTGCAAGGGAATTAGCTGAAAATGTGGCTTCATTACTTAACGCTGATATTGGAATTAGCTTTACTGGTGTAGCAGGGCCTGGTGCTGTTGAGGAGAAACCGGTAGGAACGGTGTATATTGGAATTTCAAAAAAAGGATCTCCAGTAAAAGTCGAAAAATTTCTTTTTGCTGGTACAAGAGAAGGCAATCGAGTGAGAAGTGTGAAGTACGGCTGTTTCTCACTAATCAATAGCTTGAAAGATTAACAGAGCATATCATTTTGCTCTGTTTTTTTTCTCTTTACCAAATTTAGAAATTGATTTAAAATAATATTTTTCTGCTATGAACATCGACGAAAAACCTATTTTGTTAAGAGGAAAATAGAATTTTACAACTATATTTGGTAGTGAAAAAAATCGAATGAATGTTCGATTTTTTGCTCGACAAACAGAAATAAAACGAGTATAGTAAAGATAGTGAAATGAACATGCAACGAATGATAGATAGATATATTCGTTTTAAATAAGGAGGAAATAGTAGTGGCAAATGATCGTCAAGCAGCCCTTGAAATGGCATTAAAACAAATAGAAAAACAATTTGGTAAAGGCTCTATCATGAAGTTAGGAGAGCAAACAGATCGTCAAATTTCTACTTCGAAAAGTGGATCTTTAGCTCTTGATACAGCATTAGGAATAGGTGGATATCCAAAAGGCCGTATCATTGAAATCTATGGTCCTGAAAGCTCGGGTAAAACAACAGTTGCCCTTCATGCAATTGCTGAGGTACAAGCAGCAGGTGGACAAGCAGCATTTATTGATGCCGAGCATGCACTTGACCCTGATTATGCACAAAAACTTGGTGTGAACATTGATGAGTTGCTGTTATCACAGCCAGACACTGGTGAACAAGCCCTTGAAATTGCAGAAGCATTGGTACGAAGTGGAGCAGTTGATATTCTAGTCATCGACTCAGTTGCTGCCCTTGTTCCAAAGGCAGAGATCGAAGGAGAAATGGGAGACTCTCACGTTGGACTACAAGCGCGTCTAATGTCACAGGCTCTTCGTAAACTTTCTGGTGCGATCAATAAGTCTAAAACAATTGCTATCTTTATTAACCAGATTCGTGAGAAGGTAGGAGTTATGTTTGGTAACCCGGAGACAACTCCTGGTGGACGTGCGCTTAAATTCTATTCTTCTGTTCGTTTAGAGGTTCGCCGTGCAGAAACGTTGAAGCAAGGCAATGATATGGTTGGTAACAAAACGAAAATTAAAGTCGTGAAGAATAAAGTAGCTCCTCCATTCCGTACGGCTGAAGTAGATATTATGTACGGAGAAGGAATTTCGAAAGAGGGAGAAGCTCTTGATATGGGATCAGAACTTGATATCGTACAAAAGAGTGGATCTTGGTATTCTTATAATGATGAGCGTCTTGGGCAAGGTCGTGAGAATGCGAAGTTGTTCTTGAAGGAAAATAAAGATTTATTAGCAGAGATCCAAAATAAGATTCGTGAACACTACGGTTTAGATGGAGTGAAGACTCTTCCGGAAGACCATGAAGAAGATCAAGAACAATTTGATTTAGTAGATTAATACAGATTAAACAGCAGACTACTATTTGGTCTGCTGTTTTTTATATTATTAGTCAAATTGACGGTTCGAAATTTGAAAAGTGAACTCGATTTATGAATGCTTTAACAACACTGGGTTTGACAAAGTTCACCATTATCTACCAATATAAACGAAATATTACAACCAAGCCGGACAAACCCTTGACAATAAAAATTCACACATTTACAATTAATATGTATATTTTATGTTTTTTAATGATGAATGAAGACGTGTAAAAGCCTTTGTGCTGTATATTGACAAAACAATGTACATGCCGACATTTTAGAAAACGTAACACAAGTTAATAGCAAGAGGAGGTGAAATGATGGATCTTTTTACAATGATCATCTCCATTTTGCTTGCTTTACCCGTCGGTGCAGTTGTTGGCTATTTTGTTCGTAAATCTTTTTCTGAAGCAAAAATTGCTGGAGCTAGAGGTGCTGCAGAGCAAATTCTAGAAGATGCAAAACGTGAAGCAGAAGCTTTAAAAAAGGAGTCGCTGCTTGAAGCAAAGGATGAGATTCATAAGCTTCGTACAGAAGCAGAACGTGAAGTTCGTGATCGTAGAAGCGAGCTGCAAAAGCAGGAAAACCGCTTACTTCAAAAAGAGGAAAATCTTGATCGAAAAGACGAATCGTTAGACAAACGTGAAGCACTTTTAGAGAAGAGGGACGATTCTCTTAACAAAAAACAACAGCATATTGAAGAGATGGAAAGCAAAGTGGACGAGATCGTAAAAATGCAACAGGCAGAGCTTGAACGCATCTCGGGCTTAACTCGTGATGAGGCGAAATCCATCATTTTAGAGCGTATGGAACAGGAGTTATCCCATGACATCGCTTTAATGATAAAAGAGAGTGAAAATAGAGCAAAAGAGGAAGCAGACAAAAAAGCAAAGGAAATTTTGTCGTTAGCTATTCAACGTTGTGCGGCTGATCACGTAGCAGAAACGACCGTTTCGGTAGTCACTCTTCCAAATGATGAGATGAAAGGTCGAATCATTGGTCGTGAAGGACGAAACATCCGTACACTTGAAACTCTTACTGGAATTGATCTCATTATTGATGATACTCCAGAAGCAGTTATTTTATCTGGGTTTGATCCGATTCGAAGAGAAACAGCCCGCTTAGCGCTTGAAAAGCTTGTTCTAGATGGTCGTATCCATCCTGCTCGAATCGAAGAAATGGTTGATAAGGCACGCCGTGAAGTGGATGAACATATTCGTGAAATTGGTGAGCAAACAACTTTTGAGGTTGGAGTACATGGACTGCACCCAGATTTAATTAAAATTCTCGGTCGATTGAAATTCCGAACTAGCTATGGTCAAAATGTGTTGAAGCACTCTACTGAAGTTTCTCAATTAGCTGGATTGCTAGCTGCAGAACTTGGAGAAGATGAAACACTTGCTCGTCGTGCAGGCCTACTACACGATATTGGTAAGGCAATTGACCATGAAGTTGAAGGAAGCCACGTAGAAATCGGTGTCGAACTGGCTACTAAATATAAGGAGCATCCGGTGGTTATTAACTCGATTGCTTCTCACCATGGCGATTCCGAGCCTACTTCCGTTATTGCTGTTCTTGTTGCAGCGGCAGATGCACTATCCGCAGCAAGACCTGGTGCAAGACGTGAGACGCTTGAAAACTATATTCGACGTTTAGAAAAGCTTGAGGAAATCTCAGAATCGTATGATGGAGTGGAAAAGTCATTTGCAATCCAGGCTGGACGTGAAGTTCGTATCCTAGTGAAGCCAGAGCAAATTGACGACTTAGAGGCTCATCGTTTAGCTCGCGATATTCGTAAAAAAATCGAAGAGGAACTTGATTATCCAGGCCATATAAAGGTCACGGTAATTAGGGAAACGAGAGCAGTTGAATACGCAAAATAAAGCGGTGCTTTAGCACCGCTTTTATTTTTGCTCATTACATATGATAAAATGAAAAGAAATACGGAAAAAGAAGGGTTTAATTGATGAACATATTATTTGTTGGAGATGTCGTTGGTTCACCAGGAAGAGATATGGTGAAGGAATACGTCCCAAGATTAAAGGAAAAATATCGTCCACACATTACCATTATAAATGGTGAAAATGCTGCAGGAGGAAAAGGGATTACAGAAAAAATCTATAGAGGTTTTTTAGAGGTCGGTGCGCAGGCTGTTACATTAGGAAACCACACATGGGATAACCGTGATATTTTTGAATTTATCGATGATGCAAAATACATGGTTAGACCAGCAAACTTTCCTGAAGATAACCCTGGTAAGGGAATTGTGTATTTAAAAATGAATCAAGATGAAATAGCAATCATCAGTCTGCAGGGGCGTACCTTTATGCAACCGAATAATTGTCCCTTCCGAAAAGCGGATGAACTGATCGAAGAAGCAAGTAAACGAACACCTATTATCTTTGTTGATTTCCATGCTGAGGCAACAAGTGAGAAGCTCGCTATGGGCTGGTATTTAGATGGAAGAGTAACAGCGGTAGTTGGTACTCATACACATGTACAAACAGCTGACAATCGAATATTGCCCCAAGGAACAGCCTATATTTCGGATGTTGGAATGACAGGGCCATATGATGGGATACTGGGAATGGACAGAGAAATTGTTATTAGACGATTCCTATCCAACTTACCAGCAAGATTTGAAGTTCCAGATACAGATAAAACACAGCTTGGTGCCGTACATATTGAACTGGATAAAAAGACGGGAAAAGCCAAAAAAATCGATCGTATTCTCATCAATGACGATCATCCATTTTTCTCCTAGAATTGTAAACCATATAGCCGACTAGCACCTGCAAAATAGACGCAGGTGTTTTTTTATGTAAGCTTGATTGCAGGTGAAAACATATACACTTTTCTTTTAATCTTACTTTTTTGTCCAAGCCGGAATATGTTAAAGCTTTTGCGAATATAGTAGCAATGGAATCATATATACCTGAGTTGTTCAATAACAAGAACATCAGGGGGGATTAAACAAGGAGGAGCTAGGAATGGAAATATTAAAAGTTTCAGCAAAATCTAATCCCAATTCTGTAGCTGGTGCGCTCGCAGGAGTTCTGCGCGAAAGAGGTGCTGCAGAAATTCAGGCCATAGGTGCGGGTGCATTAAATCAAGCGGTAAAGGCAGTAGCCATTGCACGAGGATTTGTAGCACCTAGCGGAGTCGATTTGATTTGTATCCCAGCATTCACAGACATATTAATTGATGGGGAAGAGCGCACAGCGATCAAATTAATCATTGAGCCAAGATGAGGGAGTATCTTTTTCCTGTTTGCATTCTTATTGCAAACAGGTTCTTTTTTTGTCAGTTTTGGTCTATGCTTTATATACAACGACTATGGAAGGGGTATAAATCATGAAAATTTTTGATGGGCATTGTGATGTATTATACAAAATGTTTATGAATCCGAAGCTTTCAAGCTTTTTAGATTCAAAGGAGCTTCAAGTTACGCTCGCGGGTATGAAGAAAAGTGGCGTTAAAGTACAATGCTTTGCCATCTATGTACCAGAGAATATTCACCCTGATCTTTCCTTCCATGCTGCTTTGCATATGATAGACCTTTTCTATGAAAAAATTATCAAACCATATAAAGAAATTAAGTTGATTACAAGTCAAAGTGATTTAGCTAATCTTAAAGATGGTGAATTCGGAGCGATTCTTACACTTGAGGGGTGTGATTGTATCGGTTCCGATTTGCTGAAGTTAAAAACGCTGCTTCGTCTTGGGGTTACATCTGTTGGTTTAACGTGGAATTTTTCTAATGCAGTTTCTGATGGGGCACTTGAAGAGCGGGGCGCGGGTCTATCCAGGTTCGGGAAAAGAGTCGTATCAACTCTTAATAAGGAGAGGGTATGGTGTGATGTATCGCATCTATCAGAAAGCGGGTTTTGGGATGTGCTGGAGCTTGGAGATTATCCCTTTGCTTCACACTCTAATGCGTATTCTCTTTGTCCACATCCGAGGAACTTACGAGATGAACAGATTGTGGCATTAATAGAAAGAGAAACAGTCATGGGGTTAACCTTTGTTACGCAATTCCTCTCTGGGAAAACAACAGCAACTATTACTGACGTACTTCGTCATCTTGACCATATTTGCTCTCTTGGAGGTGAGGATTTTGTTGGATTTGGTTCTGATTTTGATGGAACCGAACATTGTGTTACAGGGCTTGAGCGGGTAGAAAATTATAGCAATCTTGTAAATGAACTAGGAAAATATTATTCCAGTATACAGGTTGAGAAGTTTTTGTACAAAAATATGGCGAAAAGATTTCCGAAATAAAGAAGAGTGAATAAAGCGTTTTCATTTTTATTTAGACTAAACAGGTTGAAAAAAGACAGATAAAACTATTATTTTCGCAAAAATAAAAAAATATTCATATTTTCGCCATTATTTGGGCGTAAAGGGTTGCTTTTTTTTTCACATAGGTCTAGAATTGAAAGCGTTTAGTACCCTTCCATTTCTCACATTTTTACTCTATGAATATTAGAGTCAAAATCTTCGTGTTACAATCGGAAAAGTGCTACACTATTGGTAAAATAAACGTTTTTACATATTTCTTAACGTATCCAAAGGGGTGTAAGACATGATCAATCAACTTTCTTGGAAAGTTGGCGGGCAGCAAGGGGAAGGGATTGAAAGTACTGGGGAGATTTTCTCTATTGCTTTGAATCGATTAGGTTACTATTTATATGGGTACCGCCACTTTTCATCTCGTATTAAAGGTGGACACACTAATAACAAAATCCGTGTAAGCACGTCACAGGTTCGCTCTATTTCAGACGACTTAGACATCTTAGTGGCATTTGATCAGGAAACGCTTGACTTAAATTACAAAGAACTACATGACAATGGTGTGATGATTGCAGATGCGAAGTTTAATCCTGTGAAACCTACGGATACAAATGCAACTTTGTATGCGGTTCCATTTACAGATATTGCAACTGAATTAGGTACATCATTAATGAAAAACATGGTGGCAGTTGGGGCTACTTGTGCAGTACTAGATTTAGATATTAACGTTTTTGAGACGGTAGTTCAAGAGATTTTTGGGCGTAAAGGACAGTCTGTGGTTGATAAGAACATGGAAGCGATCCAAGCTGGTTATACAGCAATGAAAGAACAAGCTCAAGAAGCCGCTACCATGGTATTAGCAAAGGCAGATGGAAAACAACGGTTGTTCATGATTGGTAACGATGCGATTGCGCTAGGGGCCTTAGCTGGCGGATGTCGCTTTATGGCAGCTTATCCAATTACTCCTGCTTCTGAAATCATGGAGTATCTAATTAAAAAACTACCTGCTCTTGGTGGAACAGTAATTCAAACTGAAGATGAAATTGCGGCATGTACAATGGCGATCGGTGCAAACTATGCAGGCGTTCGTGCGATCACTGCATCAGCTGGTCCGGGATTATCGTTGAAGATGGAAGCAATCGGTCTTTCAGGAATTACCGAAACACCAATTGTAATTGTCGATACACAGCGTGGTGGTCCGTCTACCGGTCTACCAACCAAGCAAGAACAATCTGATTTAATGGCCATGATCTATGGTACTCACGGAGAAATTCCAAAGATCGTAATGGCTCCAAGTACTGTACAAGAAGCGTTCTACGATACAGCTGAGGCATTTAACCTTGCTGAAGAGTACCAAGTACCTGTTATCGTCTTATCTGACCTTCAACTTTCTTTAGGAAAGCAAACAGTTGAGCCTTTAGACTTTAGTAAGGTAGAAATTCGACGCGGAAAACTTGTAACTGAACTACCAGAATCAGATTCTAAAGATTACTTTAAACGTTACGAAGTGACTGAAGATGGTATCTCTCCTCGTGTAATTCCTGGGGTAAAGGGTGGAATTCACCACGTAACAGGTGTAGAACATGATGAAACAGGTAAACCGTCTGAATCAGCATTAAACCGTAATGCACAAATGGATAAACGTTTCCGTAAAGTTGAGAACATCAAATTTAATACACCAATTCACGTTCATGCTCCACATGAGGATGCGGATGTACTAGTTGTTGGTTTTAACTCAACTAGAGGAGCAATTGAAGAAGCAATGACACGCCTTGAGAAGGATGGAGTGAAAGTGAATCATGCGCATGTACGTTTGATTCATCCGTTCCCTACTGACGAAATGCTTCCACTAGTCAAATCAGCTAAAAAGGTTGTAGTTGTTGAAAATAACGCAACTGGACAGTTAGCAAACATCCTTAAGATGAATGTAGGACATGCTGAGAAAGTAGTAAAGCATTTAAAGTATGACGGAAATCCATTCCTACCACATGAAATCCATTCAAAGATCAAGGAGTTGTTCTAAATTATGGCGACGTTTAAAGATTTTCGAAACAACGTGAAGCCTAACTGGTGTCCAGGCTGCGGCGATTTCTCTGTTCAAGCGGCAATTCAACGTGCTGCTGCGAATGTAGGGTTAGAGCCAGATAATTTAGCGGTTATTTCTGGTATCGGTTGCTCTGGACGTATTTCAGGATATATTAACTCTTACGGATTCCATTCCATTCACGGACGTTCTTTACCGATTGCCCAAGGAGTAAAAATGGCGAATCGTGATTTAACAGTTATTGCATCTGGGGGAGATGGAGATGGTTTCGCGATCGGAATGGGTCATACCATTCACTCTATCCGTCGAAACATCGATATCACTTACATCGTAATGGATAACCAAATTTATGGTTTAACAAAGGGCCAAACATCCCCGAGATCGGCAGCAGGCTTCAAAACGAAGTCTACGCCACAAGGATCAATCGAACAGCCGATTTCTCCAATGGAAATGGCATTAACTGCTGGTGCAACGTTTGTGGCACAAAGCTTCTCTACAGACTTAAAAGACTTAACAGCGATTATTGAAGCTGGTATCAAGCATAAAGGTTTCTCTTTAATCAACGTGTTCAGTCCATGTGTAACATACAATAAAATCAACACATACGACTGGTTTAAGGAAAACCTAACAAAGCTTGCTGATGTGGAAGGCTATGATTCATCTAATCGTGAAATGGCGATGCAAACTCTAATGCAGCATAACGGATTAGTAACAGGCTTGATTTATCAAGATACAGAACGTAAATCTTACCAGGAACTAATAAACGGTTACTCTGAAACCCCGTTATCTCAGCATGATCTTCAATTAGATGAAGCTCATTTTAATAAATTAGTTTCCGAGTTTATGTAAGCTAGAACGAACAAGAAACCCCGAGTACATCTCGGGGTTTCTCTATGAGTATATTTCTAAATACTTGTGATAACTATCACTTTCAATGAACGTGATAAGGAGTAAAATTATTTGCTGTAATGAATGAAACCGCTATCGATTGGTTAAGTTTTTTATATTGTGTTCAGTTGTTCAAGCATTTATACTTAACTAATGTGATTCATTCTACTATCAAAGTACTAACTATACGAAAATAATATTATTTTAGTTTGGTTGTATGTTTAAATGTTTGATTATTGCAGTGAAAGGAGAAACATTTATGAACGAAAAGCAACGATTAGAAAGCCAACAAGCAGTGCAGGAAGGTAATTCTTCGGACAAAAAATCCGGTAAGGATTACAGTAAATATTTTGAAACAGTATATACTCCACCATCGCTAAAAGACGCGAAAAAGCGTGGGAAAGAAGAAGTAAAGTACCATAAGGATTTCTCACTTCCTGAAGAATTTAAAGGGATGGGACAAGGTCGTAAGTTTTATATTCGTACGTACGGCTGTCAAATGAATGAGCATGATACAGAAGTAATGGCTGGTATTTTCATGGGGCTAGGTTATGAGCCGACAGACTCTGTTGATGATGCAAATGTTATTTTATTAAATACTTGTGCGATCCGTGAGAATGCTGAAAACAAAGTGTTTGGTGAGCTAGGTCATCTTAAACATTTGAAGCAGCAAAACCCAGATGTATTAATCGGAGTTTGTGGCTGTATGTCTCAAGAGGAATCGGTTGTTAATAAAATTCTTAAAACATACCATCAAGTGGATATGATCTTTGGAACGCATAATATTCACCGTTTACCAAACATCCTGCACGAAGCATACATGTCCAAGGAAATGGTTGTAGAAGTGTGGTCTAAAGAAGGAGATGTTATTGAGAACCTTCCGAAGATCCGTCGTGGAAATATTAAAGCATGGGTAAATATTATGTACGGCTGTGATAAGTTCTGTACGTATTGTATCGTTCCATTTACTCGCGGAAAAGAGCGCAGTCGTCGTCCTGACGATATCATTCAAGAAGTTCGTCAGCTAGCAGCGCAAGGATATCAGGAAATTACTCTTCTTGGACAAAACGTTAATGCTTACGGAAAAGACTTTGAAGACATGAAGTATGGTTTAGGTGACTTAATGGATGAAATCCGAAAGATTGATATTCCACGTATCCGTTTTACAACGAGTCATCCGCGTGATTTTGACGATCACTTAATTGATGTTCTTGCTAAGGGTGGTAACTTAGTTGAGCATATTCACCTTCCAGTTCAGTCTGGTTCTACAGAAGTACTAAAAATCATGGCTCGTAAGTATACAAGAGAACAATACCTTGAGCTTGTTCGTAAAATTAAAGCAGCTATTCCTAATGCTTCTTTCACTACAGATATCATAGTAGGGTATCCGAATGAAACGGAAGAACAATTCGAAGAAACACTTTCCTTATATCGTGAAGTTGGATATGAATCTGCATATACATTCATCTATTCTCCACGTGAAGGGACGCCAGCGGCTAAAATACAGGATAACGTTCCAATGGAAGTGAAGAAGGAACGTCTACAGCGATTAAACGCTTTGGTAAATGAAATGTCTGCAGAAGCGATGAAGAAGTATCAAGGGGAAGTAGTGGAAGTATTAGTTGAAGGGGAAAGTAAAAATAACCCTGATGTTCTTGCTGGTTACACACGCAAAAGCAAGTTAGTAAACTTTGTTGGGCCAAAAACGGCAATCGGTAAGCTTGTAAAAGTAAAAATCACAGAAGCAAAAACATGGTCATTAAACGGGGAAATGGTGGAAGAAACTCAAAGTGTAGAGGTGAAATAAATGGAAAAGTACACAAAAGACGATATTATAGCGCGTGCAAAAGAACTAGCTTCCATGATTGCGAGCACGGAAGAAGTAGATTTTTTCAAGAAAGCGGAAGCGCAAATTCATAGTAATGAAAAAGTAAGTTCACTTATTTCGCAAATAAAAGGGTTGCAAAAGCAAGCCGTTAATTTACAACACTATGGAAAAGCAGAAGCTCTAAAGAAAACAGAAGATAAAATTGCTTCTATTGAAGAGGAGCTAGATTCTATCCCTGTCGTACAGGAATTTAAGCAATCACAAATAGACGTAAATGAATTACTACAATTGGTGGCTAACACCATCTCCAACAAAGTAACAGATGAAGTCATCTTATCAACGGGTGGAAATGTCCTAAGTGGAGAAACAGGTGCAGAGGTTAATAATAAAAATCAAAGCTGTTCACATCACTAAGATGTGAGAATGGAAAGACCCTCGTGGAAACGGGGGTTTTTTCTATGCATCAAAATCATTCCCATTCTCCCATATAATTTCTCACCTTTCCTAGGTATTCGCATAGAATGCACTATATCCGCCACCGAATGCCGAAGGAAATACAAACATGAAAAATATTATCACACTAGTCTAATGTCCCGCATAGGATGAAGTGAAAATGAATGAGGAGGGTTCGCTCGCAATGGCAGATTACAGAGAGATTATTACAAAAGCGGTCGTAGCGAAAGGACGTAAGTTTACACAGTCTAACGATACGATTCGCCCGGATCACCAACCGACTAGCATCCTTGGTTGCTGGATTATCAATCATACGTATGAAGCTAAAAAGGTTGGAAAAAAAGTCGAAATTCACGGCTACTATGACACTAACGTTTGGTACTCCTATAATGATAATACAAGAACTGAAGTAGTAACTGCACGAGTTGACTATGTTGACGTCATTAAGTTAAAGTACCGCGATCCAGATTGCCATGATGACAACGATGTTATTGCTCGTGTCGTTCAGCAGCCAAACTGCATAGAAGCTGTTATCTCACCAAACGGTAATGCAATTATCGTTCATGCAGAAAGAGAGTTTCTTGTTGAAGTAATTGGAGAAACAGTGGTTTGTGTAGCAGTTTACGATGATTGTGACTGCGACGACGACTGGGGATTAGATGTCGAAGACGAAGAGTTTGAAGATTTAAATCCAGATTTCCTAATCTGTGACGAAGAAGAGTAATGGTGAACTAGGAAGGTTTCACTTCCTAGTTTTTCTTTGTGGCTGATATTTACAGCTTTCAAAAAACCTTTCCCTTCTTTCTTTATGTTATAATAATGAACGGAATGAAAGAAAGAATTAGTGTTTTGGAGGATTGTATGGCTACATATACGCCGATGATACAGCAATATTTAAAGGTAAAGGCAGAGTATCAGGATGCCTTTTTATTTTTTCGTCTTGGGGATTTTTATGAGATGTTTTTTGATGATGCCGTGAAGGCGTCGCAAGTATTAGAAATTACACTAACTAGCAGAGATGGTGGTTCAGAAGACCGTATCCCAATGTGTGGGGTTCCTTACCATGCTGCTCCTCAATATATTGAACAGTTAATTGAAAAAGGCTTTAAAGTCGCAATTTGCGAACAAACAGAAGATCCGAAGCAGGCAAAAGGTGTGGTTCGGAGAGAAGTAGTTCAGTTAATCACACCTGGAACGATGATGGAAGGAAAAGGACTGAACGAAAGAGAAAACAATTATTTAGCATCCATCTCTCGGTTCGCCGATGATCAGTATGGGTTTGCGGTGAGTGATTTGACTACAGGGGAATCTCAAGTAACGATTACAAAGAGCATGGATGAAGTTTTAAATGAACTTGCAACTTCTGGTGCACGTGAGGTGGTCATCTCTGCTTCGCATACGGACGAGCTACAGAAGAAAATTCGTGAGCGAGGTCAAGTGACCCTTTCAATGGAAGAAGATATTCAAAGTTATGTATCTTTTGAAGCTCTTTTGTCACACTTAACCAATGTTGAGATTAAGCAGACGGCCGCAAGATTATTTAATTACTTATATCGAACACAAAAAAGATCGCTGGATCACCTTCAAGCCGTTCGTTTTTATACAGTAGATCAGTATATGAAAATAGATTATTACTCAAAACGTAATCTCGAGTTAACAGAAACGATTCGCTCGAAAGGGAAAAAAGGCTCTCTTCTTTGGCTATTGGATGAAACAAAAACAGCAATGGGAAGCAGAATGCTCAAGTCATGGGTAGATCGTCCTCTTATCAATCAGCAACAAATTGAACTTCGCCATTCTGTTGTAGATACTCTTTTTAGCTGCTACTTTGAACGCCAAGAAATCCGTGAAAAGTTAACGGAAGTGTATGACTTAGAGCGTCTTGCAGGACGAATTGCATTTGGCAATGTGAATGCAAGAGATCTCATTCAGTTAAAGAAATCCCTTCTGCAAATTCCATTGTTGAAAAGTATGGTAGAGAATTTACCAAATGAAGCAACAAAACAATTAGCCGACAAGCTTGAACCATGCGAGGAAATAACCGACTTATTAGAAAGAGCAATTGTTGATAATCCACCTCTCTCTATTAAAGAGGGAAATATCATTTCCGATGGATATAACGAAGAACTTGATCGCTATCGTTATGCAAGTCGTAATGGAAAGCAGTGGATTGCTGAGCTTGAAAAAGAAGAGCGTGAAAAAACGGGAATCAAATCGCTAAAAATCGGATACAACCGTGTGTTTGGTTATTATATTGAAGTGACTCGCGCGAATCTTTCCTTATTAAAAGAAGGTCAGTACGAAAGAAAGCAAACTCTAGCAAACGCTGAACGGTTTATAACTCCGGATTTAAAAGAAAAAGAGACATTGATTTTAGAAGCGGAAGAAAAAAGCACAGAGCTTGAGTATGAGTTATTTACAACTATTCGTGAGTACGTAAAGGAATATATTCCGCAGATACAGAGATTAGCTAAGGTCGTAAGTGAGCTAGACGTTTTACAATGCTTTGCTGAAATTAGTGAAGCACGTCATTACACGAAGCCAAGCTTTACGACTGACAGACGATTGGTAATAAAAAATGGTCGTCATCCAGTAGTTGAAAAAGTTATGAATGCTCAGGAATACGTACCAAATGACTGCCATATGGGGGATGAGCGAGAGATTCTGTTAATTACTGGACCCAATATGTCAGGGAAAAGTACGTACATGAGACAAGTTGCCCTTACCTCAATCCTTGCACAAATTGGCTGTTATGTACCAGCAGATGAGGCCAAACTCCCAATCTTTGACCAAGTGTTTACGAGAATTGGAGCAGCAGATGATTTAATTTCTGGACAAAGTACCTTTATGGTGGAAATGCTTGAAGCAAAAAATGCCATTGTAAATGCCACCAGAAATAGCTTAATTCTATTTGATGAAATCGGGAGAGGAACTTCAACTTATGACGGAATGGCGTTAGCGCAGTCAATCATTGAATATATTCATGAACGAATTGAGGCGAAAACATTATTCTCAACTCATTACCATGAATTAACCGTTCTGGGAGAGCAGCTTTCGATGTTAAATAACGTCCATGTAAGCGCGATTGAACAAAATGGTAAAGTGGTGTTCCTTCATAAAATCAAAGAAGGAGCAGCTGATAAGAGCTATGGAATTCACGTGGCAGAGCTAGCGGAGCTGCCAAAGGAACTGATTGCTCGAGCGAATGAAATTTTACAAGCATTAGAGTCAGGTGACAACACCAGTTCCAAAGAAGAAAAGAAAGTAGTACCGAATAAGGTGTCAGAAGATGCACAACTGTCCTTTTTTGCTGAACCAAAGGTGGAAGTAAAAGCAAACCTATCATCAAAGGAAAAGAAGACACTAGAGTCTTTGAAATCACTAAATATATTAGAAATGACTCCTATGCAGGCCTTTAATATTTTATTTGATCTTCATAAGCAAGCAAAGAGCTAAACATCTCAGGGAGGTGAGACGATGGGGAAAATCATTCAATTAGATGACCGACTATCGAATAAAATTGCTGCCGGAGAAGTGGTTGAACGACCGGCATCTGTTGTAAAGGAACTGGTAGAAAATGCAATTGATGCAGGTAGTACTGTCATTGAAGTAGAGGTTGAGGAAGCGGGATTAGGTAAGATCAGAATACTCGACAACGGTGACGGTATTTCGGAAGAGGATGTGCTAATGGCGTTTCAGCGTCACGCTACTAGTAAAATAAAAAATGATGATGACTTGTTTCGAATCCGAACACTAGGGTTTCGTGGAGAAGCATTGCCCAGTATCGCTTCGGTAAGTCATTTTGAAATGAAAACATCAACCGGTGATGTGGGTTCAAGAGTCGTGTTTGAGGGCGGAGTTTTGCAGGTTCATGAGGCAGCGGCTGCCAGAAAAGGAACCGATATTATTGTTACGGACCTATTCTTCAACACGCCTGCCCGCTTGAAATATTTGAAGACCGTTCACACAGAGCTTGGGAATATTACGGATATTATGAACCGTCTTGCGCTCAGCCATCCTGAAATTTCGTTTCGCCTGATTCATAATGATCGAAAGCTCCTTCACACTACGGGAAACGGTGATGTCCGGCAAGTATTAGCTGCCATTTATGGAGTAAACATCGTGAAGAAAATGGTACCTATTTCAGCTACTTCACTAGATTATCAGGTAAAAGGTTGGATCGCTCTTCCTGAGATTACGAGAGCGTCAAGGAACTATATTTCTACCATGATTAATGGACGATTTATTAAAAACTATCCCCTCGTAAAAGCGGTGCAGGAAGGTTATCATACCTTATTACCCATTGGTCGTTATCCGATTGTCTTATTGTCAGTCGAAATGGATCCTATTTTAGTAGACGTAAATGTGCATCCGTCTAAGATGGAGGTCCGTTTAAGTAAGGAACAAGAGTTAAACCAACTCGTCACAGATGCCATTAAAAAGGTATTTAAAAGCCAAGAGCTGATTCCATCCGGTTTTATTCAACAGGAGAAAAAAGAAAAGCCACAATCAGAGCAAACCTTTTTCGAGCTGGATCATGTGGTGGAAAAAGAGCTCCCTGTTGAGAGAACCGTTTTTACAGAGTCCATTTTAAGAGAACCTATTACAACGGAAAGAGTCGAAGTGATTCAAAGGCCTGTTAGCATTGTTAAAGAAGAAACCTTGGCACCGGTTAGGACGGAAACGGTTGCGGAGATTGAGATAGAAGAAATTGTAGATGAAAGGGATCATCTACAAGAGACCAAAATGAGAGTTCCTCCATTTTATCCAATCGGTCAAATGCATGGGACGTATATTCTAGCTCAAAATGAAAAAGGGCTTTATATTATTGATCAGCATGCGGCACAGGAAAGAATTAAATATGAGTACTTCCGTGAAAAGGTGGGAGATGTTCAAAATGAGCTTCAAGAGTTACTTGTGCCGATAACGCTTGAGTATTCTTCTGACGAAGCGTTAAAGATTCTAGAACATCAACACGAGTTAGAGAAAGTGGGTGTGTTTTTAGAGCCGTTTGGTCACAACAGCTTTATTCTTCGCTCACATCCACAGTGGCTTCCGAAAGGGGAAGAGAAAGAACTTATGGAGGAAATGATCGAGCAGCTTCTACAAATGAAAAAGGTCGATATTCATAAACTTCGTGAAGAAGCGGCAATTATGATGAGCTGTAAGGCCTCCATAAAAGCAAACCATCATTTGCGGCAGGATGAAATACAGGCACTTTTAGATGAGTTGCGGTCTACTTCAGATCCGTTTACCTGTCCGCATGGAAGGCCAATTATTATTCATTATTCTACCTATGAGATGGAAAAAATGTTTAAACGTGTAATGTAAGAACTGGATTCAATAGAATCCAGTTCTTCTTTTTTTTATTATTAGAGTAATTTTACACAAAAAGGGTAAAATCGAGAAAAGTGTCGAACAAATTGTATAGCATGCGCATCATTAATCCTATATATTGAAGGTAGAAAGGGGGAGGATCAATGTTTGTTTTTGGTTTGCTAACGACAATTCTTCCTGCTGTAATCGTTATTTTTGCCATTGCTTATATTGCGAAAAACAAAAACAAGGAGGATGATGAAACCATGATACGGCACTTATACACATATTTAGTATTATTCGCGACATTAATGATGGTCATCGGTGGTGGGATTTCCATATTTATGGTTACTGCTGACTTAGTGAGTCCATCAGGGTATTATCAAAGTTTTTCCGATTACGAGATGATGCGTGAGAGTGAAAAGGTAGGAGGAAACACGCAAATTAGCGAGGAAGAGCTACGAGCTGATTATGAACAGTTGGTAGAAGATGAAAAAGCAAGAATTAGAGAAAATGCCAAAAATCAAATGATTAAAAGCTTAGGATTTATCGTCATTCCTCTACCTATATTTATTTATTTTAACAGATTGAGAAGAAAGCATATTGAGTAGAGCTCCTTTTCTTTGGGGGCTTTTTTTATGAGCCTATTTATCCGTGATATATACCCGTTTTTAGGATAAGTACATATAGTATTTTGTATACAACCTAGAAAAAAGGGGAATGCCAATTGAAACGAGGAATGAGAAGACCTTTCCCTTTCGGTATGGGGAATCTTGGTGGATATCCAAACTACAACCCGTTTTCCCAATTTGATAGTTTTGGTTATCCTGATGCTAAATACTATGGATTTGAAGACCAGGTACCAAGTACGGTCGGTGTTGGAGGTTCAAAATATAGTCCCTTTTTTGGCTATGGAGCACCCAAGTTTGGTCATTCAGGCTATGGATACCCTTCTCCTTATGGAGGACCTGGATTTACTCCTGGGTTTGGAGGGGGATTCGGCTTAGGTTATGGCGGTGGTCCTGGAGTGGGATATGGCGGAGGAATTAGTCCGCTCGGTGCAGGGTTACTAGGATTTGGTGCGGGGTTGCTCGGTGGAGCCCTTTTTGATAATAAAGGTAGATGGTATTATTGAAACGAAAAAGTCCCAACGGGTAGACCGTGGGACTTTTTCGAAGATTGTGGGTATCTTACCTTGCAACAGAAGGTAACTTGTGAAGAAAATCAAGTGCCCTACCCGTACCGATGGCTACTGATTCTAAGGGTTCATTTGCTAAATGAACGGGAACGAAGATTTGCTCGCTTAGCCACTGCTCCATGCCTTTTAATAAAGATCCACCACCAGTTAAAATGACTCCTCGGTCTACAATATCACCGCTTAACTCGGCTGGACTGTCTTCTAACGTAGCACGAACTGCTTCTAGTATATGAAGTAGTGATTCTTTAATAGCATCACGAACTTCGTAGGAATGTAGTTCGATCGTTTTTGGTAAACCGGTTAGCAGGTCTCTTCCTCGAACTTCAAGCACTTCTTTTTCATGGTCCACTAGGGCATAACCGATTTCCATCTTAATTTGCTCGGCAGTGGGCTCTCCAATTAGAACATTGTATTCTTTTCTTACATACTGAATAATATCGTCATCCAAATGATCGCCACCAATGCGAATAGAGTGGCAGGCAACGACGCCTCCGAATGATATGATCGCAACTTCAGTAGAACCTCCGCCAATATCTACTACCACATTGGCTACAGGTTCGTCCACGGGAAGTCCGGCTCCGATCGCTGCGGCCACTGGTTCTTCAATAAGAAAGACCTTTTTGGCACCTGCGTTTCTTGCGGCATCCTGGATGGCTCTCTTGTCCACACTCGTAGAGCCAGCTGGTGTACAAATGACCACATTCGGTTTTCGAATCGTTAACCCCATTCTGGTTGATGCTTTTGTAATAATGTACTTTAATAATTCCGAAGTGATATCATAATCGGCAATCACTCCGTTTTTTAGAGGACGAATCGCTGTAATTTTACCAGGAGTTTTTCCAATCATTGCTTTTGCTTCTAGTCCCACCGCAACGACTTTATTCGTTGTAGTATCTAGAGCGACAACAGAAGGCTCATTAAAGACAATTCCTTTATTTTTACTATATACAAGTACGTTTGCTGTACCTAAATCAATTCCAATCTCTAACGTTCCAAACATATCTATCCCACCAATTCATTTTAAGTCTCTTTACACTCTTCATATAAAGTAGCACGAATTTGGGGGTTCTCTGTCGATTGTTATCGAATCGTTATATAATTGTAATGAAAAAAGAAAGAAATGGAAGTGTATGACAAAGGTATAACGGGTTGAAATCTGGTTATAATGCATAGAGGCTAACCTGCTTCTAGTTTTATGTTAATGGAGTTACATGTTATACTACAAAGCATCTAAAGAAATTTGTAAAGGCAGTGTCAACATGAAACAGGAGAAGGAAAAAGTCGTCGTCCTCATTGGACCAACAGCCGTTGGGAAAACGAAGACGAGCATTGAATTAGCTAAGCGGTTTAATGGTGAAATAATTAGTGGCGACTCAATGCAAATATATAAAGAAATGAATATAGGAACAGCCAAGATTAAGCAAGAAGAAATGGAAGGAATTACTCATCATCTCATTGATATTAAGGATCCAGAAGAGACGTTTTCAGTAGCGGAGTTTCAAGAGCTTGTACGACTGAAAATTACGGAAATCACCAATCGAGGAAAGCTACCAATGATTGTTGGTGGAACGGGGTTGTACATTCAATCAGCCATCTATGACTACCAATTTTCTGATGCTCCCAATAATGAGGAACTGAGACAAAAGCTGGAAGAGCAAGTGAAGACAGATGGGGTGGAAGTTCTTCATAAGAAGTTGTCTGAAGTAGATCCAATAAGTGCTAGGCGTATACATCCAAATAACGTACGTCGTGTCATCCGTGCATTAGAGGTTTATTTAACAACAGGGCAAACATTAACAGAAATACAATCGGAGCAAGTGATTGAACCGTTGTATGATATTTCCATCATTGGGTTAACCATGGAACGTGAGCGTCTGTACGATCGTATTAATGCAAGAGTTGATGAAATGATAACTGAAGGTTTAGAAGAAGAAGTGAGAAAATTGTATGACAAAGGGCTTATGCATACACAGGCTTTACAAGCCATTGGTTATAAGGAATGGTTTCATTATTTTTCAAAAGAACAATCGCTTGAATCAACGATCGAACAATTAAAGCAGAACTCTCGACGATATGCAAAACGTCAGCTCACATGGTTCAGAAATAAAATGGATGTTACTTGGTTTGATATGACACATGTGACAAATGAGCAACAGATTCGAAAAAAAATTAAGGAAATTTCTACGTATATTGAAGGAAAGCTAAAAATAAAATCGAATACATATGAAATAGAGATAAAAGAGGAGGATTTATTATGAAGCAAGCCATTAATATCCAGGATCAATTTTTAAATCAACTTCGCAAAGACAGTACAAATTGTACGGTGTTTTTGTTGAATGGCTTCCAATTAAGAGGAACAATTAAAGGCTTTGATAACTTTACGATTCTATTTGAATGTGAAGGGAAGCAACAGCTTGTATATAAGCATGCCATTTCCACATTCTCTCCATTGCGTAATGTGCAAATTGATTTAGATGGTCAAAATCAATAATGGAACTTCATTCAAGACCCGCTTTCTTCACGGAAGCGGGTCTTTGATTTCTAAAATAAATATTTTTGAATACATATAGAGTAATCGCTTAAATAATGGGAAAAGCATGACTACTTTGAGACCATGAATATAGCTGATTATAGGCATTTGTCACAAATCATGCACCAAGCGCGTATACTGTTTTATTATGTGAGGTGAAAGCTTTGGACCAACCAATTCGAATGAAAAACAATGGACAAATCAGCATTGTCTTAAATTCACAGAAACGAAAACCCACTGTTACCGAACCATATGTGGCTCCAAAGGCCATTCCCCCTGAGCATGCAGCATTAAAGGAGATTGAGGAAGAACTTGGTGCGCTTGTTGGAATGGAAGAAATGAAGCGAATGATAAAGGAAATTTACGCATGGATATATGTGAACAAAAAAAGAGAAGCTGCTGGATTAAAAGCAGGAAAACAAGCGCTCCATATGATGTTTAAAGGCAATCCTGGAACAGGGAAAACGACGGTTGCTAGGTTGATTGGGAAGTTATTTCTACGAATGAATGTCCTAACGAAAGGTCATTTAATTGAAGCGGAACGGGCTGATCTAGTCGGTGAATACATCGGACATACTGCCCAAAAAACAAGAGATCTCGTAAAGAAGGCTCTCGGAGGGATTCTTTTTGTTGATGAAGCCTACTCTCTTGGTAGGGGTGGGGAGAAAGACTTTGGTAAAGAAGCCATTGATACACTCGTCAAACATATGGAGGATAAGCAACATGAATTCATTTTAATTTTGGCAGGGTATTCGAGAGAAATGGATGAGTTTCTCACACTCAATCCTGGATTGCATTCTCGATTTCCGCTTGTTATCGATTTTCCGGATTACAGCATTGAGCAACTTATGGAAATTGGGCAAAGAATGCTGAAGGAAAAGGAATACACCTTGAGCCATGAAGCAGAAAGAAAGCTTCGAGAACATCTCATTTGGGTGAAATCTGCGTTTAGTCCAGCTGGTTTCTCGAATGGACGATACGTAAGAAATGTACTTGAAAAATCGATTCGTGCCCAGGCAATGAGGTTGTTAATGATAAACAACTTCGATCGGCATGATTTAATGACCATACGAAGCAATGATCTTATATTTGAAGAAGATGAGTAAAAAGGGGGCAGGCTACAAGTAGCCTGCTTTATTTGTTATTAGCAAATTAGTATTAAAAACAATTATTTGGTATGATATGAAAAAAGGATAATGAGGTGATTTCTTGGATCAAAAGCATGAATATGAAAAGGTGATTCTCGTTGGTTGTCAAACGATTGAGGATGACGAAAGATTTCACTATTCGATGGAGGAACTCGCTTCTTTAACGGAGACCGCGAAAGGTACAGTACAAGCAACATTATCTCAAAAGAGAGACAGAATCCATCCATCTACATACATAGGTAAAGGGAAAGTTGAAGAGTTAAGAGCGTTAGAGGAGGAAACAGAAGCAAATATTATCATATTTAATGATGAGCTTTCGCCGAGTCAGGTACGAAATCTATCAAAAGACATCTCTGCGAGAATTATTGATCGAACGCAGTTGATTTTGGATATTTTTGCCCAACGTGCACGTTCGAAAGAAGGGAAGCTTCAAGTCGAATTGGCCCAGCTTCAATATCTACTTCCCAGATTGGGTGGGCAAGGAACACAGCTTTCTCGACTGGGTGCTGGAATAGGGACGAGAGGTCCGGGGGAAACCCAGCTTGAGACCGACCGAAGACATATTCGAAGACGAATTGACGATATTAAAGCCCAGCTCGCAGTAATCGTGCAGCATCGTGATCGATATCGTGAGCGTCGGAAAAAGAATAAAGCCTTTCAAGTGGCGCTTGTTGGATATACGAATGCGGGGAAATCGACAATTTTCAATCGCTTAACGGAAGCAGATTCGTTCGAGGAAAATCAGCTGTTTGCCACACTTGACCCTATGACGAGAAAAATGATTCTTCCAAGCGGTTTTAGTACATTACTAACAGACACGGTTGGATTTATTCAAGACCTTCCAACAACTTTGGTTGCTGCCTTTCGTTCTACCTTGGAGGAAGTACGAGAAGCAGATCTTCTTTTACACGTCGTGGATATGTCGAGTGCGGACTCATATCAGCATGAACAAACCGTACATAAGTTACTCGAGGATTTAGATATTCAGCAAATCCCACAATTGACCGTTTATAATAAGAGAGATATGAAAAATCCTGACTTTGTTCCAACTGCCAAAACGGAAACTTTGCAGATTTCTGCATTTAGTGAAGAAGATCGCTTTTTATTAAAGCAAAAAATGGAACAGGTGATTATTTCAGAAATGAAATTTTACCAAGTTGAGGTTCCTTCCACAGAAGGAAAGCTGTTAGCTCAATTAAAAAATGATACGATACTAAGGGAGCTAGCATTCGAAGAAGAAAAGGATATGTATCTATGCAAAGGATATGTACTCAATGATCACCAAATATTAGGACAAATAAATCAATACAGCATTTAGTTAGGAGAACATCATGTATCAGCATTTCACATTTGGGGAAGCATTAAAGCCGATTGTTCGGCAGGTCGAAGAGCAAATTTTTATGAAGCATCAACAAATTGACCTGACGGTGGAAGCGAATCAGTTTCGCGTTTTAGAAAGCTATCAACGTCATCAAGTAAGTGATTCACACTTTATCCCTTCAACAGGGTATGGCTATGATGATATTGGTAGAGATACTTTAGAGAAAATTTATGCCGATGTGTTTGGTGGAGAAGCAGGGCTTGTTCGTCCGCAAATCATCTCCGGGACGCATGCCATTTCCATCGCTTTATTTGGTGTGTTAAGACCAGGAGATGAGCTCTTGTACATAACGGGAAAACCGTATGATACATTGGAGGAAATAGTAGGGATTCGTGGGAATGGTGTAGGTTCATTAAAGGAATTTGGGATATCCTATCAAAGTGTGGACTTAAAAGAGGATGGACAGGTCAATTACGAATATGTAAAAACCATGATCAAACCAAATACAAAAATGATCGGTATTCAGCGTTCTAAAGGGTATGCAAATCGACCTTCTTTTACCATTGATCAAATTAGAGAAATGATTGAATTTGTTAAAAATATAAAAGAAGATGTTGTCGTATTTGTTGATAATTGTTATGGTGAATTTGTGGAGTTAATGGAGCCTTGTCATGTAGGAGCTGACTTAATGGCAGGCTCCTTAATTAAGAACCCTGGTGGGGGACTTGCCAAAACCGGTGGGTATATCGTTGGAAAAGAAAAATATGTAGAAGCATGCGCCTATAGGATGACCTCACCAGGTATCGGAGCAGAAGCGGGTGCCTCTCTTTATAGCCTTCAAGAAATGTACCAAGGTTTCTTTTTAGCTCCGCATGTGGTTGGACAAGCATTAAAGGGTGCGGTTTTTACATCAGCTATTCTTGATAGATTAGGAATGAACACAAATCCGTCCTGGGACGCAGAACGGACAGATTTAATTCAATCGGTTCAGTTTGATGACAAAGAGAAAATGATTGCCTTTTGTCAAGCTATTCAATTTGCTTCTCCTATTAATTCACATGTAACGGCATACCCGGCTTATATGCCTGGTTATGAAGATGATGTGATTATGGCTGCGGGAACATTTATTCAAGGAGCGAGCATTGAACTGAGCGCCGATGGACCGATTCGACCACCGTACGTTGCTTATGTACAAGGGGGACTAACTTATTCTCATGTGAAATTGGCCATACTGATTGCGTTGAACCGATTAGCAGAAAAACAACTAATTAGTCTCAACTAAGTAGATTATGTAGGGTATTTTAATATTTCTCTTTTTCTACAAAAATTCCATGTTATATAAACTAACATTATGTTGACAGAAAAACTGACATTTCATATAATGAAAATATGAAAGAGAGAAATGGAGGGACTACAAATGAGCGGAAGTGATATCCGTCGTTCCATGCCATTATTTCCAATTGGAATTGTGATGCAGCTTACAGAACTATCTGCAAGACAAATTCGATATTATGAAGAGCACCAATTGATCTCTCCGGCTAGAACAGAGGGAAACAGAAGAATGTTTTCTTTGAATGACATTGATCAACTTTTAGAAATAAAAGATCTGATCGAGCAAGGTGTGAATCTTGCAGGAATTAAGCAAATTTTTTCTGTGAAAGAGCAACAGGTGCTTTCAGAAGAAATGGTGAAGGAAGCAGAGAAAGCAAGACGTGATCTGTCCGATGATGAGTTACGAAAAATGTTGCGCTCAGAGCTTATGCATGCTGGCCGCTTTAATCGTTCGTCATTGCGCCAAGGTGATATGTCACGCTTTTTCCACTAATAAAAAGAGATTTACTATTCAAGGGAGGAAACAAAATGGCTAAGTTTACAAGAGATGATATTACAAGAATGGCAGAAGAACAAAATGTAAAGTTTATTCGTTTGCAATTCACTGACATCTTAGGAACTATCAAAAACGTGGAGATTCCTATCAGTCAGCTTGAAAAAGCTTTAGACAACAAAATGATGTTTGACGGTTCTTCTATCGAAGGTTTTGTTCGTATTGAAGAGTCAGACATGTACTTATATCCAGACTTAGACACATGGGTGGTTTTCCCTTGGACAGCTGAAAAAGGTAAAGTGGCACGTTTAATCTGTGACATCTACAATCCAGATGGAACTCCATTTGCAGGTGACCCACGTAACAACTTAAGAAGAATTATTAAAGAAATGCAAGACTTAGGATTTTCTGATTTCAATCTTGGACCTGAGCCAGAATTTTTCTTATTCAAGCTTGACCAAGCTGGAGAACCTACACTTGAATTAAACGACAACGGTGGATATTTCGACCTTGCTCCAACGGACCTTGGTGAAAACTGCCGTCGTGATATCGTGTTAGAGCTTGAAGAAATGGGCTTTGAAATTGAAGCATCACACCATGAGGTTGCTCCAGGACAACACGAAATCGACTTCAAATATGCTGATGCATTAAGCGCTTGTGACCAAATCCAAACGTTCAAGCTTGTTGTTAAAACAATTGCACGTAAGCACGGTCTACATGCAACATTCATGCCGAAGCCATTATTCGGAGTAAACGGTTCTGGAATGCACTGTAACGTTTCATTATTCAAAGAAGGCAAGAACGCATTCTTTGATCCAACTGGAAACCTAGAACTAAGCGACACTGCTCGTCAGTTCATCGCTGGTATCATTAAGCACGCTCCTAACTTTACAGCTGTAACGAACCCAACTGTAAACTCTTATAAGCGTTTAGTACCTGGTTACGAAGCACCTTGCTACGTTGCATGGTCTGCTAGAAACCGTTCACCGCTAATCCGTATCCCTGCATCTCGTGGAATTTCCACTCGTGTAGAAGTACGTAGCGTTGACCCTGCTGCTAACCCTTACTTAGCAATGGCTGTATTACTTGCTGCTGGTCTTGACGGAGTGAAGAACTCTTTAACACCGCCAGCTCCAGTTGACCGTAACATCTACGTTATGAACAAAGAAGAGCGTCAAGCTGTTGGTATCGAAGATCTACCAGCTACACTTGCTGCTGCTTTAGATAACTTAAAATCAGACGAAACAATGATTACCGCTCTTGGAGAGCATATCTTCGAACACTTCGTGGAAGCAAAAGAGATCGAGTGGGATATGTTCCGTACACAAGTACATCCATGGGAGCGTGAGCAATACATGTCAATGTATTAATCCTTATAAAGAAACCCTCAACACTTTCTGGTGTTGAGGGTTCTTTGTATGATTGAATGTAAATGGTGAGGTGGCGTTTATGAATAATAATCTCAATGTTCAGTCGAAGAAAGAGCTTTGATCCATTGTATGTAAAAAAAGAAAGCAAGCATTTATTGATGCTTGCTTTCCTTTATTAATGAATATGACGATATACTCCGATAACTTTTCCTAGGATAGACACATTTCGTAGGATAATTGGTGTTAGAGAAGAGTTCTCCGGCTGTAAACGAACATAATCTTTTTCTTTGAAGAATCTCTTAACTGTCGCCTCATCTTCCTCGGTCATGGCAACAACGATGTCTCCGTTATTCGCTGTTTGCTGCTGCTTCACGATCACGTAATCTCCATCAAGGATTCCAGCTTCAATCATACTGTCTCCCATAACCTCAAGCATAAATACTTGTTCATCCGCGGGGGCAAGGCGTTCCGGGAGAGGAAAATACTCTTCAACATTTTCAATAGCAGTTATAGGTATACCAGCTGTTACTTTTCCGACTACAGGAACGTTAACGATATTATATTTTGGTATATTGCTTACCACCTCATCAAGATCCAGAATCTCAATAGCTCTTGGCTTTGTTGGATCTCTTCGAATATACCCTTTGCTTTCAAGTCTAGCTAAATGGCCGTGTACGGTTGAGCTTGAAGCTAAACCAACCGCTTCCCCAATTTCACGAACGGAAGGCGGATAGCCCTTTTGCTTAACTTCTTCTTTTATATATTCTAGTATATCGACCTGACGTTTTGATAGTTTTGTCATACTTACCGCCCCTCATTGGTTAATCTTGACTATATTATAGCATGTTCTACCAGTGCATACAAACATAAGTTCGAATAATTGTTGACACAAAACAAATGTTCGGTCTATAATAATAACATAAATACGAACATACATTCTAATAGAGGTGTTTTACATGAAAACTTTATGGAACAAATATTCATATGCTATTATTCTAGTTATCTTATCTATCCTAGCGTCGATTATTTTAGTAATTTCTAGTGGTGAATCAGTTGAGGAAAAATATATGTCTGTAACGATTAATGAAGGAGAAACTCTTTGGGACCTTTGTCAAAACTACGCTGATAAGCATGCTTTGTCTGAAACAGAGTTTGTATCCTGGGTAGAAGAAATTAATGATATTAATGGGAACGTATTGTTAGTAGGTGATGAAATCTATATACCTGTAGAATTAAACGATTCCGCTGTTAGAGAGCTTGCTTCGAATTAGGAGGAAATATGAAGGCAATTATCTATTGTAGAGTAAGTACTGAAAAAGAATCACAGTACTCTTCTCTAAAAAGACAGGAAGAAGAGTTATTGAAGCTGTCAAAACAACACGACATGGAAGTTGTTGAAGTGATAAAGGAACAGGCAAGTGGTTATGACTTTGACAGAGAGGGTATTTTGCTCCTACTTTCACGATTAAAGAATGAGAAAGTAGATGCAGTCCTTATTCAAGATGAAACGAGACTTGGTAGAGGAAATGCCAAAATCGCTTTGCTTCATTGTATACTAAAGGATAACATCAAACTTTTCAGTGTCTCACATAACGGTGAGTTACAATTATCTGAATCGGATTCTATGGTATTGCAAATTGTAAGTATGGTAGAGGAATATCAGCGAAAGCTTCATAATAGTAAAATTAAAAGAGGAATGAACCGAGCTGTTCAAAACGGTTACAGACCAGAGAAAAATCTGAAAAATAACGGTGTTCATGCAGGGAGAGAGCGTATTGAAGTACCGATAACAGAGATTGTACGGTTACGAGACAATGATTTAACATTTTCGGAAATCGCTGCAACTTTAAGAGGTTTCGGCTATGAAATCTCAAAAGCTACAGTAAATCGAAGATATCTTGAATACATAGAAGAGGAAAAACATCTAAAAAATATCTCACCAAATGCTAACAAGTCATAAAAATTGTTGGCATTTTTTGTTATTCGTACCTCTTTACGCTTCTTCCTTGTCAAAGACTATATCTTTTAGTAACATGATTTCTATTGGTAAAACTAAAAGTGAAGGAGCAAAGAGATGCTACCGAAGGAAAGAATCGCTAGAATTAATGAACTAGCAAAAAAAGCAAAAGCTGAAGGGTTAACAGAAGCGGAAGCAAAGGAGCAGTCAAAGCTTCGTAGTGAATATTTACAAATATTTCGATCATCTATGCTAGGAACGCTCGAAGGTGTAAAAATTATTGATCCTTTGGGCGAGGATGTAACACCTGAAAAGCTTAAGAAACTAAAAAATAGCAAAAAACTACATTAATTTCTAAATTTATTCACCAGGAAATGATAGAATACACAGAAAATTATAAAATATGTGTTTTTTTCAAAATTTATTTAGCCAATCTGTTGTATAAATAGTAGAGCAGATATAATATTAAAAAGTGGGATTATTAGATAAAGAATAGGAAGGGTTGAAAAAATGTTTGAACAAAATGATGTACTAGCAATAAACGCAATACGTACTTTATCAATTGATGCGATTGAAAAAGCTAATTCCGGTCATCCGGGTATGCCGATGGGTGCTGCTCCAATGGCTTATACATTATGGTCGCGCTTTATGAATCATAATCCTAAAAACCCAGAGTGGTTTAACCGTGATCGTTTTGTTTTATCTGCAGGGCATGGTTCTGCATTGCTGTATAGTCTTCTTCACTTATCAGGCTATGACGTAACGATGGATGATCTTAAGAGCTTCCGTCAATGGGGAAGTAAAACTCCAGGTCATCCTGAATTTGGACATACACCAGGTATAGATGCAACCACTGGACCACTAGGGCAAGGAATTGCAATGGCAGTTGGTATGGCGATGGCTGAAAGACATTTAGCTGCTACTTATAACAAAGGTAACTACAATGTAGTAGATCATTATACATATAGCATTTGTGGTGACGGAGACTTAATGGAAGGTGTTTCTGCTGAAGCTGCTTCACTTGCAGGACATTTAAAACTTGGTCGTCTAGTTGTATTATATGATTCAAATGATATCTCTCTTGATGGTGACTTAGACCGTTCATTCTCTGAAAGTGTTGAAAAACGTTTTGATTCATATGGATGGCAATACATTCGTGTAGAGGATGGAAATAACCTTGAGGAAATTGCAAAAGCAATTGAAGATGCTCAAGGTGATCAACACCGTCCTACACTAATTGAAGTAAAAACTGTAATCGGTTATGGTTCACCAAACAAATCTGGTAAATCAGATGTTCATGGTGCCCCACTTGGAGCAAATGAATTAAAGCTAACGAAAGAAGCTTACCAATGGACGTTTGAAGAAGATTTCCATGTTCCCACAGAAGTATATGATACATTTAATAAATACATTGTGGAAACTGGTGTAAAGAAAGAAAACGAGTGGAACGACATGTTCGCTTCTTATAAAAATGACTACCCAGAGCTTGCTCAACAGTTATCAGCTGCTATTAAAGGTGAGCTTCCAGAAGGTTGGGACAAGGATCTTCCTGTATATCCTGAAGGAAAAGCACTTGCTAGCCGTGCATCATCAGGTGAAGCTCTTAATGCAATCGCTAAGAACACGCCTTCATTTATCGGGGGTTCAGCTGACCTTGCTGGTTCTAACAAAACAATGATTAAAGGTGTAGGTGATTTTACTCCTGAATCGTTTGAAGGTAAGAACATTTGGTTTGGCGTTCGTGAATTTGCGATGGGTGCTGCGTTAAATGGTATGGCTCTACATGGTGGAGTAAAGGTATTTGGAGGAACTTTCTTTGTATTCTCTGACTACTTACGTCCAGCTATTAGATTAGCTGCATTAATGGGTCTTCCTGTAACGTATGTGTTCACTCATGACTCAATTGCAGTTGGGGAAGATGGACCAACACATGAGCCAGTTGAACAGCTTGCTGCATTACGTGCAATGCCAAACTTAGGTGTTATTCGTCCGGCTGATGGTAATGAAACAGCAGCAGCTTGGAAGCTTGCACTTGAATCAACTGATCTTCCAACAGCTTTAGTGTTAACAAGACAGGATTTACCTACCATTAAAGACACAGATAAAAATGCATATGAAGGCGTTAAGAAAGGTGCTTATGTTATTTCACCAGCATCTAAAGAACAAGCAGATGTATTATTGCTTGCTGCTGGTTCAGAAGTAGGTTTAGCTGTTGAAGCACAAAAAGCACTTGATGCAGAAGGAATTTCAGCTTCAGTAGTAAGTATGCCTTCATGGGATCGCTTCGAAAAGCAATCTCGTGAATATAAGCAAAGTGTTATTCCTCCAACTGTTAAGAAGCGTTTAGCTATTGAAATGGGATCATCTCTAGGATGGCATCGTTATGCAGGAGATGAAGGGGAAGTATTAGGAATTGATACATTCGGTGCTTCTGCTCCTGGTGAAAAAATCATGGCAGAATACGGATTTACAGTAGAAAATGTAGTTGCTAGAGTTAAGGCTCTATTATAAGTTTGAAAAGGTTGTTCTAGAAATAGAACAGCCTTTTTTTCATGCATCAAGATCTACGACTTTTTCCGACAAAAATAGTGGAAGTTTTTGACGACGTAAGACAAACGTTCTATTTCTACTTCTTTATAATAGAGAGAAATAACATTATTTGGTCAGACGAGGAGGAGCTTGGTGAGAACATATCAGTTGTATTTAATCGATGATGAATTTGCCTCTCATTATTTTGGTAGAGAAAAGATGTTCTTTGATCTGTTTGCTGAGTATAATGAATCCTTCGGTGAACTGAAAAATATATTAAAAAAACAAATCCAGTTTATTACAAAACCTCTATCGACACTTCGCCTTCAACAATATATTCTTCAACAACTAGGAAAAAATCAGGATTTTGAACACAAACAGGGGATATACTATATTCAAAATGGACATGTAAGCTCTGCCAAACTAGAGATATTCGAAAAGCATATTACTATTCATGCATTTGGTAGTTACGATGCGGAGACACTTTTCTTCGAAGTTTTACGTAAAAGTGAAAGCTCATTTTTGGCAATTGACCTCGGACATGAGCGTTACGGGTGGCTCAGACCAATTAAGGAAAGAAAGTTAATTTAAAATAGGAGAAATTGCACAGCAAATATTGTATAATAGCATTTGGTTTAGTACACTGTATGATAGACAACATGAAGGAGGAAGTTTAGTATGTGGACGCATATTCTAGTAGGCGTACTTGCTTTAGCAGCAGGTGTTGCACTAGGTTTTTTCATTGCTCGCCGTTACATGATGAGCTACTTAAAGAAAAACCCACCAATCAATGAACAAATGCTAAAAATGATGATGATGCAAATGGGAATGAAACCATCTCAGAAGAAAATCAATCAAATGATGTCAGCAATGAACAAGCAAACGGGCAAGTAATTTGTCACGGACAAGCCCTGTACATAGGCTTATGTTTTGATTGACTCAATCCCAAATAAAGACCACCTTTTCTGCACAAACAAACAGAAAAGGTGTTTTTTTATTCTGCTGAATTTTTTTCCTTTTTTCGCCTCTTCCTTATCGGAGGTTCTTTATAAGTTAAGCTATGGACTTCAGTTCGAATAATGTTTTTAAGAAAATGCTCTAAGAAGGGATAGACTCTACCTGTATAGTCCTCTAATGATTTACATTCATAATGTGCAGGTAGGTAGACACTATATTTACATGTAACCTCATATGCGGGTCTATTATATTGATCAGCAATTTCTTTGTAGCTATGTAGTTTAATTACATTATGGTTCTTTCGAATAGAAAATTTTTGATTTAGTTCATATGTTAAAAACGTGACATATCCTATTGCATTAACCACCTAATCACACTCACCCTGTAATTATTATCTCATCTATTATACAGGACATTGTGATTTCGTCCATCACTATCTAAATATTGATAAGTATGATGGGAAATGTCCATCCTATAGAGGAGGAGGTGGGAAATATGGTACGCATTCATAACCCAGTTAAAGGGGATAAAAGTAAGCTAGGTGCAGACAACCAGATGCATGGTGGAACGATGGAAGAAGTCGACCAATTTTCAAATGCTATTTACCAGGCCGTTCATCCAGGTAAGGGTGACGATAAAAACAATAATAGTACGCAATGAAAACGCCATCATGGCGTTTTTTATTGTGAAGGACTAATTTAGCGCCTATGGTTACCAGTATTTAGTGGAAAGAGGGAACTAAATTTGATTTTAAGACCTATGAATTCCAAGAATTAGTGGAATGAGGGAACTAAATTTGATTTTAAGACCTATGAATTCCAGGAATTAGTGGAATGAGGGAACTAAATTTGATTTTGAGACCTATGAATTCCAGTATTTAGTGGAATGAGGGAACTAAATTTGATTTTAAGACCTATGAATTCCAGTATTTAGTGGAATGAGGGAACTAAATTTGATTTTAAGACCTATGAATTCCAGGAATTAGTGGAATGAGGGAACTAAATTTGATTTTAAAGCCTATGATTTCCAGGAATTAGTGGGACGAAGGAACTAAATTATGAAGTTGAAATACCAATACTTCACCCATTCATTAAACTACAATACCAAAACACTGCAAGTATCTTCCTTATTTTCACAAGATTTGGTAAACTATTCTAGTTACAGGAATTGTTTTTTAGGGTTGGGGGTTGTGGGGAATGAAAGTTTTTATTGATTTGATGTGGTTTTTCAAGCAGGAGAAAAAAGCATATATTACTGGGGTTCTTCTGTTGTTAATTGTTGCATTTTTGCAGCTTGTTCCTCCAAAAGTGATTGGGCTTGTAGTCGATCATATTGAGCAAGGGTCCTTAACGATGAAGATATTAGGGACATATTTGCTCCTACTTGTAGGGGCTGCTCTAATGATGTACATACTTAGGTATTATTGGAGAATCATGATTTTTGGTTCAGCAGTTAAGCTCTCCATGCAATTACGAAATCGATTGTTTCATCATTTTACTTCAATGTCACAATCCTTTTACCAAAGAAGAAGAACGGGAGACTTGATGGCACATGCGACCAATGATATTCAAGCGATACAGCAGACGGCAGGTGTAGGGGTACTCACCTTTGTCGATTCCCTTTCTACAGGTGGCTTTGTCATTCTTGCCATGGCTTTTACCATCAGCTGGAAGCTTACGTTAATTAGCTTGATTCCGATGCCGTTTATGGCGATTTTAACCAGTTGGTACGGAACGTTACTACACAGGCGTTTTCATCTCGCGCAGGAGGCCTTTTCATCGTTAAACGATAAAACACAGGAAAGTATCACAGGAATAAAAGTGATAAAAACCTTTGGTCAGGAAAAAGAAGATATAGAAGATTTTCGAAAGCAATCCAATGATGTAGTAGATAAAAATATTTCCGTTGCACGGGTGGACTCCTTGTTTGATCCGACGATTTCTATTATTGTAGGAATTTCATTTTTTCTTTCTCTTACATTTGGTGCTAGATATGTAATAAATGGTGAGTTAACGATTGGACAGTTGGTTTCTTTTACAACCTATTTAGGCTTATTAATTTGGCCTATGCTTGCCTTCGGGTGGTTGTTTAATATCGTTGAAAGAGGTAGAGCTTCTTATGATCGCGTTATCTCACTATTAAATGAAAAAGCGGATATTGTCGATGAAGAAGCAGCGTTAAATGTGACTCCAAGCGGAGATATTCAATATGAGATTCAGCAATTTACTTATCCGAACGAAGCAGAACCCATCCTACATGATATTCATTTTGAGTTGAAAAGGGGACAAACACTTGGAATTGTAGGGAAAACAGGTGCCGGGAAGACGACATTATTAAAGCTATTGATCAGGGAATATGATGTTACCGATGGTCAAATCATATTCGGTGGTCAGCACATTACACGATATAAAATCGACAAATTAAGAGAGGCAGTCGGCTATGTTCCACAGGACCATTTCCTATTTTCTGCTACGATCGGTGAAAATATCTCTTTCGCCAAGTCTCTATGTGAAAAAGAAGAGATCCAAGAGGCAGCGAAAATAGCTAATATTCATGATGATATAACTCAGTTTACTGATGGGTATGATACGGTCGTCGGAGAACGAGGTGTTTCGTTATCTGGTGGGCAAAAACAGCGTATTTCCATTGCTCGTGCTCTATTATTAAATCCGGAAGTGCTCATTCTAGATGATTCTCTTTCAGCGGTCGATGCTAAAACAGAAGAGGCGATTTTAACATCACTTAAAGAAAACCGAGAGGGGAAAACAACAATCATTACCTCTCACCGACTAAGTGCCATTCAGCATGCTGATCTTATTATAGTCATTGATAATGGACAGATCGCGCAATCGGGTACACATGATACGTTAATGGATCAAGAGGGATGGTACAAGGAAATGTACCTAAGGCAACAGCTGGAAGATCTTGTGGAGCATGGAGGATAAATGATGGAAAATCAGCAAGTATCAGAAGGGAAACAACAGTGGAAAGTATTAGTTCGGCTCCTAGCCTATGCGAAGCCTCACTCGAAAACGATAGGGTTGGCTTTTTGTCTCCTCATTCTTACAACCGTTGGTGATATACTTGGACCCATTTTAGTCAAAGTATTTATAGATGATTACTTAAAGCCTAGAAATCTTTCGTTTGAACCGTTATTCATGCTAGGTGCCGCGTATTTAGGTATTCAAATTTTAAACGTCATTATCTCCTATTTTCAGCTCTTAAAATTCCAAGAAATTGCCTTGAAAATTATTCAAGAGATTCGTATTGATGTCTTCTCAAAGGTTCAATCACTTGGATTGAAATTTTTTGACAAAACACCTGCTGGAAGCATTGTATCAAGAGTGACGAATGATACCGAAGCGATTAAAGATATGTTTGTGACGGTGTTAGTAACGTTTATCCAAAGCGGGTTCCTCATTACGGGTATTTTTATCGCAATGTTTATTTTGGATGTTAAACTAGCATTGTTTTGTTTAGTCATTCTACCAGTGATTTTTTTTATTATGAACTTGTACCGAAAACTAAGCTCGAAATTTTACCATGATATGAGGGAGCGACTAAGCCAGCTGAATGCAAAGCTTAGTGAATCGATTCAAGGGATGGGAATCATTCAAGTATTTCGTCAGGAAAAAAGAATGCGTGAAGAATTTGGAGTGACCAATGAGAAGCATTATACTGCCGGTATGAGGAATATAAAAGTAGATGGTTTGCTTTTGCGTCCTGCGATTGACCTGGTTTATGTGGGAGCCTTGATTATCGTTCTTAGCTATTTTGGTGTTTCGTCATTTGAAAGTCCTATCCAAATCGGAGTGTTGTATGCGTTTGTTAACTATCTAGATCGATTCTTTGAGCCGGTGAACAATATGATGATGCGCTTATCTTTATACCAACAAGCAATTGTCGCAGCTTCTAGGGTATTCAATGTTCTTGATGAACAGGAGGTATCACCTTCACAAAAAGAAACAGCCAATAGGATTCAAGAAGGCGAAATAGAATTTCGTGATGTCAGTTTTTCATATGATGGGAAAAGAGATGTATTAAAAAATATTTCCTTCACTGCAAAACCAGGTGAAACAGTCGCCCTGGTTGGTCACACCGGAAGTGGCAAGAGCTCGATTATTAATTTAATGATGAGATTTTATGAATTTGAAAGAGGAGAAATTTTAGTGGATGGGCATTCCATTAAAGAATATCCCGAAAAAGAACTTCGGACAAAGATGGGTCTGGTTCTTCAAGATCCTTTCTTGTTTTTTGGAACCGTCGCAGACAATATTCGTTTGCATAATGAGAAGATGAGCATGGAAGAGGTAGAAGCAGCTGCGAAGTTTGTTCAAGCACATCCATTTATTGAGAAGCTTGAGGGAGGATACGAGCATCAAATGGTGGAGAGAGGGTCTACGCTATCAAGTGGGCAACGGCAACTGATTGCCTTTGCTCGGACGGTAGCAGCTAGTCCAAAAATATTAATTTTGGACGAAGCAACCGCCAATATTGATACAGAGACTGAAGAAGCGATTCAAGAGGCGCTTTCACGTATGCGAAAAGGTCGAACAACGATTGCCATTGCCCACCGATTGTCGACCATTCAAGATGCCGAACTGATCTTAGTGTTGCATCAAGGGGAAATCGTCGAGAGGGGTAGTCATCAGGAACTGCTATCACTAAGAGGTTTGTACTATAAGATGTATCTTCTCCAAAATAATTTAGCCGATAGAATAGAGGATGTTGTCAGCTAAAAAATAAACAGCTTGAGTTGCTTTCGGCTCAAGCTGTTTTTAATAGGTGGGAACCTTTTTTAAAAAGATACGGTTATATTCATTTAAAAGATTGTCCAATTCCTGACTGTAATGAAGGGCAGTAGAAGAATTCAGTCCACTGATCATAGCGATCTCGATTAGCTCCGCTCGTTTCTTTTCAATGAGTGCTAAAAATTCCTGTTTTGACAATTCTGTTTAGTCCCTTCCAAATAATATCCAAAATCTTTCGTGAAACTATATACATAGTATACCCAAGAAATAGGAGAATTTCAAAAGAAAAAATCTAGAAATAGACAATTTTGTTTGGTGATTAACATTTTTTCAGGGTTCTTACATACAGTTATATGGAGTCTGGAGCTTGCCCGATTTTTGTTGCTGTCACAGAATGTTCAAATATTAATTATTATCTTTTCTATTTATCTTTTGATAAAATTAATAAGAATGATTTTTTTAGGAGTGGTTACATTTGACCGATGTAAACGTATTAATTGCACTTGGAGCCGGCTTTTTGAGCTTTATTTCTCCTTGCTGTCTTCCTTTATATCCTGCGTTCCTCTCGTATATTACTGGTATGTCAGTAGGAGAACTGAAGACGGATAATGCCATGCTACAAAGACGCAGCTTATTACATACCTTGTTTTTCTTAGTTGGATTTTCCATTATCTTTATTGCGATCGGCTTTGGAAGCTCCTTTATTGGTGAAATTTTTGCTGGCTATCAGGATCTCATTCGTCAATTAGGCGCCATTGTGATCGTCTTTTTTGGTTTCGTGGTCGTTGGTATTCTGAAACCGGATTCGTTGATGAGGGAAAAAAGATATGAGTTTAAACACCGTCCGTCAGGATATTTTGGTTCGGTTTTAATAGGAATTGCTTTTGCGGCTGGCTGGACACCTTGTACGGGTCCTATCTTAATGTCAGTAATTGCCCTAGCTGCGACAAATCCTGGTTCAGGTATGGTATACATGGTTGCTTATATACTTGGTTTTGCCATTCCATTTTTTATCCTATCTTTCTTTATAGGGAAATTACAATGGATCAAGCGCCACAATGTTTTAATAATGAAAATTGGTGGCTATATTATGATAGTAATGGGAATTGTCCTATTTTTTGATTGGATGACAAAGATTATTATCATTTTTACCAATATGTTTGGTGGTTTTACAGGCTTTTGATTTAGCTATCTTTCTGTTATAATATAGGAAAATAGTCTTAAGTCATTTTGATACAACTGTCAAAAATAGTCGAAATATTCTTTTTGTCATTGAATGTAATTTTCGTTATATTTAAATATGTATTTTAGAGATATGATTCTGTTGTAGTGTTGAGGGGGTACCAGCGATGGCAAAAATATTAATCGTAGATGATGCAAAATTTATGAGAATGACCCTTTCAGACATTCTAATTCGAAATAACCACGAGATCGTGGGAGAGGCTGAAAATGGCAGAGAAGCAATCGCTCTTTTTCATGAGCGACAACCAGATTTGGTTACAATGGACATTACAATGCCTGAGATGAGTGGCTTAGAGGCCATGAAAGAAATTAGACAGAACTACCCACAAGCAAAAGTGATCATGTGTTCTGCAATGGGCCAACAGCGTATGGTCGTAGAAGCGATTGAAGCCGGAGCTAAAGACTTCATTGTAAAACCCTTTGATGAAGGAAGGGTAATTGAAGCCGTGAATCGTGTTTTAACCTAAATATAATAGATGCTGACTAGTCGTTGATAGTCAGCATTCTTTATTTTAAAAAATATTATAATATTGGAAGTGTATCCGCTATAATTATAGGGAAAATATATTTCTTAGATTGGAATGAAAGTATATGAACAACATGGTTGTTATTGCTTCTTCAATAGGGGCCATTGGAATGGCGATTTTGGCCATGTTCGTCCGTATGAAAGCGGCGAAAAAACCTGCCACTGCAAGGAAAATTATACTACCACCTGTGTTTATGAGTACAGGTGCACTAATGTTTGTTGTTCCGATGTTTCGAGTGACATATTTAGAATTGTTTGAAGCGATGGCTGTTGGACTAGTCTTTTCTATTTTGTTAATAAAAACTTCAAAGTTTGAGATACGTGAGAATGAAATATACCTAAAACGTTCACGTGCTTTTGTGTTTATTTTGTTCGGACTCCTCGTGTTACGAATCATTCTAAAGTTACTATTAAGCTCTTCAATTGACTATGGGGAACTAAGCGGAATGTTCTTTATATTAGCTTTTTCCATGATCCTTCCGTGGAGAATTGCTATGTATCTTCAATTTAGAAGATTCCAGGAAAAACTGACAAAATTATGAGGTTTTGAACGTCAAATCATAATGGATTTGGCGTTTTTTAAAAAATAAAAGACCGCTTCATGTAAAGCAGTCTTTTAAAATAAGTGTTGATAGGGTGACATGTCTATTTTGTTTTCAGCAAGCTTCTTTTTCAAAAATTTATGGTCCCGTTTTGGAGTGGCTAAAATATATCCTCGAATCACGAGCTCTTCGGTAATCGACGGACGTTTTTCCTCTACGGCTAGCTCACCAATTTTTCCAGCGATTTTTTGTCGAGCCACATCGCGAAAAAGTTCTGGTACAGGGCTCACAAGATCTTCAAGAAGATCCTTTTCCGGCTGTTGCCAAAGATCACGAGTCTCATTCACAAAGTGCTCTTCCCAATCGAGGACAGACTTGCCGTCTTCAAGAGGCATTCTTTTTAAAAACTTACGAAACATAAAAAATCCACCGATTGCAAACGAACCGACTAGTATTAACACCCAAAAAATAATAAATATTGAAAACCATCCACTTAACATAAACTCACCTACAAAACATGATTAATACTATTATTATAGCCAAACTTCTAGCAGGGAGACAAGCAAACGTTTTAAAAGCGATTTAAAAATGGGAGAAGGAGAACAGTATGACGAAACTATATATATTCGAAGGAGTCCCTGGTTCAGGAAAAACGACCAGTGCCAAATGGTTAGCAAATAGATTAGGAGATAATGCAAAACTATATTTGGAGGGTAATCGAGAACATCCGGCTGATCATGAGTCTGTCGCTTGTCTAACTGAGGAGCAATTGAATGTGGTTGAACAAGAGTGTCCTTCGGTACGGGGGATGGCAACTCGAAAAGGCGAGAGATATTACATTTCGTACGCGAGTTTGTATGAAAAAGATCCAGAGTTATTTGAGAGATTAAAAGCGTTCGATGTATATGAGCTTCCAGTAGAAGATTACGTAGAGGTTGCTTTGGAAAAGTGGAAGGAATTTGTTGAAAAAGCAAAATCAGGAGCACATGAGTACATACTAGAATGCTGTTATTTACAAAATCCTTTTACGTTTTTACTAGCAAAACATAATTGTTCAAAAGAGATTATTTTCAATTTCTTAAATCAGATAACCAATGTAATTACGGAGCTCGATCCAGTAATCGTTTATTTTGAACAGGATAATGTAGCAGAAAACCTAGAGAAAATTCGGCAGGAACGTCCTGTGGAATGGTTTGATTTTATAACCTGGTATTACACAGGTCAGGAGTATGGGAAAGAAAGGGGACTGTCAGGGGTAAGTGGAGTTCTGCATTTCTTGGAAGAGAGGAAGCAGTCTGAGAACGAGTTTCTCCGAGGTGTACCGATAAGATCATTGATTATAAACAACACTAATGCAGATTGGGATAATATCCATAATCGACTTGCTTTTGAATTAGCACTAACAGAAAGGTAGTTTGCACGTGGTATATTAGGATAAACTACTTGAAAAATAGAGTTAAGTGCTCCATAATAGAAACCGTGTCTTAAACTGTTGTCTATAAATAAACAACTTTGAACACGGTTCTTCTTACGGGGCTGATTGGGGTACTGGTGTCCTCCACGGTCTTCAAAACCGCTTGTGTCCTGCGTGCCAGGATAGCTGGGTTCGATTCCCAGGCAGTCCCGCCAAAAAGCTAAAGTTATGAAATGTTTTAATCAGTTTCTGGTTAACGATGATATGTCTTCAAAAAAGTCACTTGCATTTTTTCGGTAAACTACATAGACCTAGTGTGACCGAATTATGTTAATAGGGTGCATAATCCGCTAATTCTTTAAAAGGAATAGTGGATTTTTTTATAGGTTGTTATTTTAGGAAAACATATAACTTTTTTGTAATGTTCAAAGGTTCATATATTACAAGCAAACAGAATGTCAGTAAGAATAACCAATGAAGGTGCTTTGCTTAAGTTACCTTATTCTAGTGAAAAATAGGAGTAGCCAAAATCTTAGGTATAATATATTTCCTCGTAGCCTATAGTATGTAGGATATAATTATTTTAATGCTTTTCGTGGTTTAACTTAATTGATAAATTTTTATAACAAATGACCTAAATACAATTATATAGTATGTGTTTTTGGGGAAATATACGTATGATTTCAATGTTTTATAGTATAGCTTAAGAGTGTGATAGAGAGGGTAATCGGTCAGTCCACACCTATATCGGTGTGAGACGTAGCTAATATCGATATAGGTACAATGGTTACTGGTGGTTTATCTTGTTAGCATGGTTAACTTACATTAGAAAGAAGATTAGAAATAAAAAAGTAATCTCCGGATTCTACATTCCAAAGATTACCCGCTGGTAGACCGGTTAATTGATCGGCCACCTAAAAACATTGCTAATGTTCTTATACTAATGAAAAAAAATACATTTACTGTTCTATTTTATCAACTAAAACACCTGGTATTGATATTTGGCCGCCCATTGTAGATTCGTAAGTGATTAAACCACTAGACAAACCCATGATCGTTATAATGTCATCTTCCAAGACTCTGGATGAAACAACAGAAGAATCAAATTCTGCAAAAAGAATGGTGTCGTAATTTTCATTAACAGCCAATCTTATTTGAGTCGTGCCATCGCCTTCCATTACTTGAACTACTTTTCCACGAAATTTAACTTTTTGAGTAATGAAATCATCTGGTGTTCTTGCCAACTGGTCATAGGTAATCCCTGTATCATAGCCTTTCTTTGCTTCTGCTTCAGCCCTAGCTGCTGCATCTGCTTCAGCCTTTGCTTTAGCTGCCGCCTCAGCCTCAGCCTTTGCCTTTTCTTCTGCTAAGCGTTTTTCTTCGGCTGCCTTAGCTTCCGCTTCTTTTTGTTTACGCTCGTCGTCTTTCATTTGAAACCAAGGAGCAGCTTCATCTACCTTCGCTTGTAATTCTTTGTTAGTAACTTCTAAACTTGCTACTGTTTCCTCTTTTACTAATAGTTTTTTATTCAAAGAATTAACTTTGCCTTGTACCTTATCCAGTTGCTCTTGCGATGGCCCGGCGGACGCTCCAATAGCAAAAGCAACTAATCCAGTTAATACATATTTCCATCTTTTTTTTAAAAAAACTAATACTTTTTCCAATATACTTCCTCTTTTCTATTTTGATAGGTTAATTATACATGAAAAAAGGACTGGGTAATATGGTCTAACTTAAAAGAAATTGACAATTTTAGGAACCGAATCATTGGAATTGAACAGTTTTTCTACTAGTAGATTAGGACCGGTATCTACGGTATTTATTAAATAATTATACGCTAGTGATGTCGTGAGATTAGCTGGTTATGCACTGTTATTTAATAAAGTTTTGACTGATGGGATCTATTGCTGAACACCGGATGAGGAATGAATACCTTATTCACATCTTGAATGTGAATAAAAAGAATGCTTAACAGATTATTCCTTCCGAAACAGAAATCAAGCTGGTTGATTTGTCACATTATCGGTCAATTAAATAAATGTTCTCGTTTTATATGTAAACTAATAGCTTAAGGACATGTTTTCTAAAATCAACCATGTCCTTTTTTTTTAACCAACAATTCACTTACAAACAACAGACCAACTAGTTTATAATAAAAGGATGTCCAAATAGGATAACAGTAGGACTTTGACACGAAGTAAAGTAAGTAGGTGATTACTATAGATATCATTGAAACACGGGTGAGAGGTTTTATTGGAGATATTCAACACCCTAAACAAAAAAAGAAGATTAATATTAACGATTTAGAGTTTCAGTTGCGTAAGCTGATGGAGGATTATTTTGAGATGGATGGTTATTCGTTGTTTTATCATTCCATTGAAACATTGCAAGCAGAAGGACAATTGATTCCTATTCAAAATAATCAATATAACGGAAGAACACCGGCGCTCCCCTTATATTACTGGGTGAATATCAAAGTTCAGTCTACCAAGTGGGATCGTTTGGAGATGATGAAGTTAAGTGATCAGTTTGATTTTTCTTATTATGAACGTCATCCTGAATGGCAAACGGTTGAGGAATGGAAACGAATCCATAATGTTTATACTTTTCTCCAAAGCAATCAGGAACGGGAAATCGTTTCATTTGAAGAAAGAAGCTTGGAACTGTTTGGTTATGAAAAATTTTTATTAGATGGTGACAGTTTCCCCGAAGGCAAAGGCTTTTTAGCTAGAATTGGAGTGTCAGAAGAGCAACTGAAAATGGTGAGCTACGGGGAGCCTTTTGTATTTTGGATGAAACAAGGAAAAGAAATAAAAGATATTCAGAGGGTTCTAATTGTTGAGAATCTATCTTTCTTTCATACTTCCATTAAATTATTGGAGGACAACGTACTGGATTATGAACCTGAACTAATTATTTATGGGGAAGGGACAAAAATTGAACGTAGTTTTTCCTTTTTCTTTCGAATGTTTCCGCCCAAATCCTATCTGTTCTATTACGCAGGAGATCTAGATGCCTCAGGATATGGAATCTTGGTTCGGCTTATTGAAAAGTATCCTGAATGCTGTATTCAGCCTGCCTTAAAGATCTATCGGAAAATGCTTGAATGTACAGAACAAAGAAATGACCAGAAATCTGGTCAGACGCAAAATAGCAAATACCGCGATTCCTTTTTCCAATGGTTCACTGAAGAGGAACAAGCATTATTGCTAGAATTGTGGCAGGAAAATAAGCGGATCCCGCAAGAAGTGTTAACAATCGAAACATGGAGGAGATGGATGTGAACGAATCATGGGAAGGCTTCGCCCAGCGAATGCAGCGATTAAATCCTCTATTTGAGCTTGGGAGAGGAATGGAAGTAGGGGAATTGAAACCTCATATCCAAACCATCCTCATGCAAGTGCTCCTCACCATTTTTTATAGAGAACTAAATGATGATGATCATAGAAGCAAATCAGATATCAAGTATATGGTCGAAGATTCGATTAAACAAATGAGACTTTTAGCAGATGACAAACACATTGAACGAATCACGAGTGGTCTTTTATATCAGGGGAAAGAGGAATATAGTAGACCATTTGAAGCCTTATATTACGACGAAATAAGGCAATCTTGGGAAACGCAAACTTTCCGATACGTCACAATGGATGAATTATATACGAATCTAGAAATAGGCGGCTCAATTGTCTATAAATTAACAGATGTCGCTCAGGAAATGATATTTATGAGCCGAGAAATGGCTGAGGAATTCTCGATAACGATTGAACAGCTCTATAGTATGCAGTTGATAAAAAACGGTAATTTTAGAAAAGCTACTCGAAACCTCGATCACCTCATTTCACGAGTAAACCGCTTAATGGCAAATGAATTCACCTTCCAAAAGGAAATGATCAACAATCCCAAAATTTTATTGGTTGAAGAGGAAAGGCAAAGAGCAGACAATCGTGTGGAAATAGAAAAGCAATTTGAAGAGGAAAAAAATCACTTTCGTACGATTACTAGTATGATAGAAAAAACGAAACGTAGAAATGAAGCAGATGATTATATTCAGAGGGAATTGATTCTTCTTCAAGAAAAAATAGGTCATACAAGGCAATTGCATGATCGTTTTGCAAAGCTCGTTATTCAAAATATATCGTATGAACTAAAATTAAAAGCAGAAAATCCGTCATTGTTTTGGGAAAAGAGCATGGTTTCCTTTCGCGAGCATGTGTATGAAAATTGGTTATTTAAAGAAGGCGTTCAGGATTTTAAAGCCATTGAAAACGTAATCTCTTCGTTATTTTCACCGAGAAATGAGTTTATTTTGCCTCTTGATTGGATTTGGGGAGAACAAGAATTTGATGAACAACAATTATCGGATGTTGAAGTGATAGAAGAAGCAGAAGAAAACGAAACTCGTCCACGGGTGACGAACTGGGATTCGGTAATAAGTGCGTGGAGTTATGTGTTTCAATTTTTACAAACAAATAGAGAGTTTTCATTATCCGATCTTGCAACCATGCCATTAGAAGTGCAGGATTTGTGGTTCGAGGAATCTGAAACGATTGATTTATGGATGATGTTTGATAAAAAGCCGTTAAAGGTTCAAGTGCTGCACCGGAAGGAAGAAACACTGAGCGATGAAAGAGAAATTCTTCTCCATAAATTAATGAAAGAATATCCACAATTTCAAGTGTTTGAAGGATCAAAAATCTTTACCATGTTTGATCCTGAAGCCGACCCTATCGTTTGGTACCAAACAAAAATCACCCCTTTTAAATTATGTATAGAGGAGGAGAAACGATGAATGCTGAAACGATCAAAAAAGCGTCAGCGGTCTATTTTACGTTATTAAAAGATAAAGTCATCGAAGAAAATAGTGAACACTTCCAAACCTTCTTTGACCCGGAAGTCAGACAGACGGTTTTATTATTAGCAGACGAATCAGGTACGTATATCATTGAATCGCCCAAACGCATCCATTTAGTCGTTCAGCCAACTGGCTCGGTGTTTGCAACGAATTTCACTCATATGAAAGAGAAGCATCGCCAGATCGAAACGAAAAAACATTTTCACCTGATCAGCGTGATCATCATGTCATTCTTAGCATCGATAGACCGCAACCAGGCGGCAAAAATTCGAACGAAACGGGAAGGCATTAGCTACTATGCCTTAGAACGGTATGTTAATGACTTGATGATGAATTGGGAGAAGATTCTTAAAGTGAAACCTAATTTCGGAGAAGAAGAACGACTCGATATGAAGGAAATGGTGACTACATGGAAATACATGGAGGTCGACACCGAGGATTATGGATTGAAAAAAGGCAATAGAAGAACGAGAATCGGATTAATTGCCAGCGCTATGCGGTTATTAGAGACAGAAGGGTTAATCGTCATTCTGGATCGGGATGATATTCCAAAGGTGATTCCAAAACAGGAGCTATTTGAGAGAATTGAATACTTGTATCATGATTATGACCGTTACGAAGTTTTAAAAAAATTAATGACATCAGAGGAGAATGAGCATGCCGAAAATCCATCGAATTAGAATTGTTGGCCTGAAATATGATGGCATGCAAAAGCAATATAAAGATACGACCTTTAACTTCCATAATGAAGAAACGTCAACTAATGGTCTCATCGCTATGATGAACGGGGGCGGAAAAGGGGTGTTTCTGCAAACGGTCTTCCAAATTCTCAAACCTGGAACATCTTGGGGAAAACAAAACAATCGTTATTATCAGCAATTTTTCTTTAATAATAAAGAGCAGTTTATTCCTTATACCTTTCATGTTCTCATTCAATGGGAACTAGACGGTGCCGATCGCAGACATCTAATCACTGGAGGAATGTTCTCTGCTGAACAGAGAATTTCGATGAGTGAAGAAGGTGGAAATGAAAGTAAATCTTTAGAGCAGGAAGCAAAGATTCTCCCTAATATTACATTTTACACGAGAGAATTTGAACGGAAAGAAGAGGCCGCCGTTGAGCATATTCCACTTTATGAAAATGACGAGGTTGCTGACAGTGAAAGTTTGAAAGATTATCTGAAATGGAATGGATATGACGTTTATAAAGATATAAAGAAGCACTATCGCATCCTTGATACATACGGAATTAACCGTAAAGATTGGGACATTATGAAGGATATCAACAAGGATGAAGGTGGAGTAGGAAAATATTTTGAGGGAGCTGAAGATGATCATTCCCTTTTCCAAAAACGAATTATTCCTACCGTTAGTCAAGTCTTGCATCGAACGGAACACCAAAAGAATGATCTGGTCGAGATTTTTAAGAGTCAGGCTAGTATTGCCAAGGATCTGCCTGTTCTTTTAAAAAGAGAGCAAGCCCATAAAGAATTTTTAGAAGATATTGTTCCCTTTGAAGAGCATTTAGCTAAAGGGGTCGAACATAAAGAAATTGTTCAGGAAAGTATCAAGGTCGGAAGACAACTTCTTGGTGCATTAGAACTTTTGAAGACAACAGAAACGGAAATGTTACTTACTTTAGAAAAAGACCTAGAGAAGTTAACACTCAAGCAAGAAGACCTACGCTATCAAAAAGATAATTTGGAGTATGCAAAAGCTCATCGAGAGGTAATGGCGTGGGATAAGAAATTAGTAGAAGAAAGAAAAAAACACACCTCCTCTCAAGAAATAGTGAAAGAGAAACTGGAACGAAAAGAACAGCTCGTCTTTCAGTTATTATTGAAAGAGTGGAGTGAGAACGAACAAACGATTCGTTCCCTGTCACAGCAGATTGCCATCTTAGAGCAAAATAGTGGCTTAGAGCAAGTGAATCAAAGAATGGATGAAATCAAAAAAGAAGTAGCACAACAATGGGAGCATTCTTATCTAACCATACAAGAAGGTGTAAGGCAGTACTTGGGCTATCAGAAGTTCTTAAAGAAAAAAGAAACGGAGCTCTCGCAACAGGATAAGCAGAAGACAAAAGAAATCGCGCAAATTAGTACGGAAATGGATTTTCTTTATACACAAATACATGCTTTTGAATCAAAAGATGAGGCACTCATCAAAGAATTTGGTGACCGCTTAACGTATGACTTAAAGGGCTTGATCGAGTCTTTCTCAAAACAAATTGAGGACAAAAACACGAGCTTAGAAGAGATACAAGCAAAAGATAAAGAATCTAGTGAAAAGCAAAATTCACTTGCCTCTTCCCATGGTACGCTCGTCCAATCCATTCAGTTTTCAGAAGAAAAGTGCACGGAATTAAAGGTAGCAAATAACGAGCAAGAGCAAAGAGAATCAAAACTATTAGATAAGCTTCATGGTTTATTAGATGATGTCACAGCACCGTTTACTCACTCTCTTTTATCAAAGTATGCGTTACAGATAGAAGAACTTCTGGCGGGTAACAGACAACAAGGGGAACAAATTAAAAAAGAACTTTGGGAAACGCAGCTTGATCATTCCTTAAATGATGAGGGGTTTTGGATTGCTAATAAAGATGTAAAAGAATTAAAAGAATGGATCGACGAGAAGACAGGCATTGATGTGTTTTATGGTACACAGTTTCTTCAATCATTACGTGCAGAAGATATGGCGAATTATTGCTTAACATATCCGCTCCTTCCGTACGGTTTAGTCGTAAGTCAGCATCAGTGGCAAAAAATTAATCAGCAGGTTCTATCAGGAAGAATGTTTAAAAGTCCGGTTCCGATTTTCATGCGTGAGGAAATGAACAGCGACAATCACCCATCTTCCTTTGTCATCATTAACGGAACCGAAAAAGAGTTGTTATCGGATAAGAATCAATTCACCCACTGGAAAATTAGTATGGCTAAACAAATAGAAGAAAAGAAAGATACACTGATTGAGATTGAAAAAACAGAAAACTCCTTACGTCGTATGTTAAAAGAAATCGATCGGTTTTTATCAGGCGAATTATCTAGTGATATCGTAAAAAAACTTAATCAGGAACAGAACGCTCTTCTTACTAAGAAAGCTAATTTGCAGGAAATCATCATTCAACAAGAAAAGGAAAAGGAATTTCAGCTTCAGTTAAAAGAGCAATTGGAACACACAAAGCGAAAAATAGAAAAGCTTACAAAAGATGTGGAAACATTAGAGGAGTTTGAAAAAGAAAAAACACTTCATCAAGAAAATAAACGGGTGAAAGAAGAAAAAGAGAAACTAAAGGAAGCCTTGGTCCTACAGCAACAAGAATTAGGAAAAGAGCACCAACAGATTGTGGAGCTGCAAACCAAGTGGAATCATACGTATGTAGAATGGAAGCTGACAACCGAACAGAATATAAAGGAGATTGCGTTCTTTATGGAAGGAGCAGCTTTTCCACCTGATGAAAAAGTCGACCAAAGTGAAGAAGTTCCACGCCTATCCACTCATTTATTAGAAGAGATAAATGGGAGAATGGAAGAGTTGAAACAGCTTCAAAAATCAAAGGAAGAACAAGCTAGAGAGTTGCTCGTTATTCAAGCAAAGAAAGAAACCGAACAAAAGCAGCAAACAAAATTAGAGAAAAAACTCAAAGCAGCAAATGAGGAGTGGGAAAAGGCCTCTGCACCTGACGAACCTATTAGTATCTTAGAAAATATGCTGCAAACGGCACAGAAGGAAGCAAAGGCTGCGGAAAAGGAAGAACGTGAACAAGGAACGGCTGTAACGGTGGCTGAAACATCGTTGCAGCATGCGACTGAACAGCGTGAAAAGACTGGAAAAAAGATAGCTAAGCATGAAAGACAGCCTGAAGAATGGGCAGATCTTGACTTAGAAGTAAAGGAAGTAGAAATAAAAGACCAAACGAAGATAACGAAGGATGAAGTAAAGAAGACGGAAAAACGTCAGAAAGAAACAGAAACCAATATTGCTAGTTATGAAGGGGACTTGTTAACTCTATCCGTGATCTTAAAGGAAGATGCAGCAGTCTTTACCGAACATGAGCTAGAGTTAATTAAGACTCAAGGGAAAGCATGTATCTTATCCTGGTGCGAAAAACATCAAGAGATTTTAGAAGAAGGACAAGAAAAGCATGCAAAAATTGATCAATCCTTGCGTAACTTAAAGCTTGCAATTGAAGGAAAAGATTGGGAGATTCGTTTTAAGAATGAAGTGTTAACGACATTAGACCATATGGATACAAGGCATTACTCGCATATTCAAAGCATTGTGAAAAATATGAAGCGATTCTCACAAAGTGGTTTAGAACAATTAGAACGAGACAAAGAAAGGGCAGAAAAGGCTCAAAACTTCTGGGCTAGCCGTGCTAGTATGAAAGTGATGAGTATTTCAGAAGCCATTCGTTCCATGATTGTGAAAATGAAGTTGAAAAATGAACGAGGATCTTTCCCTCTCGTCCAATTAAAAGAAGACATCCTGCCTAAAAAGGCGGAAGATATTGAACCGTTATTAAAGCAGCACTTTGTTTCAGCGATAAATAAAATTACAAAGCAATTTGATATGATTGATGATCATAATCGATTATTAGACCAGGAAATTAAACAGCTTATTAGTGACGAGCAAATTTTGTTTGTATCACTGAGAAATCGATATCCTGAGCTACTTGTCTATAATATGAGAACGGATAATGCCTTTATGTATGGGAAACCGCAAAGAGAGCATTACTCCACTTGGCAGACCATTAATCAAGGTTCTAAGACAAAATCGGATGGCAGTGGTGGACAAAAGTTATCAGCTCGCATGGTGATGATGATGATGTTATTATCAGTTAAAAGCGAAACCGATCAAAGCTGGGTTCCTTTAGTCTGCGATAATCCGTTCGGACAAGCTGCATCCACACATGTCCTTGACCCAATCTTTGCAGTTGCCGATAAGTTAAAGTTCCAATTTATCGTTGTCACTCCGCCCGAGCTCGTGAAAACAGAAATCAGCCAACGATTTGACTCCTACTATAAACTGGACTTCATTCGTGAAAAAGGAAAAGAAATAGTCTCCGACACCATCGTTCCAGCCTATCGGATATTTCAAGGAGAAGAAGTCCTTCAATAGGAACATAATGAAAAAATCCACCTTCTATATAGGAAGGTGGGATTTTTTCTAGTAGAGAATCTCGACGTATGGAAAATTTGAAAACACTGTTTTTTTCTTAATTCTAAAATTAATTAATCAGTGCTTGTAGGGGTGCGGGAATTCTTCCGCCGCGATTAATCATATTCTGTGAGCTGAATGGATTTACCCCCATAACGGGTGCTCTCCCAAGTAGTCCTCCAAATTCAACCATTTCTCCTTCTTGCTTTCCAGGTACAGGGATGACCCTTACTGCTGTTGTTTTTTTGTTTATCATTCCGATAGCTGCTTCATCTGCAATCATTGCGGATAGGGTAGCAGGCGTAACATCTCCTGTTATAGCAATCATATCAAGTCCAACTGAACAGACGCATGTCATTGCTTCAAGTTTTGATAAACTTAAAGCACCGTCGATAATTCCTCGAATCATTCCATTATCTTCACTGACCGGAATAAAAGCTCCACTTAATCCACCAACATAAGAACTGGCCATGGCTCCACCTTTTTTCACCGCGTCATTCATGAGGGCCAAGGCTGCGATCGTTCCATGCGTACCCACGCGCTCAAGGCCAATTTCCTCTAAGATTTCTGCAACACTATCATTAATGGCATTGGTAGGAGCCAAAGAGAGGTCCATAATCCCAAACGGAATATCGAGCCTCTCGGCTACCACTCTACCAATAAGCTCACCTGCACGTGTAATTTTGAACGCTGTTTTTTTGATAATATCAGATACTTCTCCAAGGTCAGCATGTGGGTGTTTTTTTAACGCGTTCAATACGACACCAGGGCCACTAACACCAACGTTAATAACCGCTTCGCCTTCTCCAGCTCCATGAAAAGCTCCAGCCATAAATGGATTATCTTCAACAGGATTACAAAACACAACGAGCTTAGCACAAGCAATTCCATTTTGATCCTTTGTCCGCTCGGCTGCTTCTTTGATAACAAAACCTAATTGCTTAACCGCATCCATATTAATACCGGTACGAGTAGTCGCCACTGAAACAGAGGCGCAAACTCTTTCTGTTACACTAAGTGCTTCTGGCAAGGCTTTAAGTAAGGTCTCATCACCTTTAGAAAAACCTTTGTGAACTAGGGCAGAGAATCCTCCGATAAAATCCACACCTAATTGCTTTGCCGCTAGATCAAGTGTTTTTGCAAGCTCTACCGTTTGTTCAACGGTTGCGTTTCCTAGGATTTCAGCAATGGGCGTAATAGATATACGCTTATTAATAATCGGCACGCCAAATTCTTTTTCTGTTTCTACTGCTACTTTCGTTAAATCCTTAGCATAAGTAGTAATTTTATGAAATACATTTTGCTGCATTTTATGGAAATCGGAATCCGCACAATCACGGAGACTGATTCCCATTGTTACGGTTCGAATATCTAGGTTTTCCATCTGAACCATTCGTATAGTTTGAAGGATTTCATCCATTGCAATTGTCATAGTCTGTCCCCACCTAACTAAATTCTGTGCATCGCTTGAAAAATCTCTTCAAGCTGAATGTTTATTTTTAAGTCCATTTCCTCCCCAACTAAATCCAGTTGGTCACGGAGTTGTGACAAATTTTCGTTACCGGTCACATCAATAATCATCATCATCGTAAAAAAGTCTTGTAAAATAGTTTGGCTGATATCCAAAATATTCATGTTATTATCAGCAAGAATCGTTGTTACTTTAGAAATAATGCCAACCTTGTCCTTTCCGATCACACTTACCACTGCACGTCTTCTTTCCATTTGTTCCACCTCATTATTTTTTTGAAATAAAAAAAGATTGGAGTATCTCCAATCTCGGGTAAGAAGAGTGTGCAAAAATATTATTATGCAAACATTCTCTTCTGTCCTTTTGCCTGAGATTGTGAATCCTTCGGCGCCGTATGCATACGGTCTCTCCAGAAGCTGCTCCGGTAATAGTTTGATCCACTACCATCATGGCGGCTGTATTGAATTAAGTTAGATATTATCAATAAATAATAATTCAGTCAATTAAAATTTGAGAAAAATAAAAAAAGACTATTTCGATTTTGACTTTTCTGAAAATTGTTATTGAAAAATGGTAAAAAAGAACATATAATCAAAAATGAGCATAAACGATCAAAAACATCCACGTTTATGAATGAATGTATACTCCGATCTATATCATGGCCATAGTTTATCTCATCATGTTTGTCGTATTGAAATACACGATGTTTGGACGCCATGTCTATGCGATTGGCGGCAACGAAGAGGCTGCCCATCTAACCGGAATTAAAGTGAATCGTACATTAATTAATGTCTACTCGATCAGTGGTTTGCTTGCAGGTATTAGTGGAGTGGTGATGGCAGGGCGCTTATTCTCTGGACAGCCGATGGTGGGTATCGCGTTTGAACTGGATGCGATTGCAGCAGTCGTTCTTGGTGGTACTAGTTTTGTAGGAGGACGAGGAAGAATACAAGGAACCATCATTGGCGTGTTAATTGTGGCTGTACTAACAAATGGGATGACCTTGCTTAACGTAGATTATTATTGGCAACAAGTCGTAAAAGGGATAGTCATTGTCATTGCTGTTCTGCTTGATCGAATGCGCAGTAAAAATTAATAGAAAAGTGGAAATTTGAAAGCACATGAGAGCGAATTGTATTCTCATGTGCTTTCAAGTTTTGATTAATATTTAGAATGGATACTGTCTGTTTGTTGTTTGAATAGATACCCATTTCGTTACTGTGAATTCTTCGACCACCCATGGATTTCCGAATCGACCTAATCCACTAGCTTTATTTCCTCCGAATGGAATATTTGGAGCATCATTTACGGTTTGGTCATTAATATGTGTCATCCCGCTATCAATTTGGAGGGCTAATTCTTCTCCCCGGGCTAAGTCCTTTGTAAATATGGCTGAACTTAGTCCATAATCAGTATCGTTAGCGATTTCAATGGCCTCACTATCTGTTTGTGCCTTAATAATAGTAGCAATAGGAGCAAATAACTCGGTTTGTGCCAATTTACTAGAATTATTGACATTCGTGAAAACAAATGGAGTAAGGACGTTACCCACTCGTTTCCCTTCTAAAGCAACAGTTGCTCCTTCAAGTTTCGCTTCTTCAATGTATTGAAGGGCTTTTTCCAATTGGCGCTCGTTAACCAATGGCCCAATAACTGTCTTTGGATCACTTGGATCTCCAAACGGAAGTTCTCTCGCTCTAGCTACAAATTTATCAACAAACTCATCATATTTATCTTTATGAACAATGATTCGGTTAATAATCATACAAATTTGTCCTTGGTGAATAAACTTTCCAAAGATAGCAGCATTCACAGCTTGTTCGACATCGGCATCTGACAGGACAACAAATGGACTGTTTCCACCTAATTCAAGAGCTACACGTTTTAAATTTTGTCCTGCGATGGCACCAATACGTCTTCCGACAGCAGAAGAGCCAGTAAAGCTTATTAGCTTGGATTGAGGGTTGGTTAACATCTCATCTCCAATTTCTTCAATATCAGACAAAATCACATTTAAAACACCTTTTGGCAGCCCGGCATATTCAAATGCTTTTGCAATGATGATCCCGCCTGAAAGTCCCACTTGGATATCTGGCTTATGAACAACGCTATTTCCTAAAGCAATTGCTGGAGCAATCGTTCTCATAGACAGATTCATTGGAAAATTAAAAGGTGAAATAGAAGAAATAACTCCCAGTGGGAGACGGTAAATATGATGTAATTTCTCAGGTGATCCAGGTACTTCTTTTAATTTATAAATTTCATCAGCATATTTTATGGATTCCTCTAAAAATTCTAGGGTAAGATGTAACTCCACATTGGCCTTTAAAAAAGTGCCACCCGTTTCTCGTACGATGATAGAAACTATTTCTTCACGATTCATAGTTAAATATTCTGCAGCCTTATGTAGAACCGCTCTTCTATCTTCAACGGTAGACTTGGCCCATTCTTTTTGAGCTCTTTGGGCATGATTGAATGCTTCAGTTAGCTGTTCTTTGGTAGCAAGATGTACTGAGGTAATCGCAGAATGATCATATGGATTTAAAATATCATAGGTTCGTTCACTTTTTCCTTCCGTCCATTCGCCGTTAATATAACTCTTGTTTAATACCTGTGTTGATTGCATGTTTAGTCTCCTCTCACCATTTGATAACGCTTACAATGATTTTTGTAATAGGAATTCGATTATTAATGTGAGTATATTAGATTCTTCTGATGTTGAAAAGAAGGTTGTTGCTATATATTAAACGATTTAAAAATTTTTTTTATGAAGTCTTGGACATCACTTTGTTTAATCATCCACTATTTTGGTCATAAAGAATAAAAAAGTGGATGTGATGACAATGGAAGAACATGAAGGGAATTTTGCTAAAGGATTTACGTGGGCTATGGTGATTAGTCTTCCGATATGGATAGGTATTATTGGTGTTATTAAATTCATTTCAAAGTAATGATTGTTGTGTTTAAGATTCATTAGATTCGGGTAAAGTCCAACACGTTAATCTAGGATAGGAGCGGTACATATGACGTTAATATCTAAGATACTGTATAGTTGGCACAATTTTCGAATGAATTATCATTTTTTATTAGTGGAAAGCTGTTTGGATGATGACTTGAGAAGTAAGCTAATAGAAAAATTTGAATATCATAAAGAAAAGGTAAATCAGGTAAAAAACAACCCCCATTCAGCTNGTGTCTATTTTTTTAGTTAAAGTTATTTTTATCTATATTGTGTTTATTGTAGCAGTAAAAATTTTAGGGAAATCAGCTCTAGCCCAACTTACCCCTCATGATTTTGGAGCGATTCTTTTTTTATCTTATTTAGCTTTTGGTTCTATTAAAGTAAACGGAGTGATGGAGGGGATTATTGGAATCATTGTAATAACATGCATTCATCTATTTATATCAAAGTTAAGTTTATTAAATAAGTTAAACCCTTTTATTATCGGAAAACCGACTATTCTAATTAAACACGGGAAAATTATCTATCGAAATTTAAAGGAAAGTAGATATCCTTTACCTGAGCTGTTGTCTAATTTAAGAACATCAGGATATCCGGATATTCACGATATTGAATATGCGATTTTGGAAGCAACAGGTGAAATTAGCATTTTTCCAAGAAAAGAATTAGTTCCTATTACTCCAAAAGATTTACATATGAAAGTGGAATACCGCGGATTACCCATAGCCGTTGTCATTGAAGGGAAAGTGCAAAAGCGTAATTTAAAATTAATCAACAAAAATGAAAAGTGGTTAAAGGAAGAACTAAAGGCAAAGGGATATCTTCAAATCAAAGATATTTTTTATGCTGCTGTTAGAGATACCGATCATTCATTAACCATTAACAAAATAGATGTTAACGACTAATTTTAAGACGATTTCCTCCCACTATAAATTAATGTTTTCTCTTATTTACTCCTTCTTATATTTTATTCTCAGATAGGCAAATATGGATTTTTAATGGTACAAACAACCCAAATATTACCTTATTCATAAGATAGCATTAAGTTCGAAGTATTTATAAGGAAGGATCTGAGAAACCAAATGTTTTTATACCCCTTTTCATACCCCAGTTTTTATACTCCCTATGGGGGGTAAAAAGTGAAACTTTGCGTACTGTAATACCTTTTCTGAATTATGGTTTGCAAGAAGCAACATTTACATCATATTCTCATGCCCTTTCAGAAGTAGTAGCCATGACTTATTTACTGGGAAAAGGATATGACCCACAAACTGCTTTTAAAACAGTTGAATCATGGGAAGTTTAATGAAAGATTTTATTAAATGTTTCTAAAACGCTAATATGTGTTTTTATAAGAATATTTTAAAATTGAATAAGGGAGAGGACCACTTTGCAAACCGCACCCAAACCATGATTAGTATCCCATTTCCATCTGTATGGGGTATTGATGCTTCTATAGCTGGAAGACCAATCATTAGAGGTATACTTACCATTAATTCCATTATAGGCACCAAAGTAATGGGTACAGTTAATTTCCGTGGTACACCTATCCCAATTATCTTTATCTGCAAAATAAAATTGGACTTCCTAATAATCTGCTATACCGCGAACAATATCAATGGAACTTACCGATCATTCAAGCCGAAGCAGGCTGGGATATTACAACAGGGGATGAACATATTATTATTGCTGTTATAGACACTTGGGTTGATCTGGACCATCCTGATTTGAGCGGAAGATTAACAAATGGATACAATGTTCTGGAAAATAACGACTTTCCTGATGATGACAGTGGCCATGGCACCCATGTATCCGGAATCATTGCATCGGAAACAAACAACCAAGAAGGCATTGCTGGCATCACTTGGTATAACAAAATAATGCCTATAAAGGCAATGGGTGCTGAAGGATATGGAACGACCTTTGATATAGCAAAAGGGATTATTTGGGCAGTGGACCATGGAGCAAATGTCATTAATATGAGTTTAGGCAATTATCAGCCTTCTTCTCTTTTGAAAGAGGCAATCGATTATGCATACATTAAAAATGTAGTCATGATTTCTGCAGCAGGAAATGAAAATACTATACAACCGAGCTATCCAGCAGCATATCCTGAAGTTTTAAGTGTGTCAGCTGTCGACAACACAGGACGACGAGCATCTTTCTCAAATTACGGGGATTATATTGATGTCTAAGCTCCCGGAGTCCAAATTACGAGCACCTATTTTAACCAGCAGTATGCAGCTTTATCAGGTACTTCTATGGCTTCGCCTCATGTGGCAGGACTTGCTGGCCTCTTGCTTTCTGCAAACCCTAATTTAACTAACAGAGAAGTAATAGACATTATTAAGAATTCTGCATATGATTTAGGAATCCCAGGAAATGATAGCGATTTCGGCAATGGCTTAATTGATGTAAAGAATGCACTGGAAGCAGCCCAAAATGAATAATCTGAAATACTCCCCCTATTGACCCCATGTCAGGCAAAAGGCAATGAACCTTTATAAAAGTTGCCTTTTGTAGTTAAAAAACACCTTGAAATTTTTGAATTCATCCCCAAGTGGTTCCTAATTCTGGGTTCTGACATCATATTGCTAGGAAAATCCTTCACAAGCAATCCCCTATTCGCCAAATGGATTTTCTGGAAAAGTTACAACGGTTTAACTAAGGTTAGTCTATATAAAAAAATTGAATAATTTAAAAGCTATGGACTGGTTACCATAGCTTTTTACGACCTTATTGTATTGGAGGATTATGCGGAAACTGGGACATGTACCCTGTAAACTGCTGTGCTCCTGTTGAAGTTTTTGTGGCTGTTCCACTTCAAGCGAATACCATCCCTTTTGAAACATCAGATTATACAGTTCACGCTGCAAATTCTTCGTTTCGTCGAAAATCGCGTGAATGTCCTGATATAGCGAAGCGTGGCTTGCCTCATTCATTGCCGTAGAATAAGATGCCGTAATGTACTTTTCATACGAAAGCATATCGTTTAGGAAGCCTGAGACATTCAGTGATTCAGCATCGGTAATTGCCGATTCTTTACGGCATTTCACTGTGAATGGGCTTCGAATGGGCCGAGTCCAAGTGTTTAACAATGGAATAGCGAAATATGAACAACTCCTTGAATCCCTACAAGATGCTCAAAAAACAATTGATCTGGAATATTTCATTTTTCGGAATGACCAAATTGGCAATCGCATCACAGAACTGCTAATCGAAAAAGCATTAACTGGAGTGCAGGTTCGTTTTATGAGAGATGGCTTGGGGAGTTATAAGTTCCCGCGTGAAAAAATCCGGCAGATGGTTGAAGCAGGTATAGAATGCAGGACAATATTTCCTTTGCGATTTCCCTGGTTTTTGTCCAATTGGAATTATCGGGATCATTGTAAGATGGCCATAATCGACGGAAAGATAGCTTTTAATGGTGGCATTAACATAGGATATGAATATACAGGATTGAAGCCTGACGTTGGCTTCTGGCGGGATACTCATTTGCAAGTCATAGGAGAAGCATCAGCCGATTTGCAGCCTGTCTTTGATGTTCATTGGGAAATCGCTGTGCCGGAACGGATAAAATCAAAAACAAATTTGAAAACAAAATCAGAGGTAACGAAAATCAATCCAATCGTCAGAGCAGATTATTCCAAATGGTCAGCCGAATTGGGATCAGAGTTGAGCACCCTTGATGATAAAGAAATGGACATGTTCGCAAAAACTCAAAGAGTTTGAATTCAAAAATATCTGTTACCTTTTAATTTAAATATAGGGGTGATATCAATAGATAATATATTTGAAAATCTTAAGGAAATACGTTTATTAGAAGATAAACTGTATCATTTAGAATTAAATGGTTGGCTAAAAAATGAGTTTTTAACTTGGGAATGGTGGATACTAGTCGTTTTTTTAGTTGTGCCTTGGGTTATATGGGCTAAACTTGTTAAACGAGACATTATTTTAGAAATTAATAAAACTAGCCTCTTTTTCTAAATCTTAAGATTTACAACTAAGTAAAGTGAAATGACCAATATTAAATCTACAGTACAACCATTTTTATTTTTCTTGAAAATTAAGGATAACTCAGTTTCCTTGTTTAACAATTCTTTTCTTATAGTGTTGCTGATAACGGGAAATTGGTGATATTTCCATATTAAAACTAGCTCCGTACTACTAAAATAATTTGATATTTACCACCTTCTAATCAACTCAAATATGTAAGGAGTCTGTATATCCTTCCATAAGTTAGCCGAATTTAAATTAGATAACGGGAGGAAAAGCATATTGGAGGAAGTTAACATTAGTTTCCTGACGATCAAAGTTATCGTAGGTTTTGTCGCTTTATTTTTTATTATTATCATAACACGCAGAACCTCTATCTCTCAGTTAACCCCGTTTCACTTAGTTTTTATATTAGTACTTGGGGATTTTTTAGGAAATACCATTTATGAAGATGGTCTAGCCCCAAAAAAGTGGAAGTTAAAAAAACCCGGGAGTAATTATCTTTTAAAGGTAATTGCTCCCTTTTATATTGTTTGTTTTGCCAGCTTACTCATGTTGCTTGACATGGAGCCTCTTCACGCATAGTTCTCCCTCCAGGAAATCAGCTCATTTCTAGAGCTGGATTCACCAAATAGGTTACTATGCGTGTGCTCCATATCAAGCTGATCTCAATACTTTATCTAACTATTTACATCCGTTTTGGGACCAATTACCTTTACACTATGATGCATTTTTAACTCTATAGTCTACTGGAGACATTTTGTTCAACTTTTTCTGCCTACGTTCGTTATTGTAACGATAAATATAGTCTATGATTCTTTGTTCTAATTCTTCTTCAGTTTGGACATCATATGGATAGATACCTTCTGTTTTGAAATGGGAAAAGAAACTTTCAATACAGGCGTTGTCATATGGATTGCCTGGTCGTGACATGCTTGGCCTTATGCCATAAGATTCAAGTGTGTCCTGTAAGGCTCGGGACGTGTATTGGCTTCCTCTGTCGCTATGAAGGATAACGCCAGACACGTCCTTTTCTTTTTTTATTGCCATTTCTATCGTTTTCATCACAAATAATCTATCTGCTGTTCTCCCAAACTGATAGCCAATAATTTCATTGTTATATAAATCCATTACAGCTGAAACATAAAGTGTTTGTTTAAAAATATTAAATTCTGTTATATCAGTAACCCACTTTTGATTAAGCTTTATTGCTGTAAAATTACGTTCCAGGAGATTTGGAACAATTCTTTCTGGTTCTTTTTGTTTATACTGGTTACGATTTCTAAATCTCTTTTTCCTGATTTTCGCCTTAAGGCCTAACTCATGATATATCCTGAATACCTTCTTGTGATTCACGCTCAATTGGTCGCCTTCGGTCAATTCCATATGGATTTGTCTATACCCCCAAATCCCTTCATGTTGGTTATAGATATCCAATATTCGTTGACTTAACTTCGCATCTTTGTTAATCTGCATACTTTTTAAGTACTTATAATAACCTGATACAGAAACCTCCAGGAAATCACACAATTCTTTTATCGTATACTTATCTCGAAAGTGATGTACCACTTGAAATCTTACTTTCTTACCTCCTCGTTCAAAATTTCCAGATACTTTTTTAATATGTCATTCTCCATCTCTAACTTCTTAATATAAAGATCCTGATCCTTATATTCATTACGTCGACCCCTTTGATCGATAAAGGCTGTTTCTCCATCCTTTCGAAATTTCCTCCACCAAAATTTCACTCGGTCTTTATCCTTAATTTGTAATTTTTCTGTTATTTGGGTATTTGTATAACCATTTTGCTTCATTTTCATCGCTTCCATTTTTAAGTCGAACGAGTATGTTTGGTACTGTTGACCTTTAATGCCCATAAAAAATCACCCCTAAAAGTAAGTGTTGCCCTGAAGGGGGTTTTTCAACATCTACTTTAAGGGGTGCAGTTCAGCTAAATGAATGGGGGTTAGTATTTATTTAAGCACTAATCTTAACTGCTTTACCTTCTTTACGCTTCTTTGCGTATTCAGCAGTAGCTGTATAAAGTACGTCAGATGATGAATTAAGAGCCGTTTCACAAGAGTCCTGTACCACACCGATGATGAAACCAACTGCAACTACTTGCATGGCCACATCATTAGAAATTCCAAATAAGCTACAAGCTAAAGGAATAAGCAGGAGTGAACCACCAGCAACACCTGAGGCACCCGCAGCAGAGACAGCTGCTAAAACACTAAGGATTAGGGCAGTACCAATATCAACTTGAATACCTAGGGTGTGAACAGCTGCTAGAGTCAGAACAGAAATCGTAATCGCTGCACCAGCCATGTTAATCGTTGCCCCTAGAGGGATAGAGACAGAATAGGTGTCCTTATCTAGATCTAGTTTTTCGCATAATGTCATATTAACTGGAATATTTGCTGCTGAACTACGAGTAAAGAAGGCCGTAATTCCACTTTCTTTTAAGCATTTAAATACTAATGGATAAGGGTTTGTACGAATGTTTACATAAACGATGATTGGATTCACCACAAGAGCAACAAAGAACATACAACCTACTAGTACAAGAAGTAGTTTTCCATAGTCTAATAATGCAGATAATCCGTTTGTTACGATTGCATCATACACAAGACCCATAATTCCAATTGGTGCTAAGCTGATTACCCATTTAACAAGTTGAGAAATCGCATTTGAAAAGCTTTCTAACAGGTTTTTAGTTGAGTCATTAGCACTGCGAAGGGCGATTCCAAGAAGGATAGCCCAAGTGAGAATACCAATATAATTTGCATTGATTAGAGCATTTACTGGATTATCAACAATATTAAATAATAATGTTCTAAGGACTTCAACAATTCCTCCAGGAGGAGTTAGGTCATCAGCTCCGGATGTAAGAGTTAAACTAACCGGGAAGATAAAGCTTGCCACAACCGCAACAAGTCCTGCTAAAAAGGTACTGGCTGCATATAACCCGATAATAGATTTCATATTGGTTTGTTGACCAGTTCTGTGCTTAGAAATGGCGTGCATAACTAGGAAAAGAACTAACACTGGGGCAACAGCCTTTAGTGCTCCTACGAATAATGAACCGAAAATAGATACCCATTTTGTTGCATCCGGAATCGCTAAAGCAAAGATGATTCCGATAATCATGCCTACGAGGATACGTTTAACAAGGCTCACTTCATTCCACTTAAGAAATAGATTTTTCATTTGACCCTCCAATTTTATAAATTAAAAATAAAGACTGAAAACAAAGCTATTTTGCTTTGCTACGTTAATATCAGATAGTTTAACACGAATATTATAAATTGTGAAATAAATTATTATATTGAAATATTTGAATTTTTGTTCAATTTACCTATATTAGGGCAATGAAGAAAAATTAAATGTTCAGAAAATTATATAAATACTAACTTGAGGATAATAAGTGATGATTATCTGTGTTACAAGAACGTTTCCGCTCATACACTTTTTTTAATAGTATTTCTAAGGAGATGAAGTGTATGAATCATGAGATGCAGAAGGCACTTTTACTTGCTGATGCTATAAAGGGTTTTATTCAATTTGTTGAAAAACATAAAAACAGTTTCATGGTCGAGTCAGATAAAATATACCAAGTAAAACTATTTATTAGCGAATATAAGTTTAAGATTATTGCGGATGAACTTCATCGAATCAATCAGTTTGAATGGGATGAAAAGTACACTTACTATTTAGTTGATAGTTTTCAAAAAGGACTCACCACTATTGATGAATATGTCCAACATAACTATAATGATTTGTTTATATTGACGGCTAGACTGTACACACTTAAGAATTTTAGCGATTCTTTTCAGTTCAATAGGTCTTTTAAATAATCTGAGAAAAAATGTGAAAGTGTTTGGTTAACCCGAAGTATGTGTTAAAATGAAATTCCTTGGCAGGGGCATTATTTTGTATATTTGAATATGTGAGGAGCAGGGGGCTTGATGTATAGTCCCCTGCTTTCTTATTTTTTATGAAAGAAACTGGATCGAAGTTCTTTAAGTCAAATTATTAATATTAGGAGAGTTTCAGAATTCTACTACTATAAAAAGTTTATAAATCATAGTTTCTCCACAAAAATGACGAAAATGATCTTGTTTTTTAGTATATGGTGTAGGTATTTTTAAAAATACCCATCAATTATAATCTAATTACAGATATTTCTGAACATTCTTGAATATTATTTCTCCGCTTATTTTGACTCCATTCTAAAAAGCTTCTTGGTTATTTATCTCTTATGTTTTGAAAGCGGATACAATAGGTTTTTTAGTGGAGGTGAAAGGTTTATTTTTATTATTTAATGACACAAATTGTTACGAACTAATTTTTACTTTCAGGGTTTAGAAGATGCGAATGTTGCAATTAAACATGGTTAAAAGGGGGACTTAAAATGAAAAAGTTTTGGAAATCTATTTGTTCGTTTAGTTTGATGTTAATTTTAGTCATAGCTTTGTCTGCTTGTAACACGGAAACTTCTAGTAGTAATGATAAAAATGATGGTGACGGTGATAAAGAGGTTATAAAAATTGGAGCTATTTTTGCCGAAACCGGTCCTGCTTCTACTTTAGGAAAAACTCAGGCGAATTATGTGAAGCTCATCCAGCAACAATTAGATGAAGAAGAATCTATAAATGGAAAGAAAATTGAAATTATTATGCAAGACTATGAAACGGACGATACAAAAGCTGTGATTGCTGCAGACAAATTAATTTCAGAAGGGGTAGTTGCGGTTGTTGGTGCCACTCAAGCTAGTACCTCAATGGCAATCTTACCCAAAATCTCTAGCGAGGGAATACCATTAATGACTGTGGCTCCTGTTAATCCTGAAGCGAAGGATATTTATCAAATGGCACCAAGTAACTTAACGAATGCTAACTTAATAATTGAATTCTTAAAAGAAAATAATATTTCAAAAGTAGCCTGGATTAATGCTCGTGATGGGTTTGGAGTAGAAGGTCTCCCTTCCTTTGAAAAGGTAGCAAAAGAAAATGACATAAAAATCGTGGCACATGAGGAATTTGATGCAACTGCTACGGATATGACGGTTCAATTAACAAATATTCGGAAAGAGAATCCAGAGGCAGTAATCGTTTGGTCAAGAACACCAGGTGCTGGAATCGTAGCACGTAATTTTAAAGCACTCGGGTTTGATATTCCTATGATTCAATCTTCTGCATCTGCTAATAAAGGGTTCTTAGACCAAGTGAAAGATAATAATGAAAATATCTACGTAATTGGCAGTAAATTAAGTGTTGTTGATCAATTACCAAATGGAGAGCAAAAAGACAGATTAGAAAAGTTCCGTGAAGATTATCGTGCAATGTTTAATAGTGATCCTGATAATTTTACCGCACATGCAGCGGATGGGTTCCATCTACTAATTGAGGCGATTAAAGCAGGAAATACCACCTCTGAAGATATTCATAATTACTTAAAGACAGAAGTCAATAAGTATTCTGGGTTAACGGGTTCCTTCGAATTACAATCGGATTATGTAGGACCTTACGAAGATGGATTCTCAGTTCTTGGTATTGAGAATAATGAATGGAAGTATTATGAGTAGAATTAGTTCCATCGTTGTGTTTTTAAGAGTATCTAGATGGTAAGAATAAAAAGGACCAATGGCAGAAACATAGGCTCTGCCATTGGTATTAAGAAAGGAGTACCTCCATGGAATTACTCATGCAATATATCGTAACGGGGCTAACAGTTGGAAGTATCTATGCTTTATTAGCCATCGGTTTTGTGACTATCTATAACATTACCGGCATATTAAACTTTGCCCAGGGTGAATTTGCGATGATTGGTGCGCTGACTTGTATTACTTTTGCGAATGCAGGACTACCAATATCTGCATCTATTATTTTAGCTATTCTTATCTCAGCTACCATAGGGTTAATAGTAGAACGTACGGCTATTCGACATGCTAGAAATACTACAGTCATTATCTTAATCATTATTACAATAGGAGTTTCCACCTTCTTAAAGGGGATGGGATTAATTATATGGGGGACCAATCCGAAGCAACTTGCTCCCTTAATTAAAATGGAACCCATTCATTTTATGGGTGCAGTTATTAACCCTCAAAGTATTTTTATTTTCATCGTTTTGTTAATCCTGTTAGCTGTGCTATACGTATTCTTTGAAAAAACCTATATCGGTTCTGCATTACGAGCATGTGAAAAGAATCAACGTGCCGCGAAACTTATGGGGATCAATACAAGTACCATGTCAGCCTTGGCTTTCACTTTGGCTGCCGCATTAGGAGCTATTGCTGGAATTTTGATTACCCCTATTACTGACGCAACGTATGAAATGGGATTTCTAATTGGTGTAAAAGGATTTGTTGGGATGGTCATTGGAGGTATGCATAGTATTCCAGGGGCAGTAGCAGGCGCTTTAATTGTCGGTTTGTTGGAAACTTTTTCTGGAGGTTTTATCTCCACGTTTTATAGTGATGCGATAACATTTCTCGTACTGATCCTTGTTTTATTTTTTAAACCGAATGGAATATTTGCAAGAGCTTCAGGTGAGAGAGTTTAGTAGGGGGGGGAATATAGATGTCGAAGCTGGAAAAAATCTTGTATGGAAATCGATTGAAACCTATCCTATTTTTAGTGGGACTTATTTTGATTTTACCTCTCGTAGTAAAATCTCCGTATATTTTTACCATTTTAATCTTAATAGGAATCTATTCAATCGTCTCTCTAGGTTTATGTCTGTTAATTGGTTATGCAGGACAAATATCCCTCGGGCATGCAGCTTTCTTTGGAATAGGAGCTTACACGTCGGGTGTGTTAACTACTAGTTTTGAGCTTTCACCCTGGATAGCACTTACTATAGGAATGATTACTACTTTTTTTATCGCTTATATAATTGGAATACCTATTTTAAAATTGAAAGGTCATTTTTTAGCTCTTGCAACACTTGGAATTAACATCATATTTTATATTTTAATTTTAGGTCTTAATCAGTTAACAGGTGGAGCCGCAGGTTTAATAGGGATACCCTCCTTGTCTTTATTTGGAGTACCGCTTACAGATAAATTATTTTTCTACTTCTTTGTTTGGACGGCTGCTGTTCTTGTTCTATTATTATCACTAAATATCGTCCGCTCTCATGTAGGGAGAGTGTTAAGAAGCATTCATGATAGCGAAATAGCAACAGAGACACTTGGAGTGAAAGTGGAGAATTATAAAGTTGCTATTTTTGCATTAAGTGCTGCTTTTGCATCGCTAGCAGGAAGTATGTATGCTCACTATATTACCTTTGTTGCTCCACCTACATTTTATATAACAAAATCAATCTTGTTTTTAATTATGGTAATGGTTGGAGGGGCAAGCTCCGTTTGGGGTGCGATTCTAGGAACAACAGTTATTATGTTTTTGAATGAGATCATTCGCTTTGTAGGACACACTTATTTTGGTATTAGTGGAGAAGTGGAGATTGTTGTTTACGGATTAATTATTATTTTGATTATGATGTTCTTACCAAAAGGGCTGATACATGTTATTTCAAAACCGATTCAAAAGATTAAGCCCAAAAAGAAAGTAAGTGTAAAGGCTCATAAAGATATGATTTCTCAAAAAGGAGTTTAATAGGTCATGTCAAAACTACTTGAAGTAAGGGGATTAACAAAACGATTTGGTGGAGTTACAGCGGTCTCTGATATCAGTTATGATGTAGGGGCTGGAGAAATCGTAGCAGTCATTGGACCAAACGGTGCAGGCAAAACAACTTTATTTAATATGATTTCTTGTTTTCTTTCTCCGACAAATGGAGAAGTATACTTCAAAGGTAATAAATTAACAGGACAAAAGATTCCCCAACTAGCTCACTTAGGGATATCTAGGACATTCCAGAATTTACAAATATTTCACAACTTGACTGTCCTTGAAAATGTAATGATGGGTGCTCATGTCAAGTTGAAAACCAATGTGGTGAATGCTGCCTTCCGACTCCCAAGGATTTTAAAGGATGAAAGAATTGCCTATGACCTAGCGTTAGATGCAATTCATTTAGTTGGCCTAGAAGAATTAATGTTCGAACAGGCAGGCCAGTTATCATATGGCCTTCAAAAGCAGTTGGAGTTTGCAAGAGCGATTGTTTATAAACCAGATTTAATTATGTTAGATGAACCAATGGCAGGTTTGAATGATTACGAAACCAATAGAATGGCAGATTATATTAAAAAATTAAAATCAGAAGGTAGTTCCTTTTTATTTGTTGAACATAAAATGGCGACGGTGATGGAGCTTGCAGATCGTATAATTGTCCTTGACTTTGGAAAGAAGATTGCGGAAGGAACTCCTGACGAAATACAACAAAATGCAAAGGTAATTGCTGCCTATCTAGGAGAGGAGGTTGTCTAATGCTAAAGGTTGATGGCGTAAGTACCCATATTGGGAAAATAAAAATTCTCCATGAGATCTATTTTCAGGTGGAAAAAGGACAAATTGTCTCAATCATCGGTGCAAACGGTGCTGGGAAAAGTACGCTGTTAAATACGCTTGCTGGACTTTATCGGCCAACATCTGGAACGATTACTCTTGAGAATGAAGTTATAAGCGGCTATCCAGCTAATAAGGTAGTTGAAAAAGGCTTAAGTCTCGTTCCGGAAGGCAGACAAATCTTTACTAACCTAACTGTAAAGGAAAATTTATTGCTTGGAATCTTTTCAAAATATTATAAGGAGAAGAAGCTAGCAGAAGAAAATTTAACGAAAATACTTGATATGTTCCCTGGATTAAAGAAACATTTGAAAAACCTTGGTGGAAATTTAAGTGGTGGAGAACAGCAAATGTTAGCCATTGGTAGGGGTTTGATGTCAAATCCTAAAATCATCCTTCTAGATGAACCTTCCATGGGGCTTGCACCGAAAATAGTAAATGAAATACTTGATACATTAATGATCATTAAAGAGGATTTAGGAACAATGGTCATATTAGTAGAACAGAATGTGAAAGCTGCACTTAAAGTGTGTGATCAAGCCTATGTCATTGATCAGGGAAGAATGATTATAAATGGAACAAGAGACGAAATAAGCTCTAATCCTCAGGTGATCTCAGCTTATCTTGGCATTAAATCAGCTGGAGCATAAAAAACGACAAATAGTAGATAAATAAATATATAGAAAAGTTTCAGCTATTAATCCCAAAGAGTAATCTATGGGATTTTACTGTTTACTAAAAAAAGAGTATAGTATTTTTAGTTAGTAAATTTTGAATATTTTTTGTTTTCAAAAATCAAATTCAAAAACGAGGGGAATGAGCTATGCCAAATACAGTAAAAGATCACCTTATGAAAAAATTAGAAAATCATTTACGATCAACTGCCAGACAACTAGTAAAGTTTGATACGGAAGAGGAAGTACTACAATATTTGACAGCTTCGTTTCAAAGTGAACTTTATTGTGATTTTGTAGGGGTTATCTTAAATCAAACAGGAAACTTCGTGACTAAAGCTTGGAGTGGAAACGTACCAGAACTCACCAACTATTTTCCCCTTGAACAAAAATATTGCTCCAGCAGACTTCTCCGACAAAGCCTAACGAATGAAAACGCTGATCCTCCTGAAACCTGTAATTTATCTAGAGTACTTAAAGAGGCAAAAATAAAAACATGGTTTACTGTTCCTTTATATGAAAGCGATTCCGATTTAGGTTTTTGTATCATTGGATTCCTAAATTATGTTCCACTATTAGAAATGGAGGCTCCTTTTGAAGAATTCGGTAAAGATATTGCTGTGGCAATGGAAATGGCTAGAGAAAAGAAATCACAGTTAAAAAAGATCGAAGGGATTGAATGGATTGGCAAAAACCTTTCTCTTAATGCTCCTATTGAAAAGCACATTGAAGAGTTAACATTAAGGGCTGGAAAAGGAACAAATGCTGATTTGGCTTGTATTTATTTATATGACGAAAAGGAAAATTGTTTTATATTCCAACCGCCTTCCTATGGAGAGAAACAACATCCTGATTCAATTATGATTGAAGATAATTATAAGCTGAATAAATATTTTCCATTTCTCGAGAAGCCAGGAGGCACTCAACTAACCATCCCTTTAATCATAGAATTACGTACAATTGGCGTATTGCATATCGAGAACAATAATGAAGATGTATTTACAGAAAATGACTTGAGACTATTAGAGCTATTGTCTAATCATGTAGCGACCATGTTAGAAAATGCACGACTATTTAACAGTGAGAAGGAGCATAAAAATCGCCTCCAATTTCTTTTAGATTTCCAACAAGCGCTTGTAAAAGAAACAATAGAAGTGGATGGTTTTGATGGCATTACCTCGATGCTTTCGAATCTATTTCAAAATCCAGTGATTTTATTTGACCGTTTTTTGCAGCCAATTTCAGTCCATATGAATAATAGAGTCAATCAGGGTCAGCTTCTCGATCAACTTACCGAAATTGTACAAAGAGAAAAGGGAAAATTAAAGAGTCCAGACTACTTTTTAATTAAGGATTCAGGTGATCCCTCCGCCTTTTTTTCGTTCTTGATGGTACATGGGGGAGGAAGTTTACTAGGATATCTTGCCGTACGCAGAATGGGCCAAGAAATGGATGAGATCGATCGTTTAACAATTGAACTTGCTCGTAATATATATTCACTCCAATTTATTAAGCAAAAAATCATACTAGATGCAAAAGAACAGACAAAAGATAGTTTTATTAGTAAATTATTATCTAAACAAGTAGAAGATAAAGAGGGAATTTTACAGTTTGCAAATGTTTTTCAATGGGACCTATTTCAAAGCCATCAACTATGTGTTTTGTCTATCATTTTGGATGAAGATGAAGTAAAAGGATCCAATCTTTTTGAACAACAGTCAAAAAGGAACCTTATATGGGATTATATTAAATCACATTTACCAGAAAAAGATTATGCCATCATAACGGCAACCCATGAGGAGAAAAATGTGTTAATAATTCCATGTGAAAATGAAGGGACACAATCGAAAAAATATTGGCAATTACTTTATACGAAGATCAACAAGTGGGTGGGGGAAACCAATATAAGGTGCAAAGTGTTTATGGGGATTGGAGGAATGACTAGTAACATACAAGACTACTTTTTAAGTTATCAGCAAGCCATTCAGGCACTAAATATTGTCAATAGTCGCTTACGTCAAAAAGGTTATATGCTATTTGATGAACTTGGTTCATATGCGATCCTTCATCACTTAAACTACTCCATGGAAGTTGCCCTGTTTGTAAGTAATCAACTTGGACGGCTTCTATCTTATTCAGAAGGGAAAAATACCGATCTTTGCAATACTCTTCATACGTTTCTACAAAATAATGGGAATGTTAAAAATACAGCTGAAGAGCTTTATATACATAGAAGTTCTTTGCTATATCGCCTTGAAAGAATAGAATCTCTATTAGATGTTCAGTTAAGTGATGCAGAAGTGAGATTTAATTTAATGCTAGCTTTAAAACTTCATGATATGTACGGCCAAGAAATAGAGAGAAACCTCTTATTAAGATGAAAGTAGCAATCTTAAAAAATGGCCAATTATCTTTAAATAAGATTTTTGGCCATTTTTCTAATTATTTATTTTCTTTTCCCTTTAAATGTGAATCTAAAAAGTCAATGATAAGATTAACAATTTTTGGCTGAGCCCAAACATCTCCACCGTGACCAGCACCCTTTACAACATAACGAGTTGAATCTACCCCTTTATTTATTAATGCTTCATGGAGAATTTGTGTTTGATTCGGTGAAACTAGCGTGTCTTGATCGCCATGCATTAGCAGGAAAGGAGGGTCATCATTTGTTACATAAGTAATTGGATTTGCTTTTGCAGCCTTGTCAGGATGGTCAAGAATGGAACCGCCCGGTCCAAATACTGCTGCCCCATTAACCCACATAGCTTCAGGTGCTGAAGGAGACTTATGAATTTCTTGCACTTCTTTCGAATAACCTTCCCCTACTTTTGTTAAATCTGAAAGTCCGTACAAATCTATAACGGCATTGACTTTACTGCTTACATCGAGGAAATCACCCTTGTCATACTCTTTTATATTATTTGTTGTACCTGCTAATGCAGCAAGATATCCTCCCGCAGAAGAACCCATGACAGCAATTTGATTAGGATCGATTCCATACTTTGCAGAGTTGGCACGTAAATAGCGAATAGCAGACTTAACATCTTCGAGTGGTGCTGGGAAAGTACTCTGAGGAGTTACCCTATATTCAATACTAGTTACAACATAACCTGCTTCAGAAATATCCATTCTTTGCTGCAAATAGTTGTCTTTGTTAGCTGCCATAAACCCTCCACCAGTAATAAATACAACTGCTGGGAGTAGATCTTTACTATTAGGTTTTAAAATATCCATTTTTAATGGATAGTTTGGATATCCAAAAATAGATGGTTGAGAATAAACAACATCAGAAATCAAGCTAACAGATAATTTTTGAATGGGTACCTCTAGCTGTTTACTGGTGCTGTTTAAGGCACCTGCAATAACTGAAGTAGAAAGAAGAAGTGTTAATAAAACCGTAATGAAAAAGGTCCTTTTCTTAAATTTCATTAGTAATACCCCCTAGTTATTAAATCTATCATTAAAACGCTTTCGATTTTGGTGAATTTAATAACATCCTCCTTTCCTTATGAAGAAATTGTAGATCGTTATAGGATTAGGAACTTTATGCTAAATATAAGTGTATTTATCTTGAAAAATAAGCTCATTAAAGAGGGAAAAAAAAGTAGTTTTTCGTATAAATTGATAGTTGACATTATAGTATTACGGGTTACACCAAAAAAAATCTATAAGTCTTATAAGAAGATAATTTCTTTACTATAATACGACGAAAAATCATAAGTATTTTCCTACATAGTGTAGGTACAAGGAAACATTCATTATTAGTTATAATGAATTTACAGAAATTATTAAAAATTCAAAAAAGGAGTTGCGACAATGACCACTCAAACAATCGGTGTTGTAGGAGCTGGATCCATGGGGACGGGTATTGCAAACCTAGCTGCAATTAATGGATTCAATGTTGTATTAAGAGATATTGAGGAGCAATTTTTAGAAAACGCTTTAAATCGAATGAGTAAGTTTATGGATAAAAGTGTTTCAAGAGGAAAATTAACAGAAGAACAGAAACAAGAAGCATTAAGTCGTATACAAACAACCACTCAATTAGAGGATTTGAGGGATGTTGATATCGTAATTGAAGCGGTTATCGAGGATTTAACATTAAAAAAGGAAGTATTCTCAAGCCTCGATCAGATTGTCCGTGAAGGTGTCATTATCGCGACAAACACATCCTCTATGTCAATCACTGAGATTGCTTCGGCAACCACTCGTCCTGAACGAGTAGCAGGAATGCATTTTTTTAATCCTGCACAAATCATGAAGCTAGTAGAAGTGGTACGTGGATATAAGACTAGTGATGAAACGGTAGAAGAATTGAAAGCGCTATCTATAAAGCTAGCAAAAGAACCAGTTGAAGTTAAAAAAGACTCACCAGGATTTATTGTTAATCGTATTATGCTTCCACAGTTTATCGAAGCGATCAAACTAGTTCAAGAGGGAGTGGCCTCTTATGAAGATATTGATAAAGCAGTGAAACTGGGATTGAATTACCCAATGGGCCCTTTTGAGCTTCAAGATTTTGCTGGAGTAGATATTGGTTACCATGTAATGGAGTATTTTAAAAAAGAGTTTAATAACAACTTTTATGCACCGCCACTTCTTTTAAAGGAAGTTATTCGAGCAGGAAGATATGGGAAGAAAACAGGTGCAGGATTTTACGAATATGAATAATGATTGGAGGAAAAGCGAATGAGTTATGAATTTTTATTATGTGAGATTAACAAAAATGTGGCTGTTGTTACAATTAACCGCCCACCTGTAAATCCCTTGAATACAAAAGTTTTTCAAGAATTAAATACTATATTTGGTGAGCTTGAGGCAAATGATGAGGTGCGGGCAATTATCCTTACTGGAAGTGGAGAAAAAGCATTTGTTGCAGGTGCTGATATCAATGAAATGGCTAACCTTGGCCTTGTTGGAATTAATAAGATGAACAAAATTTCAAGAACGGTTTTTTCAAAAGTTGAAAATTTAACAAAGCCTGTTATTGCAGCAATAAATGGTCTAGCTCTTGGTGGGGGATTAGAACTAGCACTTGCTTGCGATTTACGGATTAGTTCAAGTAAAGCTAAGTTTGCATTCCCTGAAGTAGGACTTGGTATTATACCTGGCGGGGGCGGCACACAGCGTTTGCAAAAAATGGTTGGCCAGGGAGTAGCGAAGGAACTTCTTTACTTTGGCGAGATGTTTGATGCCTACCGTGCCTTAGAATTAAATATGGTTAACAAAGTAGTCCCTCTTGAAGATTTACTTGATACAGCACAGGAATGGGCTCTAAAGTTAGCCCAAAAACCACCAGTGGCTCTACAAATGTTAAAATTAGCCGTTAATACTGGAGGGAACACGGATCTAGAATCTGGCTTAATTATTGAAAGTGCTTGTTTTGCAAACGCCTTCTCTACAGAGGATCGAAAGGAAGGGTTACAAGCATTTATAGAAAAGAGAAAACCAATTTTTGCAGGAAAGTAGGGAAAGTTTTTATCAAATGAAGTATCCATAAACAATATGGGTACTTCATTAAATAAAAATGTTTTTTTCGAGGGGTGATGAAAAGAGTGGGAAAAGATCGAAATCTATTTTCGGTATATGGAATTTTGGAGTCTTCATCAAAAAATTATGGTCAAAATGAAGCATTATTTGATTTGAAAAGAGCAGTTACTTACTCACAGTTAAAAAGTGATGTTGATAAATTCGCAGTGGCTTTAACGAAACGAGGGATAAATAAGGGGGAACGAGTTGCAGTATCCTTACCCAATTGGTACGAAACAGTTGTTATTTTTTTTGCTGTAGCAAAAATTGGTGCTATCCTTGTCCCGTTTAATCCTAAATATAAAGCTCATGAAGTGAACCATATACTAACCAATTCTGAGCCAAAAGTAATTATTGTCTCTGAAGAATTTAACCATAATTTTGGGTTGAAAGAGGTACTGTTTTTAGTAGAAGAGGTTATTACTGTCCGTTTTTGTTGGGAAGGACTCTTATCCTTTCACGAAATCATGGACGAGGAATCTGTCTATCTGGACGAAGTACCAATAGATGTAGATCAGGACGTATTTTGCATTTTATATACCTCTGGTACGACGGGTGTTCCAAAAGGTGTCATGGTTACTCATCGTAGTGTCGTACAATCTGCTAATACAATGGGTGTGGAACTCTTTTTTTCTGAAAAAGATGTACTAATTCTTCCTGCTCCTTTATTTCATATATTTGGTATGGCAGTTAATTTGTTTTGCGCTGCCTTCACAGGTTCTCGTATCGTGTTATTGGAGAAGTTCCAACCAACTGAAATGCTACGTTTAATTGAACAGGAAAAAGTAACGATTTTAAATGGCGTACCTACCATGTTTATTAAACTACTAGAAGTGGAAAACTTCGATCAATATAATTTGTCTACGCTACGAACTGGTGTTGTAGGAGCATCCCCGATTCCGCCATCAAAGGTGAAAGAAATTCGGTATCGCATGGGAATTAACCTTTGCCAATCATTTGGAATTACTGAGACGGTTACCGTTACAATGACTCCTTACGATGATAAAGAAAAGAATATTACAGAAACCCTAGGAAAGCCAATTCCTGGAGTAGAGTTAAAAATTGTTGATAGTAATCGTAACGCGTTAGCTCCTGGAGAAAAAGGGGAAATCGCGATTAAGAGTTTTGGCACAATGAAGGGATATTATAAAATGCCAGAGCATACAGCAGCAGTGATCGATCATGAGAATTGGTACTATACTGGTGACCTTGGCACTCTTAATGATCAAGGCTATTTAACATTTGTCGGTAGAAAAAAAGAAATGATTATTCGGGGTGGACTTAATATTTATCCACAAGAAATTGAGTCTGTACTCGCAAGGCATCCCAAAATAGTAGAGTCTGCTGTAGTAGGTTTGCCTGATGAGACCCTAGGAGAGTTAGTGTGTGCGGTTGTTCAATTGAAAAGTGGCGAAGAGTGTACAGAGGAAGAAATCATCAATTATATAAAGAACCATATTGCCTTATATAAGGTCCCTCAAAAAGTAACTTTCACAAGTAAATTCCCGGTAACAGCAAGTGGGAAAATTCAAAAAATAAGGCTTCGCGAAGAAATAAGTAATACTAATTCTACTATTCAAAGTTAAAGGAGGTAAGAAAAATGAAATCGGAATATCATTTTCAAGTACGGTGGGGAGATACGGACGCGGCAGGTATCGTTTATTATCCAAATTTCTTTAAATGGATGGATGAAGCAACACATGCTTTTTTTACAAAAATAGGTTATCCTTCTTCAAAGCTTTTTGCAGAACAGCAAATTGGGGTACCTCTGTTAGAGGCAAATTGTGCATTCAAGAGCCCCCTCGTGTTTGAAGACCATATTGTTGTACAAAGCTCAATAGAAGAGTTGCATAACAAAGTCTTTAAAATTAAGCATGTTTTTATAAAAGAAGGCCAAATCGTTGCCGAAGGTTATGGAGTCCGTGCATGGGCCTCTTTTGCTGGTAAACCAAAAGCCCAAACTATCCCAGACTATATTCGTGAAAAGATGGAATCTCAAGTCAAAGCAATGGAGGGATAGTTACATGCTTATTGAAAAAAGGCAAAATCATCCATTTTTATATACTGGTAGATTACTAGGGGACATTCTTACACCAGAGGACTTTCATGATGAACATCAAATGATAGCAGATTTGGCAAGTAAATTTGTGATGAACGAGGTTTATCCAAAGTTAGAAAAAATTGAAAATCAGGAGTTTGAGGAAACCGTTTCATTAATGAAAAAAACTGGTGAACTAGGTCTTATACGTGCAGATATCCCTGAAGAGGATGGTGGTCTTGGATTAGGGAAGGTTAGTGCAACCATTATTTCTGAAAAGATGGCACTTGGTCGTTCGTTTGCTATTACTTTTGGGGGTCAAACCGGGATTGGAGCATTACCTATTGCTTATTTTGGAACGAATACCCAAAAAGATACGTATCTTCCAGAAATCTTGAGTGGAGAAAAAATTGCTGCATATGCTTTGACAGAACCATCTTCAGGAACAGATGCAATGAGTGTGAAAACAATAGCCGTCTTATCTAAGTGCGGAAATTATTATGTATTAAATGGGGAAAAACAATGGATTACAAATTCTGCGTTCGCTGATATTTTTATCGTGTATGCGAAAGTGGATGGGACACAGTTTACCGCCTTTATTGTTGAAAAGAGCTTTAAAGGTGTGTCTACAAGTGCAGAAGAAAAGAAGATGGGGCTTAAAGGGTCTTCTACTCGATCACTTATTTTAGAAAATGTACGGGTTCCTATAGAAAATGTTATTGGAGAAGTAGGTAGGGGACATAAAATTGCTTTTAATGTATTGAACATTGGCCGTCATAAGATTTCTGCAACATCACTCGGTACAGCTAAACGAGCTATTGAACTGGGAGTAAAATATGCCAACCAACGAATGCAATTTGGTCAGTGTCTTTCTTCCTTTAATCTAATTAAGAATAAAGTGGCTGATATGGTAATTAAAACTTATGTCAATGAAAGTGCTATCTATAGAACAGCGGGAATGATGGAAGAAGGCTTCGATTATATGAAAAAAACTGGGGATGATTTTGCTACTACAATTGCACCTTATGCAGTAGAGTGTTCCATTAATAAAGTCATGTCTACAGAAGCTTTAGATGAAATTGTTGATGAAGCGGTTCAAATTCACGGTGGTTACGGTTATATGAGAGAGTATGAAATTGAAACCCTGTATCGTGATTCTAGAATTAATCGAATCTTTGAGGGAACAAATGAAATTAATAGACTACTCATTGCCACCACTGTCTTTAAAAACCATGCAGATTTATCTGAAGGCGAAGAGTGGAAAAATGGGTTACTTCAACATGAAAGACAGATTCTTCAACTAATAAAAAAATTATTTCATGCTGCTATTCAGTCTATAAATAAGAATAGCCTTAGTAATTTTCAAATAGAGCAAGAAATTGCCGCATTACTTGCTGATATGGTTATTACTATTTACGCTATTGAAAGCGCTATTTTAAGAACGGAAAAATTAATCATGAGATGGGGGGAGGAAAAAAACAGGCAGAAGCTTGATTGTACTAAAGTATATACTCATGAAGCTTCACAACAGATTGCACTCAGGGCATTAAACATGATTAACCATTTTGGTGATGAAGAAATCTTCTCACGATTTGCTAGTCGATTGATTATGAGCAGTTCAGAAAATAATGTGTTAATCAAACGAAGAATTGCTGATGTTGTATTAGAGAAAGAACGTTATTATTGTTAATTTGATCGCTTTCATCTGAGCGTTTTATAAGGAGTGGGGGAAACATGAGCAATATTGTTTTGGTGGATGGGGCACGAACGGCATTTACAGAAATTTCAGGTACCTTTAGAGGGATTTCAGCTACCGATTTAGGGGTGGAAGCTGCACGAGGAGCGATTCTAAAAGCGAATATTAATCCCGAAGATATTAATCACGTCGTCTTTGCAAATGTTCAACAATCAAGTAAGGATGCACATATTTTAGCTCGTCATATTGGTTTAAAGGCTGGTCTACCTGTAGATGTTCCAGCTTTAACAATCAATCGCTTATGCGGTAGCGGTGTTGAAGCAATTATCACAGCAGCAAGGTATATTTTGACGAGTGAAGCAAATGCGGTACTTGCTGGTGGAACAGAAAGTATGAGTAATGTTCCTCATGTTATTCCAGGGATGAGGTGGGGTAGTCCGCTTGGTGGACCTGCTATTGAAGACTGGGTATGGGACGGATTATACGATACCGCCGGTGACTGCACGATGGCTGATACAGCAGAAAATTTAGCCGAAAAATATGGCATTTCTCGTCATGAGGCTGACATTCATGCACTTACCAGTCATGAACGGGCTCTAGCCGCAATAGAAAGGGGATATATGGCAGAGGAAATTGTTCCAGTTGAAGTAAAAGAAAGGAAAGCAAGTAAAATCGTTAATCAGGATGAACATGTCCGAAAAACCAGCCTGGAGAAGCTTGCGAAGTTAAAGCCTCGTTTTAGAGAGAATGGAATTGTTACTCCGGGAAATGCAAGTGGGATGGTCGATGGGGCAGCATCAGTTATTATCACTTCTAGTGGGTTTGCCGCTGAAAAAGGATTAAAGCCAATCGCAAGACTAGTATCGTGGGCAGTGGTGGGAGTTGACCCAAAATATATGGGGATTGGACCGGTTCCGGCGATTCAAAGCGCATTGCAAAAAGCAAACCTTACACTGAAGGATTTGGACTTAATCGAAATCAATGAGGCATTCTCGGCACAGTATCTTGCTTGTCAAAAAGAGCTGGGGTTTGATCCTGAAATTGGAAACGTAAATGGTGGTGCGATTGCTCTAGGACACCCACTAGCGGCAAGTGGGACGAGAATTACTCTTTCTCTAGCTTATGAGTTACAAAGACGTGGTGGAAAATATGGTGCATCTGCTGTCTGCATAGGTGGGGGACAAGGAATCGCCACGATTTGGGAGAGGTTATAAAAATATTTAATCTGAAAAGAAGTAAATGTAATCGCACGGTGAGCTTTCACTAGTGCGATTATTTTTATACATAGAAAAGGGAATCAAAAAATTAATTAGCTGCAATATGGAAGCGGCTTCCTGTGGTGTTTGTTGCTGAAAATAATGGCTATGCAGAGAGGCGGTGTCTTCTTTTTTATTTTGAAAATTCTTTTTAAAAAACCGTTGAAACGTTTCAATTATGATGTTATGATAAATTTATGAAAACGCTTTAATTGTTTTGGGGGTATTATTAGTGCCAAGTATAAAAGATGTTGCAGACTTAGCAGGAGTTGGGGTTGGCACTGTTTCACGTGTCATAAATAAGAATCCCACTGTAAAGCCTGAAACAAGGGAAAAAGTAAATGCAGCTATTAAAAAATTGAATTACATACCAAATGAAGTAGCGCGAAACTTTAAGATGCAAAAATCAACGATGGTGGCGTTATTGCTCCCAAGTATATGGCATCCGTTTTTTTCAGAGTTCGCTTATTACATTGAGGACGCACTCGATAAAGAAGGATATAAGTTAATGCTCTGTAATAGCGGGGGGAGACCGGATAAAGAAATCTACTATCTTGATATGCTTAATCAAAACAAAGTAGCTGGCATTATTGGGATTACCTACAATGAGATTGAAGATAGTGTGAGTACGGATATTCCGATTATTAGCTTGGACCGACATTTTGGGAAAAAGATAACATGTGTCACTTCAGATAACTATGCCGGCGGTCGAATGGCCGTAATGGAGCTTGTAAAGGCGGGGGTAACCAAGGTTGCCTATCTTGGAATTACTAGTTCTGTATATAGTGAAGTTTTGCTTCGCAAGAAAGGATTTATGGACGAAGCGGAGGCACAAGGAATTGAATACGTGACTTACGAAGAGCACGATGCTGTTTATGATGATGACACCTTCTTTTATGATTTCTTTAGCAAAAAAGAACACGAAGATGTAAATGGCATTTTTGCCAATACTGATCTGCTTGCAGCTAAATATATAGATAAAGCAAAACAAAAGGGAATTCTTATTCCTAAGGATGTAAAAGTGATCGGTTATGACGGCATTCAAGATAATAAGCTGTTTCGTCCATTTTTATCAACGATACGGCAACCAGTCGAAGAAATGGCAAGGATGTCTGTGGAGCTCCTATTAAGAAAGATTGAAGGAGAAACGTTAGACCAAGATATTTATCGAGTTCCGGTTATGTATAGAGAAGGAGAAACAACGTAAGTTTTTTTAGTCTTTAGAATGAAACGTTTCAAAAAGGTTGTACTCAACTCCCTATTAAGCTTAAAGGGGTTGGGGATTACTTTACTAACAAATTGAAACGTTTCAAAAATAATTATGAGATGCATAAAAAATTTTAAAACAGATTGGAAACGTTTCAACGGAGAGATTCATCTCAAAAAAACACATATAAGTGGGGGATAGCATGGAAATAGCTAGAAAGGCAGATCCAGTAATCAACTCAACTACCACAGTGAAAAAAGGATTGAAGCTCAAAAAAATCTTAACAAATTATCAGCTTTATTTATTTCTTTTACCCGCATTAATCTATTTTATAGTTTTCCATTATGTACCTATGTATGGAGTGTTGATTGCATTTAAAGATTTTGTGGCTACAAAAGGGATTATGGGAAGTCCATGGGTTGGATTTAAACATTTTGAGAGGTTTTTTGATTCCTACCAATTTTGGTCGTTGATAAAAAATACTCTTGGACTGAGTGTTACACAACTAGTCGTTGGATTTCCTCTTCCGATTTTCCTCGCTCTTATGTTAAACCAAATGAGAAGTGAGAAATCGAAACGGTTTGTCCAAACAGTCGTTTATGCACCGCATTTTATTTCCGTTGTTGTTTTAGCCGGTATGATATATGTGTTCTTTTCCAATAACGGATTGATCAATAATATGATCCTAATGTTCGGTGGAGATCCTATCTCCTTTATGGCAAAACCTGAATGGTTTAAACCATTATATATTGCATCTGGAGTATGGCAGGAGACAGGCTGGGCTGCCATCATCTATCTAGCAGCTCTTGCAGGAGTAAGTCCTGAGTTACATGAAGCAGCGGTAATGGACGGTGCAAATAAGTGGCAGCGAATCTTCCATGTGGATATACCAGCTATCATGCCTACTGCAGTTATTTTATTAATCTTGTCAGTGGGAAGCATTATGAACATTGGTTTTGAAAAGGCTTACTTATTGCAGACACCGATGAATCAGCCGTCGGCAGAAATCATTCCTACTTATGTATACAAAATGGGTTTACAGCAAGCTCAATATAGCTTTGCTGCTGCGGTTGGCTTATTTAATGCAGTGATTAATTTGATTTTACTAGTAGCTGTAAACAAGTTCGCAAAGAGATTATCAGGTACAGGATTATGGTAGGGGGTGCCAAAGATGAGTTTACTAACATTAAAGAATAAAAAGATTACTAGAAGATCGAAGGAAGATCGAGTGTTTGATGCCATTAACGTGTTCCTAGTGGCGCTCATTGTGATATTAGTTATTTATCCTTTGTACTTTATTGTTATTGCTTCCTTTAGTGATCCTAATATGATTTACGAAGGTAAGGTGTGGTTGCTACCAAAGGAAATCACTTTTGAAGGATACGAACGAATTTTCAGAGATAGCAAGATTTGGTTGGGGTATAAAAACTCTCTCATTTATACAGTGGTTGGGACGATTGTAAATGTATCGTTCACATTAATGGCTGCTTATGCTTTATCAAGAAAGGATTTATATGGAAGAAATGTGATCATGTTCTTGTTCCTAATGACGATGTTTTTCTCAGGTGGATTAATTCCAACGTATTTAGTTGTAAAAAATTTAGGACTGTTGAACACCATGTGGGCACTTATTTTACCAAAGGCAGTAGCTGTGTGGAATGTGATTGTAGCAAAAACATATTTCGAGAGTTCCATACCCAATGAACTTTTAGAGGCTGCCAAAATGGATGGATGTTCCGACGCGAAGTTTTTTTGGAAAATAGTCTTACCTTTGTCCAAACCGATTGTTGCTGTCATGGTGTTATTTTACGCGGTCGGACACTGGAACTCCTACTTTGATGCACTCATCTACTTGAATAACGAAAACTTATATCCACTGCAGCTCATTTTACGAAATATATTAATTCAAAATGAGGCGTCTACCATGATGATAAGCGACCTAGAGTCATTAGCTGCGAAGCAAAGAGTTTCTGAGTTAATCAAGTATGGTGTCATAATTGTTGCTTCTGTTCCGTTACTAATCGTCTATCCTTTTGTTCAAAAGTATTTTGTAAAGGGTGTAATGATTGGCGGAATTAAAGGTTAATACAAAAAAATGATCAAAAATGAGGGGGAAAAGAAATGCTTAAATCAATGAGAAAAAGAATGAAGAAGAGTAAAGCGTCAACGATTTTGGTATTAGGACTAACAGCGACACTTGCGTTGACGGGTTGCACAAACAATGATTCAGCTAGCTCTGATAGTGCAGAAAAAGTTGCCTTTAACAAAACAGGTTTACCTATTGTTGACAAACAAGTAACGCTAAACATCGTTTCATCAAAGGCAGCATTAGCACCTGACTATTCCGAAATGGTCATTTTTGATCGACTTCAAGAAGCAACAAACGTCAAAATTAAATGGAATAATATCCCTGGCGATGGTTATCAGGAAAAGAAAAATTTAATGCTGGCAAGTGGTGACCTGCCAGATGCGTTCTACTCATCAGGATTTAGTGATCATGACCTTGTACAATATGGTCAAAACGGTACGATTATCCCATTAGAGGATTTAATAGATAAATATGCACCAAATTTAAAGAAACTATTTGAGCAAAGACCAGACTTGAAAAAAGTGGTTACTGCTCCTGATGGACATATTTATTCCTTGCCTCGTGCAGAGGAAATGGATCTAATTGGTATGCCTAATATAATGTTTATAAATAAAGTATGGCTAGATAAACTAGGCCTCGATATGCCTACCACTCTTGAAGAATACCATGATGTGTTAAAAGCTTTTAAGGAAAAGGATCCAAATGGAAACGGAAAGCAAGATGAAATTGGTTTGACTTTCTGGTATAACGGCTGGTGTGGGAATGAAGGAGACTTGATTGGTTTATTTGGATTACCAGATTCACCTTTTGAAGCGGACCATCGTGTTGTAAGAAATGGAAAAGTGATATACGCTGCTGTTCAGCCGGAATTTAAAGAGGCGATCAATTACTATAATGGATGGGTCAAAGAAGGATTAATTGATTCTGAAGTAGTGACGCAAAAGACAGAACAAATATTTGCTAAAGGAAAAACAGAAGATCCAACTCTAGGGTCATTCATTTGGTGGGAGAGTACGGAAGTAGTGGGAACGGATCGAGTAGATGACTATGTTGTGTTACCACCATTAAAAGGGAAAGACGGGAATATTGTCATTGGCCGATCCAACTATTCTGAGTATGGAAGGGATGCATTTGTGATTACATCTGCCAATAAGAATCCTGAAGTGACGATGCGTTGGGTTGATGAATTGTATGAACCGAAAATGTCTGCACAAATCAACTGGGGTCCGATTGGCGAGATATATGAAGAAGATGCAAATGGAATGTTAGTAAATAAAGAGCTTCCAGAGGGAGTAGCGATGGGTGAGCTGCGTCAGAAAGTGGCACCAGGTGGTCCATTTGTCGTTTTAAAGGAACACTTCGGTAGTGTGGTAGATATGGAGCCAAGAGCGAAGGAAAGGCTAGAAATTCTTGATGAGTATTATAGACCGCATATGGTATCAGAGAATTACCCGTCTATCTTCTTTAGTCCAGAGGAGCTTGAAGTCATTAACACCATTGAGCCAGAAATTAAAACATTTGTAAAACAAAAAGAGGCTCAGTGGTTAGTTGATGGTGGCATTGAGGATGAATGGGATGACTATGTACAGCAATTAAAAGATATGGGACTTGATCAATTAATGGAAGTGTACCAGACGGGTCTGGATCGCTATAACAAGCAATAAGCCATATAAAGCCAGACAGTGTTTTCGTCTGGCTTTTCAATTCATACCAAAGATTGAACTGAAAGATTTCGAATGAGAGGCAGGCCAATACTATGAATAACGTCTTAGAAAAGCAACAGTATTATACAGAGAAATATCGTCCACAATATCACTTCTCACCCGAGAAGAATTGGATGAACGATCCGAATGGCATGGTGTTTTATGAAGGAGAGTATCATTTGTTTTATCAATACCATCCACATGGAACGACATGGGGACCCATGCATTGGGGGCATGCAGTTAGTAAAGATCTCGTGTCTTGGGAACATCTGCCGATTGGTCTGGCTCCGGATGAGCATGGGATGATTTTTTCGGGTAGCGCAATCGTTGATTGGAACGATTCAAGTGGTTTTTTTGAGGGGAAATCAGGGTTAGTAGCAATATTTACTCACGCGGACACATACCCAGAAACCAATCGTGCGAGACAAAGGCAGAGTCTTGCCTATAGTAAGGATCATGGTCGAACCTGGATAAAGTATGTGGGCAATCCAGTCCTTCAGGAAGAATATATTTCCGATTTCCGAGATCCGAAGGTATTCTGGCATGGTGAAACGAACCGATGGGTTATGGTCGTTGCATCTGGACAATCGATCCGAATATATACTTCTAGAAATATAACATCTTGGGAGTTTGCTAGTGAATTTGGAGAAGAAGAGGGCTCTCACCAGGGAGTTTGGGAGTGTCCTGATCTTTTTGAATTGCCTGTTGATAAGGATCCAAATCAGAAAAAGTGGGTGTTATTCGTTAGTATTGGTGATGATCCCAGCTTACCAGAAGGTTCTCGAACACAATATTTTACAGGGGAGTTTGATGGAAAGACCTTTGTGAATGATAACTCTCCAGAAACGGTCTTGTGGATTGACCATGGCCGTGATAACTATGCGGGTGTTAGCTGGTCAGATGTTCCCAACAAAGATGGTAGAAGAATATATATTGGCTGGATGAGCAATTGGCGTTATGCAAATGTCACTCCAACTAAGGAATGGCGCAGTGCGTTGACACTTCCAAGAGTAGTAGAATTACAATCAACAGAAGAAGGAATTCGACTTGTTCAGAAACCTGTACAGGAAATGCAATGTTTACGGGTGGACCATAAATCTTTTCAAAAGGAAGAGGTAAAGCCAGGGGCAAATCTCTTAGAAAATGTAAAAAGTAATACATTTGAAATCATTGCAGAATTTGAACTGACAAAGGCAACAGAATTTGGATTCAAGGTATGTAAGGGAGCAAATGAAGAAACGATTGTCGGATACGATGTGAAAAATCAAAGGGTTTTTGTGGATCGAAGCCATTCAGGAGAGGCTGCTTTTCATAACGCTTTCGCTGGCAAACACGAAAGTAAACTTGTACCTGAAAACAACAAAATTACTTTACACATCTTTGTAGATCAGTCGTCAGTAGAGGTGTTTGGAAATCAAGGACAAGTGGTTATCACAGATTTAATTTTTCCAAGCGAAGAACATAAGGAAATAGAACTGTATGTAAAAGAGGGAGATGTAATTTTACAATCGCTAGAGTTTTATACATTAAAATCTACTTGGCGATAATTTAAGAAATCGGGAGATTAAAGCAATGCTGCTTCTCTCCCCTTTTTCTTGCAACCAGTTGAAGACACCACGGATGGACAGAAAGTGAAAATACTTTTCTAAAAAGGTGATGTCATGATTAGAAAACTAAAGTGGAAAAAGGTTTTCTCAGTGCTTTTAATTTTAGTACTTATGTATCAATCATTTATACCATTTTCAGTGCCTGTTCACTCAGCTTCCCTACCAGTAGTGAAAGATGAAATCTACCGTCCAGGGTATCATTTTACTCCAGAGAAAAATTGGATGAACGATCCTAATGGTATGGTTTATTACAATGGGGAGTATCATTTGTTTTATCAGCATAATCCTACTGATAAAGTATGGGGGCCGATGTATTGGGGTCATGCAATTAGTAAAGATCTCGTAAACTGGGAGCACTATCCAATATCGGTTTATCCAGATGAAAATGGGTTTGCATGGTCTGGGAGTGCGGTGGTGGATTATGAAAATACATCTGGTTTAGGAACAAAAGAAAATCCACCCATGGTTGCTCTATATACGAGTGAACTTGGCGGCGATAATCAACATGTGAGTGTTTCTTATAGTGGAGATAGCGGAAGAACATGGTCCACGCTTGAACAAAATCCAATCATCTCCATGCCGAATGAGTTAAAAGCAAGTAATGGAGGATCAGGTGTGTTCCGAGATCCAAAGGTATTTTGGCATGAACAAACGAAGCAATGGATGTTTGTCATCACTAGTGGAAAGCGCATCGATATTTACTCATCAACTAATCTATTAGACTGGAAAAAGGTAAGCGAATTTTCAGATCCTAAAGCAGCAGAACTTGGTCTTTGGGAATGTCCAGATTTATTCGAGTTGCCCCTGTATGATACGAATGGAAACCAAACAGGTTCGAAATGGGTGCTAACGGTAAGTATAAATCCAACACCAACGGGTGGAACAGGGATGCACTATTATGTGGGGGAATTTAATGGTACAACATTTACTCCAGATGACAACTCCAAACCATTAAATTGGGCAGATTACGGGGCCGATTTTTACGCAGCAGTTACATGGAGTAACACTGTTGAGCAGCCAGAAGATGGTCGAAGAATCTGGTTAGGCTGGATGAATAATCCTGCACAATACGCAGGGCAAATTCCAACTTCCACCTGGAGAGGTGCCACAACTGTGCCGCGTGAGCTTTCATTAGTGGAAACAAATGAAGGGGTTAGATTAAAGCAGCAACCAGTCAAGGAATTAATTAGTTTACGAGATACAGCGAATGAAGTGAAAATCGCGAATCAAAAATTTTCAACTATAAATGTATTAGAAAATGTAACCGCTGATATGTTTGAGCTTGAAGCTGAGTTTAACCTGAATGAAACATCAGCATCTGAGTTTGGATTTCAAGTACGTAAAGGGGACAATGAAGGAACTACCATTTCCTATCAAGTGGCAGACGGAAAATTATCAGTAAACCGGACACAATCAGGAGAGACCGATTTTCATAAGGATTTTCCTTCCATTCAGTATACGAATCTAACAGTAAATGATGGAATCTTACACGTAAAACTGTTAGTTGACCGTTCTTCGGTTGAGGTGTTTGCAGAAGAAGGAACCGCCGTGTTTACGAATCAAATCTTCCCGAGTGAAACAAGCAAAAAAATTGAATTATATGCAAAAGACGGAGAGGTATCATTACGTTCCTTATCCTTCTATCCATTAAAAGAAGCATCATTTACGAAATTTGTAGAAGACGTGGATGTAGAAAACCTTCCAAATACGATTGAAAATCCTAATTTTGAAACAGGTGATTTAACTGGCTGGACAACAACGGGCTCGGCGTTTAGGGCACCTGTCTCCGATGTGAAAAGCTTTTGGGGTGGGCCATTTGAGCATGAAGGTATCTATCATTCATGGGGATTCCTCGGAGCGAAGAGTGATGATAAATCAGATTTACGAACCGGTGTAATGAAGTCTAGCAATTTTGTGCTGGAAGGAAATGGAGTTATTGACTTTTTAGTAGGTGGAGGTCAGGACCTAAATACCCTGTATGTAGCACTAGTAAATGCTTCAACCGGTGAAGAGCTGATGAAGGCGACAGGAGCAAATACAGAAAAATACCGGCGAGTCAAGTGGGATGCTTCCGAGTACTTGGGAGAAGCACTCTTTATAAAAGTAGTAGATTATCATTCTGGTGGTTTTGGTCATATCAATGTGGATGATTTTCATGTTTTTAACGAAGACGTAGGAAAGCAAGATGATCTCATTAACCCTGGCTTTGAAACAGGAGATTTAACTGGATGGACAGCAGAAGGAAATGCATTCAATGGAACGGTAACTGACCAAGCCACTTATTGGGATACACAAATTCCGTTTGAACATCAAGGGAAGTATCATCTATGGGGCTTTAACGGTGCGGATCCCAATGGAGCGGATCAAAGAACTGGAACCCTCACTTCTAATACCTTTGAACTATCAGGAAATGGTGACGTCTCTTTCCTAGTAGGAGGGGGAGATGAGATGGATGGGGAGAAAAAGTACGATTTATATGTTGCCTTGGTTCGTGCTTCCGATGGAAAAGAGTTGTTCAAAGCAACAGGACCTGAATCAGAGTCATATAAACGTGTTACCTGGAAGGCTTCGGAATATGTAGGTGAAAAAGTATATATCAAAGTGGTCGATCAACATATAGGAGGGTTTGGACATCTGAATGTGGATGATTTTCAAGTGAAAGGTCGCGGGATGTTAAGTCACTGGAGTTTTGATGAACAAAAGGGCCATACCGCTCTTGAATCAGTCAAAAACGAACAGCTAAAGGTAGAATATGTTTTTAATGAAGCAAAGTATAAGCCTTCTACCGATCCGCTTTGGAGAAAAGGGGTCGTGGGTCAGGCACTTCTATTTGATGGCTATTCCACTTATATCAATCAACCTATTAAAAAGGCAGCACAGCCAAGTGATGCATTGACAATAGAAGTATGGGTAGCACCACGATCGTATGAATGGGGAGATCTTGGTCAGCTGTCAGCGATTGTTAATCAGCACAATAAAGCTCAAGGCGAAGGCTATATTTTAGGAATGGGTCGACATGGAAAATGGTCATTCCAAGCCGGGATGAATGGCGAATGGAAAGAAGTGTGGGCAAAAGAAGACAAACCGCTTGAAAAAGATCAGTGGTCCTATATTGTAGCCACTTTTGACCAGGATGAAAAAAAGATGAAGTTATTTTTAAATGGTGACCTGGTTGGGGAAGTAGATACTCCTAGAAATGCCACGATTACAGCGACCGAGAATAATCTTTTAATTGGTAAGCATAATTCAGCCGCCGTATTAAGCTCGTTTACAGCAAATATGTTTAACGGGATGATTGATGATCTGAAAATCTACAATAAAGCATTATCTGAAGAGGAGATTAAAAGCCACTATCAACAAGTGATTACAAGCCATGAAAATGAACAGTTACCTCTTCCGGATTTATCTTTTGACCGCAGTGTGTATGATGGGGATCGCTATCGCCCACAATATCATTTTCTCTCACCAGGTCACTGGATGAATGAACCTCATGCGCCGTTTTATTATAACGGAAAATATCATCTCTTCTATCAGCATAATCCTCAAGGACCTTATTGGCATCAAATCCATTGGGGTCACGCGGTAAGTGATGATATGGTTCATTGGGAAGATGCGCCAGTTGCGTTAGCTCCATCAGGTGTGTCACCAGACGGAGTATGGTCTGGCTCTGGAAGCTTTGATGAAAATGGAGAGCCGGTGTTATTTTTTACAGCGGGAGATGACAGTAAAACACCGAACCAAATGACAGGTTTGGCGAAACCGATGGATGTCCAAGATCCAATGCTGAAGATGTGGGATATGTTAGAACATCCGGTTACAGTTCAAGCACCTGATCTTCCAGCAGAGGAAGGGAAGGTAATGTATGGTCAGTTCCGTGATCCATTTGTCTGGCAAGATGGTGATACTTGGTATCAAATTGTTGGTTCGGGTATTGAGAATGTTGGTGGATCCGCACTCCTTTACACTTCAAAAGACCTGGAAAATTGGGAGTATAACGGTCCATTCTTTACAGGGAATTCCAAAGCCTATCCAAAAACTGGAGATGTATGGGAATTACCAGTGTTTTTACCTATTGGGAAGGATGCAAACGGAGAACAAAAGTATGCGTTTTTTATCAATCCTTGGTTTAAGAGCTATAGTGAACATAATATAAAATACGTGTTCCATTGGGTGGGCTCATGGGATAAAGAAAAGAATAAATTTATCCCAGACCATGAGGAGCCGAAACTATTTGATTACGGTGTTCATTTTACTGGACCAAGTGGAATGATTGATGATAAAGGACGTTCGATCCTATTTAGTATTGCTCAAGACCGAAGAACGGACCAGGAGCATTATGATGCAGGTTGGGCACATAACGCTGGTTTACCATTAGAATTGTCTCTATTAAAGAATGGAGAGCTTGGTGTTGAGCCGATTAAAGAATTAGAAACTCTCCGAGGCAAACAACTGATTAATATTAGAAATTCGAGTCTATCAAAGGCAAATAAGAAGCTTGAGAAAGTGAAAGGAGATATGTTAGAAATCATCCTTGAAATTAAAGTAAAATCGGATGAGAAATATGGTATTAAAGTTCGTCAATCAGGAGATTCATCAGAAGAAGTCAACCTCTATTTTGACGAAACAAACGAGCAATTTGGAGTAGACGCTAGCAAAATGAGTGTAGACCCTGATGTTGCGAAAACTAGCAGTTCTGGAACTCTTTCCACAGAAGGAGAAAATGTGAAGCTTCATATTTTCCTAGACCGATCGATGATTGAAACGTATGCGAATGGGCAAAAAAGCATTACCACAAGAGCCTACCCAACAAAAGCGGATGCATTAGGACTTGAACTTTGGAGTAAGAACGGAAAGGCAAATATTGTCTCAATGAAAGTATATGAGATGGGATCTGCCTATAGTGACACAGTCGTACCAGCGTATTATGGGGATGATACCCCTAAAGAGGAAATTCCACATGGCGAATTAATGAATCATGACTTTCAAACAGGAGATTTAACTGGATGGACGATTGTAGAAGGAAATACTTTTACAAATGACCATGTGACCAATAAGAACGATTGGGGATGGGGTGGTCCTTTCGGTCAGGCAACAACTTCGACTGACCCCAATAAATTTCATCTATGGGGATTTCATCCTGATCACGGGGGAGATGCGGCAACGGGTGTGTTGAAATCTGCAGACTTTGTCCTCGGAGGAGATGGTCAAATTGACTTCTTAACTTCAGGCGGAGCAGATGAGCAATTACTATACGTAGCGCTGGTCGATGCGGAAACAAATGAAATCTTAAGGAAAGCAACTGGCCATAACGGCGAAGCCTACAGAAGAGTTAGATGGGACGCTTCAGAGTTTATCGGTAGAAAATTGTTTATTCAAGTTGTTGATAAACATACAGGAGGATGGGGGCATATTAATCTAGATGATGTGAATGTTCCAGTGGAGCTGGAGGAAGAGCAGTAAATACTTTTATGACCTTTTAGACCTCTATTGCTAAGTGCAGACAGAATTCGCGTTATTAAGCATAGAAAGGAGGAAGTTCGTTGGAACTTCCTCCTTTCTATTGCTCTCTATTTCGTTTTACTCGGCCAAATCAACCCAATGATCACGCCAATAAAAGCGGGCAGCATCCACCCAAGGCCAATTTGATATAGTGGTAAATAATTCACATAAAAAGTTTTAACACTCTCAAACAATCCTACAGTAGCTCCAGGTAAATAAGTTGCTAATGTGCTATACCCATCAATGATACTGACAAAGAATGTGAGTAGCATCGAAGCAGCGAAAACGCTTTGTTTGCCTTTAAATAGCGGTGAAAATAAAGCCAATAAAATTAGAACAATCGCTAACGGATATAGGAACATTAATACTGGGATAGCAAACAAAATGATATTGTTCAAACCGAAATTAGCAATGGCAAAAGAAACGATACATAGTATAAGCACAAACCAACGGTAACTTACTTTTGGAAATACATTATGGAAAAATTCACTACACGCCGTAATAAGTCCAATACTCGTTTTTAAACAAGCGAGAACAATAATAATCGCTAATAAAATATTACCGAATGATCCGAAGTAATGCTGAGAAACGGCAGCAAATATCTCCCCGCCATTCGTAAACGTTCCAACTGCGGTTATACTAGATGCACCCATATACGTAATAAGACCATAAATGAGCGTCATAAGTCCCATCGCAAATACACCTGACTGCCAAGTCGCTTTAGCAATGGCTTTCGTTTCGGTAATTCCCTGACTCTTAATCGCGTTGATAACAACAATTCCGAAGGCAAGGGAGGCAAGGGCATCCATCGTGTTATAGCCTTCTTTAAAGCCAGTCATAAAGGCTAAGTTTTTATACTCACCAGTTGGTTCACCAAAGTTACCCATCGGCTTCATAATCGCAGTCACAATTAAAATAAATAAAAATAGTAAAAAGGCCGGTGTTAAATACTTTCCAACGTAGTCCATAATCTTTGCTGGGTTTAAAGAGAAATAATAAACAATGGCAAAAAATACAAGGCTAAATAGTCCGAGCCATAAACTTGCTGAATCTGGATTGATATACGGTTCGAAGCCAACAACGAATGGTACTGTTGCCGTTCGTGGGATCGCGAAGAACGGTCCAATCGTTAAGTAAAGGGCCATCGCAAATACGACACCAAAAAGTGGATGCACCCGACTTGCTAAATCACGAAGGCCTGTACTTCCTGATAATCCAATTGCAAGAATACCTAAAAAGGGGAGGCCAATGGCTGTGACTAAAAATCCAATAAGTGCTGGCCAAAAGTTTGTACCTGCAAGTTGGCCTAATTGGATCGGAAAAATTAAATTTCCTGCACCAAAGTAAAGACCGAATAACATTGTACCGATCAATGCATAAGTGGAAAACGGTATTTTCTGTTGCATGTTGAAACTCCTTCTAGATGTTTTTTTGATTAAACTACTATATTACAAACATATTTTAGTAGTCACAATAAATTCGAATATATAGATTTATTGTTATATTGTCAATCTGGCTATTCAATTAACTATCCTTGCCTGAAGGAAAGTGAGATATTGTAAGCGAATTTAAAGAGGAAATAAAAGAAATTGTCAAAGTGGATGGAAGGGTGATATTGATGTGGTATCAAAATAAATTAACGGAACTACTAGGATTGGATTATCCGATCATTCAAGCACCTATGGCAGGTGGTGTTACGACTTCCAGGTTTGTCTCTACGGTGTCAAACGCAGGGGCCTTAGGGATGATTGGTGCTGGATATATGCAACCCGATGAATTACGGTTTCAGATAAGGGAAATAAAATCTTTAACTACCAGAACATTTGGGGTTAACTTATTTATACCAGAACAACCTGGGATATCAGAAGAAGGGATCAATGAAGCAAACGAACTCTTACAACCTCTTAGAAACACATTAGGGATAAAAGGTGAATTACCTACATACGAAAACGGCTCTACATTTGAAGAAAAAGTAAAAATGATCATTGAAGAAAAGGTGCCAGTGTGCTCTTTTACTTTTGGAATCCCATCAGAGGATATAATAAGAGAATTAAAGAAACATAAGATCATTGTCATTGGAACAGCTACAACTGTGAATGAAGCTGTAATCAATGAAAATATGGGGATGGATGCTGTTGTAGTTCAAGGAAGTGAAGCAGGTGGGCATCGGGGAACTTTCATAAAAGATGCGCAAGAAAGTCTAATAGGCTTAATGGCTTTAGTGCCTCAGGTTGTGGATCGTGTCAGTATTCCCGTCATTGCTTCCGGCGGAGTGATGGATGGTAGAGGTTTGATAGCTTCTATGTTTTTAGGCTCAAAAGCAGTTCAAATGGGGACAGCTTTCCTCACTACGATAGAGAGTGGAGCACATGAAGAGCACAAAAATGCTATTCTACAAGCAACCGAAGACGAGACGATGTTAACTACCGTATTTTCAGGAAAACCTGCTAGAGGAATTAATAACCAGTTTATGAAAGAGCTGAAGCACAGTGAACACTTAATAGCAGCTTATCCCATCCAACATTACTTAACTAGTCCTATTAGAAAAGAAGCTGCAAGACAAAATAATCCTGAGTTTATGTCTCTTTGGTCGGGTCAAGGGGTTAGGATGAGTCAACGGCAAACTGTTCATGAACTCATCAATGGTATTGTTTCTCAGGTCGATCAATTGTTGAAAGAATTTTGAGTGTGAAAAAGCCATTTAGCTATATATCAGCTAGAATGGCTTTTTCACTTAACACTTAATTTAACTGATCAGCAGGACCGAAGAATTCAAAATGAATCTTATCAGAAGAAATACCTAACTCTTTTAATGTGTTATTTACTGTTTTCATGAATGGAATCGGACCACAGAAGTAGAAAGAAGCGTTTTTATCTTTAACGATGGAATCAATCCATGGCAGATCCATATATCCTTCTTTAGTATACTCTTTATTTAATAAATCCTTTTCGGTTGGCTTTTCATAGCAAAGATAATACTCGATATTCTCCGATTGATTAGAAAGTTCTTTAACATGCTCATGCATAGCATGGGTCGTTCCGTTAATTGCGGCGTGAATAAATGCGACTTTTCGATTTGGCTGTTGAGTAGCAATCGTATTTAGCATACTGATCATCGGTGTTATACCAACACCACCGCTCAAGAATACAACAGGTCCGGTAGATTCTACATCTAGAACAAAGTCACCGGCAGGGGCTGTCACTTCTAGAGTATCTCCTTCTTGGATGGTATCGTGTAAGTAAGTAGATACTTTCCCGTTTGGGATATGTTCAGAAGAAGAGGTTTCTTTTTTTACACTAATACGGTAGTACTCTTTTTCAGGGCTATCAGATAAGCTATACTGACGAATATGAGTGTACTCTTCTCCGGCAATTTTTACACGAATGCTAATATACTGGCCAGGAGTAAAAGTAGGAATTTCCTTACCATCTTTCGGCTGTAAGTAGAAAGAGGTGATTACTTCACTTTCTTTTACTTTTTTAGCAACAGTGAAGTCTCTGAAATCATTCCAGCCACCAGATTGAGATACTGTTTCCTCATACATTTCTTTCTCTACTTGAATAAATACATCAGCAATGACTCCATACGCTTTCCCCCAAGCATCAATAATGTCATCGGTCGCAGCATCGCCAAGTACATCTTTTATTGCCAATAATAAATGTTTACCGACGATTGGATAATGCTCAGCTTTGACTTGTAAACTTCTATGTTTATGGGCAATTTGTCTAACAACTGGTAGAATGGCTTCTAAATTATCAATATATGCTGCTGCAGCATAGACCGTATTCGCGAGTGCTTTAGGCTGTCTTCCTTGTTTTTGATTGGCATGGTTGAAGATATTTAACAACTCGGGATGGTTTGTAAACATCATTTCGTAGAATCTCTTGGTAATGCCTTCTCCATGTTGTGCTAGGACAGGAACAGTAGATTTAATAATTTCAATCGTTTTCGTATCTAATGGACTTGTGGCTGTTGTCATGCTAATCTCCCCTTAATAATATTCTCACGGTGTTAAAGATATATTTTAAATACATGTTTATTTTAGACGTTAGTGATTAATTAAAGCAATATTTTAAATACATGTTTAACAGAATGTTCACATTTATGATGTGAAAAGATGCTTTATGTTATATTTAAATTACTGAAATGTAATTGAGAACAAGGGTGATTACCATGCAATTAACCACATATACAGACTATACATTACGTGTGCTGATCTATCTGGGAATGCAGACGAACGGTGAAAAATCAAATATTAAAGAAATTTCAAGTTTTTATAACATCTCTAATAACCATTTAAGTAAAGTGGTGTATGAATTAGGAAAGCTCGGGATGATTGAAACAGTTAGGGGAAGAAATGGAGGTATCAAGCTAGCAAAAGAGCCAACTCAAATCAATATTGGTGCGATTGTTCGTCATACAGAGAGCCCTATTAATTTGGTTGAATGCTTTGACGAGACAAGAAACACTTGCAAATTAAGTCCGGCTTGTAAATTGAAATTTGTATTGAATGAGGCACTAAACTCCTATATGAAAGTTTTAGACGGATATACATTAGAAGATTTGCTGCAAAATAGGGAAGAATTAAAGACGCTATTTTAATGAAAGTAAAAAAGGTTGCTTTGGCAACCTTTTTTTATTTTCATTATATTAAAAAACGATCTTAGAACCTTCAAAAACAGCAATAAGGAGGGTATGCCGCAAAAATACTCTGCAAGGGGAGGGAGCTGCGGTTACTCAGCTTGATCATATTAATATATTTAGTCCTGATGTGGATGCAGATAGTTTGTTTTATCGAAAGTACCTCGGTTTCAAATTAAGTGAACAAGCGGTAACAGAAACAAGGAAACAAGGAAACAAGCAACGGATTGGCTATATGTGACCAAATAAGATGTATGTTCTTAATTCAGTAACGAGAAAAAGATAATAAGCGGAGATTTTTCGGATAAATGCAGAATGGAGCTCGTTTCGGGGAAAATAGGGGAAGGTTTTCCGCTTATGCAAAGAAATCTCTCCTATTTTCGAAGTTTTTGAGCCTATAGGCGGAATGTCTCCGTTTATTTTAGCTTGTTTTAATATCAAATGACTAATTAAACGGAAATTCTCCGTCTATTTATCAGTTCGGGTGCTTATCCTGATCCCCAACCGATAAGTGCGGACCCTCTTGACCTATATTTGGTAATCAGCAGGTTTTTATTGACCAGCCTATTTAGTCAAGTAAATTGGTACTAAATAAAGAAAAGACGTATTCATACGTCTTTTCTTGTGTCTTTTAATAGGAAAGCACCAGAAAACGGACCCCTTACTTTCTGTGTGGCGTGTTTTTAATCTAGTAAAGATTGTATTCCTTTTGTAAAAGATGTCTGTGGGGGCCACACACAAAGATCGAAAGGAAAATCAGAACCTGGGACGACTCGATCTTCACCAACTGTTTCCACTAGAAAATCAATACTTGCTGGATTCCATAAGACGGTATCATACCAGAAGCGTTTTAAGTACTCTGATGGCTTTCCTTGAAGGTTGGAGGACACTGCTCCCCATTGTTCATATCCTTTATCAAGTCTGCCGATTTGATAAGGAAGGAACCCTCCGCCATGAGCAAATAACATTTTTATGTTAGGATATTTGTCGATCATACCGCTTAATAGAATGTCTGTTGCACACACGGTTGTTTCCCATGGGACGCCAATTAGATTCGGCATCATCCATTTTTTTAATCGTGGATCTTCACTTAGCAATGGATGGATGAAGAGAATCGCTTTCAACCGGTTTGCTTCTTCAAAAAATGGAATGAAAAAGTCGTCTGAAAGCATATTTCCAGCTGCTGAGGGTCCAATGATTGCCCCTTTAAGTCCTAGATTCATTGCATCATGTAAAATTTGTGCAGCTCGCTCAGGATGGCTAAGAGGAACGGTGCCAAGAGCGGATAAGTGTCCTTTCGATTGTGTAACGAATCGTGACAAAGATTGATTGTAAACTTGGGAAATGTCTGTGGTGATGTCATGTGGGAAGTCATACATAAAAAGCTGTGGTATAGGTGAAATCAAGGAGTGAGAAACACCAGCTTCTTTTTGGTTTTGAAGATATAAGTCTGCGTCAATAAACGATGGTTTTAATTCAAAGCCCCATTTTTCATTAACAACTAAAAAATCATCTTTATTTTCTTCCTTCTTAATCCATTTTGCATTGACAATATCTTTATTGTCTTTTAACCATGCGAGAACATCATGTGGGATAAAATGAGTGTGAAAATCATGCATATTGAGATTCTCCTTTATTATTTTAATAGAATTTTACCAATAACCCATACGGTTTGATATTTCCGTGGCGGCTTGAATCACTTTCTTTGTGTAGCCTGGAACTCTATTTGCTTGAATCCTTTGTTTTGGTCCTACAACTGCTAGTGCTGCGATGACCTTTCCACGATAATCATAGACAGGTGCAGCGATCGAGTTTACCCCTTCGAGAATTTCTTCACTGCTAAATGTGTAACCGTTTTCTTTTATTTGTTTTAAATGGGCTCGAAGTTTACTAGGATCGGTAATGGTGTTTTTCGTATATCTTGTTAAGCCTTTTTCAATGACTCTATCGACTAGTTGATCATCCGCGTAGGCTAATAACACCTTGCCTGAGCTCGTGCAATAAGGAGGATTTCTTTTTCCAACATTCGTTAATACACGAACAGGGTGGTGGCAATCGACCTTTTGAAGATAGATGACTTCATCATTATCGAGTACAGAAATATGGGCGGTTTCACCTATACTTTCTACCAGACGGTTTAGTACGGACTGTGATTCTTTATAAATGTCCATATGACTATTAACGATTCCACTTAAGGAAAGGATGGATAGGCCGAGTCGATACTTTCTTGACTCTGGATCTTTATAGACAAATCCCTCAGAAGCTAACGTGGCCATGGTCCTGCTCACCGTGCTTTTATTAATACCAAGAGTAGTAGATAAATCGCTAATCTTCTTTTCAGGCTCTTCCATCGTAAAGCTTCGTAATATTCGCAAAGCATTTTTTACAGATGATAAATGCTGGTCTTCCTGTTTTTCCGTAACCATCTAGTATCCTCCTTTTTTTTCATCATTTGAAACAGAACGCAGTTTGTTTCTCTATAGTGGAGAATATAGCAAATAAATTCAAATAAATAAAGTGAATATTTATAAAGTTTAAAATAAAATAAATTTTTTGAGTTTTGTTGCGCATAGAGCAACTTTAATGTTGATAGCGTAAAAAGTAGTGAGTAAGATAAAAAATGTGAAGATTGATAAATTTTAGGAGAATCCTTTCCAACTTAAGAGAAAAGATTTTTCTAAACAACAAAATGTAAGCGTTTTAACCAAGCGAAGAGGGGGATGTAAGATGTTGAAAAGAGGGATGAAGCTTAGTTTTACTATGTTAACTTTGATTTTACTAGTATTTGTGTCAGCTTGTTCGAAAAGCTCTGGGGGAGACGAAGCTGCATCGGATACAAAATCAATTACCTTTAAGATGGGGCACATGAACTCTCCTGACCATGTACAAGATTCGAAGGCAATGAAACCGTTCAGTGAAGAAGTAGAAAAGCTTACCGATGGTCGAGTGAAATTTCAAATCTATCCGGGTGGAGCTCTTGGTGGTCCTAAGGATACGTTAGACAATATTACAACTGGAATCATGGATGCGGGTTGGGGGTTACATGGGTATAATGCTGGAAAGTTTCCAACCCACTCAGTTCTTCAGCTTCCATTCCTTGCAAACGGAACGGGAGAAGAGTTGAGTGCTGTTGCTCAAAAGCTTTATGATACGTTCCCTGAAATCCAAAAGGAATATGACGATTTAAAGTTGTTATGGGTTCACGCAGCTGATCCGTACGCGATTATCACAAAAGGAAAAGCAGTCAGAAGCTTTGAGGACGTGAAAGGTTTAAAGCTTCGAACTCCGTCTGTTGAAGCAGGTGAAATGATTAAGTCATGGGGAGCAACTCCCGTTTCCTTACCAGCACCAGAAATTTATGATGCCCTTCAAAAGGGTGTGATTGATGGGGGAGTCTTACCTGTTGCAGCTATTAAAGATTTTAACCTAACCGATTTGGTTGATTACGTTACATTAGGAAACTTCAACACTAGTATTTTCTACGTTGCTATGAACAAAGATAGCTGGAATAAGATTTCTCCAGAAGATCAAAAGCTCATTGAAGAAGAACTGCTTGGTGAGCCAATGGCGAAAATGGCAGGGGCAGCGTTTGATTATCAAAAGGGCTTAGCGGAAACAGAAGCGAAAGATGCAGGTGTAGAATTTATTAGTCTGGAAGAGAGTGAACTTCAAAAATTTAAGGATAACTCTGAGGATGTAAAGGAAAAATGGTTATCTGATATGAAATCAAAAGGGGTAGATGGTCAGAAGATTTACGATGAAACAGTAAAGCTTATTGAAGAATAATAGTCTTCCAATTTGGAGGTGTAGGTAATGGAACAAGAAGTAAGAAAGGATGTTTCGTTGAGAGCTTCGGCTCTTGACGAAGTTTCCTTTTTAGAAAAAGTTATTCATCCATTCGAGAAAGTCGTTTCTACTTTAAATAATGTTCTTCATAAAGTTTCAAGTATCATTTTGTTTCTATTAATGTTTCTTACGACGGCAGATGTGTTCGGTCGATATTTTTTTAATAAGCCAATTACAGGAACGTACGAACTAACTGGATTGGCGCTAGCCATAATCATTTTCTTTAGCCTTGGTTCGGCACAACTGAAAAAAGATCATATTGAAATTGACTTTTTAACAAATATGATGCCAGCAAAGGTTCAGCACGCACTTTATGCTCTAACTTCCCTCATCTTATTTATCCTTATGTCCCTAACCTCTTGGCAATTATTCGAATATACGAAGAGGATCTATTTCGGAAATGAATTAAGTGGAGATCTTGGACTACCTCTTTATTTGTTCGTTACACTTGCGATAGTCGGTGCGGTTTGTTTTACATTAACGTATCTAGTCGATTCGTTAAAATCTTTCCTAAAGGTGGTGAAAAAATGAGTCCAGAAATGATAGGGGTACTAGGAATTGTGTTACTCTTGGTTCTCATCTTATTAAGGGTTTCTGTAGGTCTTTCTTTATTTTTAGTAGGATTTTTAGGTGTATCTTGGCTATCTGACTGGCAGGTCGGATTGTCACAGCTTGGATCCTCTGCTTTTGGTACTTCTAATAACTATGGGTTAAGTGTTATTCCGCTGTTTATATTAATGGGAATGTTTATGTCTAACACAGGTCTAGGGAAGGATCTGTTTAATGCGGTTGATAAGTGGATTGGCCATTTTCGTGGTGGTCTTGCGATTGCTACAGTCGGTGCAGCCTCCATTTTTGCAGCCATATCTGGCTCTTCCAATGCAACGACAGCTACTTTGGCAAAGATCACGATTCCTGAAATGAAAGAATACAATTACCGGACGACCTTTTCTACGGCAGCAGTTGCAGCAGGTGGCACTCTGGGGATATTAATTCCTCCCAGTGTTATCTTGATTTTATATGGAGCATTAACGTCAGAGCCAATCGGTCCTCTATTAATTGGGGGTTTGGTACCGGGAATCATCATGACTCTTCTCTTTATGCTGATGATCAACATCCAAGTTCGCTTAGACCCTTCCATTGCCCCTACGAAAGTGGAGAAGGCGACTATCGAGGAAAAATTCTCCTCTTTAAAAAGTGTTTGGCCTTTCCTATTGATATTTGCGATTAGTATTGGGGGAATTTACTTTGGTGTATTCACTCCAAGTGAGGCTGGTGGAATTGGAGCCATTGGTGCCTTTTTCCTCACACTATTAACAAAGCGATTGAGTTTTAAAGGGCTCATTTCATCCTTAGATGAATCGATCCGATTGACGGTTATGCTGTTTTTAATTCTGATCGGAGCATCGTTATTCGGAAAGTTCTTAGCGTTAAGCCAAATACCGATGTATTTAACAACAACTGTCGGATCACTAGACGTTTCTCCGTATCTCATCATGGCTATGATTCTTGTAGTCTACTTTATTTTAGGAATGTTTTTAGAGGGAATTGCCATAATGGTACTCACTCTGCCCATTGTTTATCCTTTGATTACTCAATTAGGATTTGATGGATTATGGTTCGGGATTATCATAGTGATGGTGCTTAATATTGGAGTTCTTACACCGCCTCTTGGATTAAGCGTTTACATTATTAGCGGTGTGGTAAAAGATGTCCCCATTCAACAAATTTTCAAAGGAGTTATCCCAGCTATTGTTACCATGGTTGCATTTACCATTGTTCTAATTATTTTCCCAGAAATCGTCACTTATTTACCAGGTTTGATTGAATAGGGAACTAAGGAGGGGTTGATCCAGATGATCAAGAAAACATTGGATGAAAGAGCATTTCACTTATTAAAAGAAAAAATGGATGAAGGCCTGCTTCCACAATGGGTGTTAACGGATCCAGATATTTATGATCTAGAAATCGAAAAGATTTATGGACATTCCTGGCAGTTTCTTGGCCACGAAACCGAAATCAAAGATCCTGGAAGTTATGTGACACGCTGGATGGTTAATGATCCGGTTCTATTAGTTAGAACTCGTGAAGGTGAAATTAAAGCTTTTTTAAATTCATGTACCCATCGTGGAACACAGTTATGTACAGCCGATCGAGGGAATAAAAAAACCTTTACTTGTCCTTATCATGGATGGAGCTATAATTTGAACGGCGAATTAGTGGGGATTGTGGCCGGAAACAAAGTGTATGGGGAAGAAATGGATAAATCAGAGTGGGGGTTAAGGCCGATCCCTCAAGTTGAAATGTATCAAGGAATGATCTTTGGAAATCTTGATAAAAATGCGGAACCACTAGAGGATTATCTAGGGGAGATGAAATGGTACTTAGATATTCTTCTTGGAAGAAGTGGCGGGATGGAAGTGCGAGGTCTCCCACAGCGCTGGGTAGCGAAAGCGAATTGGAAGGCGACTGCAGAAAACTTTGCTGCTGATCCGTATCATGTGCAAACGACTCACCGCTCCACGGTTGAAATGGGAATTAGTCCGGAAGACCCTCTATATGCTGGCTATGGACATCAAGTGGTGATGAAAAATGCTCATGGTATTAATGTGATCACCTCGAAGACAGGAAAAGCAAGAGTACCGTTCCAAGGAATGCCCGAATCTATGTGGCCATTGTTTGAAAAGCATTTAACTCCTGAACAGCTAGAGGTTCAATCAAAAGTCACTGTTTTCGTAGGGGGAGTTTATCCAAATCTATCATTTGTAAGTCCCATTCACGGAACGGAAGGGCACTTACATAATTACTTGAACTTTCGAATGTGGAGACCGCTTGGGCCAGATAAGGTTGAGGTTTGGTGTTGGTTTTTAATTGATAAGGCAGCACCGGAGGAATATAAAGAGGCTACCTATAGAGGGTATCTAGGTTCTTTTGGACCTAGTGGAACACTAGAACAAGATGATACCGAAACATGGGCCCGAATTGTTGAAGTCAGTAAAGGCTTAATGATGAGAGACAAAGAACTGAACTACAATAGTGTGAGCAATTATTTAATGGGGTACTCGCACGTGGAACCGGACGAGAATTTCCCTGGACCGGGGACTGCTTATCCAACGACTTATATAGATGCTTTATCAAGACGGATGCACGAACAATGGCTCGAACTGATCTCCAAGGGGCTCTTTAAGGAGGAGGTTAAGCAATGAATCTAGATATTCAGAGAAAGGTGACACCCGAGCTCCATCTTGAGATCACAACATTACTAAATAGAGAAGCGTATTTCCTCGACAATCGTAAGTACAAGGAATGGTTGGAATTACTCACGGATGACCTCGTATACAGAATGCCATTGAGAGAAACGGTAGAAGGTGTAGGGGTGGATGATATTTCTAAAGATATGGCTTTCTTTGAAGAAACGAAGGTCTCTCTAACTACTAGAGTAAACCGCTTGTATACAAAATCTGCTTGGGTAGAAAACCCGGCAACTAGGCAGCGGCATTTTATTACTAATGTAACTGTAGAGGGAACGGAAAAGGAAGATGAGTTCAAGGTAAGAAGCTATTTCTTATTTATGAGAAGCAGAGCCTCTACGACCGATATTGAACAAATGTTTGGGGAGCGAAATGATATCATTCGAAAAGTAAATGGTGTGTGGAAAATCTCCTCACGTACGATTTTCCCAGATCAATCGGTAATCACGACGATGAATATGAGTATGTTTCTATAAAAATAGTAGTAACTAATACACTGCCTCCTGATAAAAAGGAGGTATTTTAATTAAATTTTCAAAAAAATAAAGATTGTTGCGTATAGAGCAACAAGGGCGTTGTTGGTGCTGATAGTAAGCGTTACCATGTAGTTAATAAAAAATAATTTATTATTAGGAGGACACACAGCATGCAGGTAGAAACGAAAGTGAAAGCGATCAATTGCTTACATTTTATTAATGGTCAATTTGTTGAATCACAAAATCATAAAACCTTTGAAAATATCAATCCAGCAACAGAAGAAGTATTAGGCACAGTGGCAGAAGGAGGAAAAGAGGAGGTAGACTTTGCCGTTCGTGCAGCAAGAAGAGCATTGAATGGACCGTGGAAAAAGATGACCCTGGTTGAACGCTCCAAAATCCTTCGCCGCATTGGTGATTTGATTCTTGAAAGGCAAGAAGAATTGGCAATGCTAGAATCATTGGACACGGGCAAGCCATTTTCCTTAGCTAATAAAATTGATGTTCCGCGTGCAGCGTATAATTTTCACTTTTTCGCTGATTATATTACGTCTGTTGGAACAGATGCATACCAACAGGATGATCAAGCGATTCATTATGCCTACCGTCGACCAGTAGGGGTTGTTGGAATTATTAAGCCATGGAATCTACCATTATTACTTCTCACCTGGAAACTGGCTCCTTGCCTTGGTATGGGGAACACGGCGGTTATTAAACCAGCAGAATGGACTCCGATGACAGCAACGGTACTTATGGAGATTTGTAAAGAGGCAGGCGTTCCAGATGGAGTCGTAAATCTAGTACACGGGTTTGGTCCAAATTCTGCAGGTGGAGCAATCTCTGAACATCCAGATATTGATGCCATTTCCTTCATAGGAGAACCAAGTACTGGGGCTAGTATTATGAAAGCTGCAGCTGACTCGTTGAAAAAGCTGTCTTATGAGTTAGGCGGTAAAAATCCAAATATCATTTTTGCTGATTCTGATCTCGATGAAGTGATTGAAACAACGATTAAATCTAGCTTCATCAATCAAGGGGAAGTGTGCCTTTGCGGATCTCGCATTTATGTTGAAAGACCAATTTACAATGAATTTATCAATAAATTCGCTGAAAAAGTAAGAGAATTAAGAGTGGGTGATCCTCTTGCCGAAGCGACCAATGTAGGTGCGTTAGTTAGCAAGGAGCACTACGAGAGAGTAAATAGCTATATAGAGATTGCTCGTAATGATGGCGCGAATATTCTCACCGGTGGAAAGCGACCAGAAGGAATAGAAAAAGGTTATTTCCTTGAACCAACAATTATCACAGGTCTTGATCGCACTTCTCGTTGTGTTCGTGAAGAAATATTTGGACCTGTTGTAACGGTTATGCCATTTGATATGGAAGAAGAAGTGATCATGCAGGCAAATGATACACATTACGGGTTAAGTGCAACGATCTGGACAAATGATCTGCGACGTGCACACCGAGTGGCACACGAAATTGAAGCGGGTATTATTTGGGTAAACACATGGTTCCTGAGAGATCTAAGAACCCCATTTGGTGGAATGAAAAATAGTGGAATTGGTAGAACCGGAGGAATGCATAGCCTTGATTTCTACTCTGAATTGTCTAATATTACGATCAAACTATAGGAAAGGTGGGGGAAGGAAATGTCTATTGTAACCAATAAAATCAAAGAATATGCTGCCCTTTTATCTGATGCGGAAAAAACGGGAGTTGGAACCAAGCCGCTTACGATTTTAGATCCAAATCTATCAGTAACGGAAGCTTATCATATTCAACTAGAAAACATTCAAATGAAAGTGGAACAAGGACAGAAAATTATTGGGAAGAAAATCGGACTTACCTCACTTGCTATGCAAAAGCTTCTCGGGGTGGATGAACCAGACTATGGTCATTTGCTAGACAGTATGGAAGTAACAAATGGGGGTACGATTTCGATCGAGAAAGTCTTGCAACCAAAGGTCGAAGCTGAACTCGCCTTTGTTCTAAAAAAGGACTTAATAGGGCCAAATATTACGACGCTCGATGTCCTACAAGCAACAGATTATATTGTCCCCGCACTTGAAATTGTAGATAGTAGAGTGAAGGATTGGAAGATTAAGCTTCCTGATACGATTGCAGATAATGCCTCTTCCGGTTTTTACGTACTTGGAGACAGAAAAGCCAAGGTGGACGAAATCAATCTAGAATTGCTTGGCATGGTGCTTTCAAGAAACAATGAAATCGTCAATACCGGAGTGGGAGCTGCTGCTCTTGGAAACCCAGCTACATGTGTTGCTTGGCTAGCAAATAAATTATCTGAATTTGGAATTCCTCTTAAAGCAGGAGAAATCATTTTATCTGGCGCACTATCGGCAGCTGCAGATGCGAAAGCTGGAGATTCATTCTCTGCTAGATTTGCACATCTTGGGGAAGTAAAAGTTCATTTTTAATAGGAAAGGATGGGTGTTATGGGCAAAGTGAAGGTGGCCATTCTTGGATCAGGGAATATTGGTACAGATCTCATGGTGAAGCTTGGGCGGTCAGAGGTTCTAGAGTTAACGACGGTAATTGGAATTGATCCTAATTCTGACGGGTTAAAAAAAGCGAGAGAGCTTGGATATGAAACGATTGATAGTGGATTAAAAGGATTCTTAGAACGTCCGGAACTCGCAGATATTGTGTTTGATGCAACGTCAGCGAAAGCACATATAAGGCATGCAAAGCTTTTGCGAGAGGCAGGAAAACAGGTTCTTGATTTAACACCAGCAGCGGTTGGGCCACTTGTTGTCCCGCCTGTAAATATAAAAGAGCATGTAGACGCAGATAATATTAATCTGATTACGTGTGGGGGCCAGGCGACGATTCCAATGGTTCATGCGATACACGCTGTCCAACCAGTGGAATATGCGGAAATTGTTGCAACCATTTCTAGTAAAAGTGCGGGTCCGGGAACAAGGGCAAATATTGATGAGTTCACAGAAACGACCGCTCGTGGAATTGAAAAAATTGGTGGTGCCAGAGTAGGAAAAGCAATCATTATCCTGAATCCAGCCGAGCCTCCGATCATGATGAGAGACACTATCCATGTTTTAGTAAAAGGGGATCACGTGGATGAAGTTGGGATTACTCATTCCATTAAAGAAATGGAAAAACAAGTGCAAGAATATGTACCTGGGTATAAGTTAAGACAAGAACCCATCTTCAACGGAAACCATGTGACTGTATTTATTGAGGTAGAAGGCGCAGGAGATTATTTGCCGAAGTATTCTGGAAATCTTGATATTATGACGGCAGCTGCTGTGAAAGTTGCGGAAGAATGGGCAAAACGTAAAATTTCACAAGCCATTGTATAAGAGAAAGGAGGAGCTAAAATGGAAGAAAAACGTGATGTAATACTGACAGAGGTTGCATTAAGGGATGGTAGTCATGCCATTAGGCATCAATTCACAGTGGAACAGGTCACTCAAGTGGCAAAGGGGTTAGACGAAGCAAATGTTCCTTATATTGAAGTTTCACACGGAGATGGTTTAGGTGGATCCTCATTGCAATATGGATTTTCTCGAACAAATGAAATGGAATTAATTGAAGCAGCTGCTGCAACAGTAAAGCAGGCTAAAATCTCTGTTCTTCTTATTCCCGGAATTGGAACGAAGCAAGAATTAAAGCATGCGGCACAGCTTGGTGCCAAGATGGTGAGGGTGGCGACTCATGTAACAGAGGCCGACGTGGCCCCACAGCATATTGCTCTTGCAAAAGACTTAGGTCTTGAAACGGTAGGCTTCTTAATGATGTCTCATATGGCTCCAACGGAAAAGTTAGTAGAGCAAGCGAAGCTTATGGAAAGTTACGGTGCGGATAGTGTGTATGTGGTTGATTCTGCGGGAACTCTTTTGCCACATGAAGTGAAGGAGCGAATCCGTGCGCTTAGACAAAGTCTTTCGATTGATATTGGGTTTCATGCCCATAACAACTTATCATTAGCAGTGGCAAACAGTATTACCGCGATTGAAGAAGGTGCCAGACGGATTGATGGAAGTATTCGCTGTCTTGGTGCTGGTGCAGGAAATACTCAGACTGAAGTACTCGTAGCAGTGCTTGACCGCTTAGGAATTCAAACAGGAGTAGATCTTTACAAAATGATGGATGTAGCGGAGGAAATCGTTGCTCCTATCTTAGAAAAACCACAAGAAATCACAAAAGACGGTTTGGTGCTGGGGTATGCGGGCGTCTACTCTAGCTTTCTATTACACGCACAGGCAGCAGCCAGAAAATTTGGAATTGATTCCCGTGATATTCTCGTTGAGCTTGGAAAAATGAAAGTGGTTGGCGGTCAGGAGGATATGATTCTTGATGTAGCGGCAGAACTTGCCAAAAAACTACAAACGGCGGGATTATAAGGAGGAAATGTGATGGCGACAGTGGAATATAAAGAGATTGCTAAATATTTGATTGCTGGTGAAGAAGAGAAACGCGAGGTCGTAAAAGTAACAGAGAATATCAAACCGGATCTTTCCGTGGAAGAAGGATATCTCGTCCAACAGGAGCTCGTCAATATTAAGCTAGAAGAAGGGAGAAGAATTGTCGGACCTAAAATGGGTTTAACTAGCAAAGCAAAAATGCAGCAAATGAATGTAAATGAGCCCATCTATGGATATGTGTTTGATTATATGTTGATTGAAAATGGTGGAAAGGTTCATCTACAGGACATGATTCACCCAAAAGTAGAAGCAGAGATTGCTTTTGTAATTGGAGAAGACATTGAAGGACCAAACGTGACAGCAGCAGATGTGTTGTCAAAAACAGAATATGTTATTCCAGCTCTTGAACTGATTGACAGTCGGTATGTTAATTTTCAATTTACTTTACCAGATGTCATTGCTGATAATGCTTCCACATCTAGAGTCGTTTTCGGAACATCTTTTCATAAGCCGGACAAATTTGATCTTGATTTAGTAGGAGTGACACTTTCTATTAATGGTGAAATAATGGAACTAGGTGCAGGAGCGGCTGTACTTGGACACCCAGCGGAAGCGATTGCGATGCTAGCTAATATGCTTTCACGTAAAGGCGAAAAGGTTCGTAAGGGCGATGTGATTTTATCTGGAGCGATAACCAGTGCTATTTTGCTAGAAAAAGGAGATGTTGTCACTGGTCGGTTCGATGGATTAGGTGAAGTATCTTTCGTGGTGACAGATTAGTTATAACATATGAGAAAGGAGGCATCTTATGCCAATCATTCAAGTTCAAATGATGGAAGGCAGACCAGAGGAGAAAATTGCGGAAGTGATTCAGAATATTACAAATGCGGTTGCTGAAACATTGGACGCTCCAAAAGAGAGTATTCGAGTAATAGTCACAGAGATTCCGAAAACTCATTGGGGAGTAGCAGGAGTTCCAAAGTCAAAATCGTAAAGACTATAAGAGGAGGTTCACTATGACTATTGAGTTATGTACATTAGTTCCACATGTTCCAAGTATCTGCCATGAAGATGCAGTACCGGATTTTCAAAGAAATATGGTAGAAGGATTAAAAGAGGTGGCAAAAGATATTGAAAGAATTGCTCCCGATGTCATTGTGTTAGTATCCTGCCATTGGCCATCTACTTTCTTCCATTATGTAGATTGCACACCTGAGCATAAAGGGATTTTAACAGCCTATGAAGCTCCCGATCTAATTAAGGATATTCCATATTATTATCCAGGAGATGCTGATTTGGCAAACCAGCTTGTGCAAGCTGGAGTGAATGCTGGTTTACAAGTACAAGGAGTAAATGATCCCTATTATATTTGGGATTACGGAACAGTTGTCCCACTAAGGTATCTTGTACCGAAAGAAGATATTCCTATCATTAATCTATCAGTTACTCTTGCTGCTAGTATCGAAGAAACATATAAATGGGGTCAAGAGATTGCTAAAGTCTTGCATGCAACCGAAAAAAAGGTCGTTTTTGTATCGAGTGGCGCTTTATCTCATAATTTAGTGCGTGGCCGACATAATAAGCCAACCGTTGCAGAGCACTCTCTAGATAAGCAATTCATCGAGTTCGTAATGAGCAAAGACTATCAATCTGCTTACGAAATGTTACCTGAATATGCAAGGATGGCTAGGGTTGAGTCTGGCGGACGCCATCTAGCTATGTTGTTTAGCATGCTTCAAAAGGATGATGAGGTTGCATACTTAGCAGATGGGCAATCGTCTGGAAGTTGGAACGTATTACTAACCTTTGATTCCAAAAAGGTCGTAGGCTTGGAAGCAATGGAAGATAGTAAAGCGGTAAAGAAATAAATGTCTATTAATTAGTAGTTGTGTAAGCGTTAACAACAAAAGGAAGGTGATTTTATGCGAACGAAAGTAGGTATCATTGGAGCGGGGCCAGCTGGATTAATGCTGTCCCATCTCCTGCATCTTCAAGGAATTGACTCGATTATTCTTGAAAATCGATCGAAGGAAGAAATTGAGGGGACGATTCGTGCAGGAGTGCTCGAGCAAGGTACAGTTGATTTGCTTAATAGTACAGGAATTGGAAGTAGAATGATGAGAGAAGGACATATTCACCATGGAATTGAACTTCAGTTTAATGGCCGCAGACATAGAATTGATATGAATGAATTGACCGATGGAAAGACAATTATGCTTTATCCTCAACATGAGGTGATTAAGGACTTGCTTGAAGCTCGCCTAATGGCTGGTGGAAAGATCTACTTTAACGTAAAAGATGTTCAACTCCACAATGTTGAGACGAACTCTCCAACTATTAGCTTCATACAGGAAAATGGGACTGAGGTAGAACAAATTGAATGCGATTTCATTTCAGGCTGTGATGGGTTTCATGGACCAAGCCGCCAATCGATACCAAAAGTAGAAAGAGTGGAAAAACAAAAAATCTATCCCTTTGGTTGGCTAGGAATTCTTACCGAAACTCCACCAGTACATCCAGAACTTATCTACGTTCACCACGACCGAGGCTTTGCGCTATTAAGTACTCGTACCCCTAAGATTCAACGCCACTACCTTCAAGTTGATCCAAAAGACGATATTGCGAATTGGTCAGATGACAGAATTTGGTCCGAGCTACATGCAAGGGTGGATACTTCAGATGGATGGAAAATGATTGATGGACCGATTATTCAGAAAAATATTGTGGCAATGAGAAGCTTTGTTTGTGAAACGATGCAGTATGGAAGATTATTTCTAGCTGGTGATTCCGCACATATCGTACCGCCAACTGGTGCGAAGGGGCTGAATCTAGCCGTGGCTGATATTCAAGTATTAGCAAAAGGAATCAGTGAGTTTTATCATGCAGGAAACGAAGAAACTTTGGAACGTTACTCTTCTATTTGTTTGCAAAGAGTATGGAAAGCCCAGCGATTCTCCTGGTGGATGACAACGATGCTTCATAGAAATGTTGAACAGACACCGTACGAATATGGAATTCAAATCGCTGAGCTTGACTATGTTACATCTTCTAAGGCTGCTGCAAGAAGTTTGGCCGAAAATTATGTTGGTTTGCCAATGGAGTTTAAAGGATTGGAATTCAACCAGCAAATTTTAAACTAATCTAATAAAATTAATGGGATGAAGAGGAAATTAAATTAGGAGATGGAAAATAATAATGTGGTTGTTAGGCAATCATTTTTTAGGTCGTGATTCTATTGATCACGCCTTTTCTGTTATGCAAAAAAAAAAGAGTTTTGAGTTCGTTTTAAAAATAATGTTGGAAATTGTTGATGGAAAAATCAAAAAAGATTCTATGGTTTTGTTGACAACACTGAATATTTGAACTATTCTAAATTTAATAAAAGTGTAATCGCTTTCAAATAAATCCTACAATCAAATCCTACCAATTAATATGCATTACTTCTTCAACAGAGCTTGTATTTCCTACTTACTTTAAATGGTATATACCAAATTGACTTTTGAAAAGCTAAGGACAGAGCATTGAATTTTCCTATATAATGTAAATATATTTTTCAAAGTATTTTAACCATTTGAAGCAGGTGAGGGAATGTATAAAGGGGAAGAAGAAACACCTTTTTATCAACAATTAAAAGATAAAATTATTGATGATATTGAAAGCGGGAAACTAAAGCATGGAGATAAGCTCCCATCCGAGAGGGAGTTGGCTGAACAATATGGGATCAGTCGGATGACAGCTAGACATACGCTTTCCATTTTAGAAAGAGAAGGAGTAGTGGAACGGAGAGTTGGTGCAGGAACCTTTATTTCTAATTATAAAATTGAAATGGATTTTATTACTTTTAATAGCTTTACAAGGACGATGTTAGGCAGGGGGCTAACACCAAGTACCCAAGTACTTTCTATTAAAAGAAGTCCTGTAAAACCAGGTATAGCTAATAAGCTACATATCTCAGTAGGTGAAGAAATTGTGATCATTAAGCGTTTGCGGAATGTGAATGGAATCCCCATTTCTATTGAAGAATCCTTTATTCCCTATAAATTCTGTCCAGGCATTGATCTCCGAATTACAAACAATCATTCGCTTTATCAAATGTTAGAAAGTGAATATGGTATTACGCTAGTAAAGGCCAAAGAATATATGAAGGTGAAACTAGCAGAAGAAAGTGATAGTAAATTACTTAGAATTCGGTCCGAGAGTCCATGTGTGTTACGTGAAGCTGTTGCCTACGATGACAAAGGCCAATCAATTGAATTTTCAACATCACTAACTAGAAGTGACATTGTTAGATTTTATTCCGAGTTACATCTGAAATGAGATTCATTTCAGGTTAATAAAAATGGTATATACCATTAAAAGACAAGGGGAGGGAAAGTAATGAGAGTCATTGGGGTTGGAGATAATGTAGTGGATAAGTATATGTATAAGAGAATCATGTATCCAGGAGGAAATGCACTTAACTTTAGCGTTTATGCTAAGCAACTTGGAGTAGAGGCAGCTTATCTAGGTGTTTTTGGAGATGACAAAGCTGCAAACCATATTATTCACACGCTTAATGATTTGGAAATCGATATTTCTCATTGCCGACAGCATTCTGGGGAAAATGGCTTTGCTGCGGTCGATCTTGTCGACGGGGACAGAGTATTTATCGGAGGGAATGATGGAGGTGTGCAAAATTCTCATCCTATCATTCTCACACAAGAAGATTTGAATTATATCCAAACATTTGAATTGGCTCATAGCAGCATTTATAGCGGAATGGAGGGAGAACTACACAAGTTAAAGGAAACTGGTATTCGAGTATCTTTCGATTTTTCGACTGATTATAATGAAAGCGTTTTAAATGAGGTTTGCCCTCATGTAGATATTAGCCTTCTCTCGTGTGGTCAATTACAAACAAATGAAATAAAAGACTTGTTAACACTCGTATGTTCTTTAGGAAGTTCGATGGCTATTGGGACGATGGGTTCTAGAGGAGCCATGGTGTTTAACGGGACAAACTTTTTTGAACAGAAGCCCCATTATGTCAAACCAGTGGATACTCTTGGCGCAGGAGATTCTTTTTTCACGGCTTTTATCCTTGAGTACTTAAAAGGGAAAAAGATAAAGGTGAATGAGGATCAGTTAATCAAACAAAGCCTTGAAGCAGGAGCAAAATTTGCCGCTCAAACATGCTTAGTAGACGGGGCATTTGGGTTTGGTATTGAATTCTAAATTCTTATTAAAAGAATTTAAGAATCATAGATAAGTAAGAATACGGAGGTGGTAGATTTTTAAACACCTTAAAGAATTTATGCTTAAAACAATAAGGAGGGTCAACGAAAGAAACCATAGCGGCAGCAGAATTTTGTAAAGAAAAAGGTGCGACCACCATTGGTTTAGTTGCTATCCCGGACACCCCCCTAGCAAATGCTGTGGATTATTGCATATCGACAGGGAGGGAAAAGCATTCTTTTGATACGTTCTTTGTTCACCTCCAGCTACTTACTGCTCGTTTTATTCATAATTATGGAGAGTTTCCTGATTATGAACATTTACAAAAGAATTAGCACTTCTTCCACAAGGAATCGTTCAAGCTGTTGAAGCATTTGATCCTCGTGCAGAGCAATTTGCCATTAAGCACAAAGAAACCGGATACCATATGTTAGTCGGAGCAGGGAATCTTTGGGGCAATACTTACTCCTATGCTATGTGTATTTTGGAAGAAATGCAGTGGATTAAATCAAAATCGATTCATGCTGCAGAGTTTTTCCACGGTACATTGGAGCTCGTGGAGGAAGATACAAGTGTCATTTTGTTTAAGGGGGAAGATGAAACAAGGCCGTTGGTAGATCGAGTAGAAAGATTTGCTGAAAAAATAACAAAAGAGTTATTTATCATTGATACAAAGGATTATCCGTTAGAAGGAATTAGTGAAAAGTTTCGAAAGTTTTTTGCTGTCAATGTAAACTGGGCATTAACTGGTCAGATTAGTGTGTATTTGGAAAGAGAAAGAAACCATCCTCTAGAGTTAAGAAGATATTACCGCAAAATGGAGTACTAAGGGGTGGAAAACATGTTTAACTTTGACAGAGACAGGTTTCTACGTATTCAAAATGGGGCGATCGGTTTAAAAGATGAATTAGACGTAGTGATAGATGAGGTAGTCACAAAAGGAATAAAAAATGTATTTTTTGTTGGTACAGGTGGAGCTGCTATCTTAATGTATGCGGCAGAACACATCTTAAAGAATCGCTCAACCTTACCGGCTTTTACAGAAATATCCTCTGAATTAATGGTTACGGATCATCAGCATTTAGGTGAGCAATCTCTAGTTATTCTGCCATCCTTGTCAGGAACGACAAAAGAAACGGTAGAAGCTGCGAAGTTTTGTAAAGAGAAGGGTGCCACGACTATTGGATTAGTAGGTCATGCGAATACAGCACTTACTGAAGTGACAGATTATTCGTTTGTTAACTTTGCAGAGGATGACACATCTTGTGAATCATTCTATCTTCAATCTTTCCTCATTGCCTTTAGGTTAATGTATAAAAGACAGGAGTTCCCTGAATATCATCAATGGATGGAAGAACTGAAAATGTTACCAGCAGCTCTGTTGAAGGTGAAGGAAGCAACAGAAAATCGGGCAAAAGATTTTGCAAAAAAGCACAGAGATACTCCTTATCATATCCTTTCCGGAGCAGGGATTGATTGGGGTCAAACCTATTATTATGCCATGTGTATTTTAGAAGAAATGCAGTGGATTAAGACTCGGCCCGTTCACGCTTCTGATTTCTTCCATGGAACACTTGAGTTGGTGGAGAAAGATACAAGTATCCTATTGTTAAAAGGAGAAGGAAGAGTGCGTTCTCTGACGGAAAGAGTGGAACGCTTTGCGAACCACTTTTCAAAGGAATTAACCGTGTTTGATACAAAAGAATTTCCACTCGAAGGAATATCAGAGCCATTTAGACCGTTTTTATCGCCAATCGTGTTGGCAACTTTACTAGAAAGAATAAGCTGTCATTTGGAAGAAGCCAGAAACCATCCTCTCACGACAAGAAGATACTATAAAAAGGTTCCTTTCTAATTTTCCAAAAACTGTAGACATCCCTTTGTGTCTACAGTTTTTTATTTTTCATATCTCTTTATCTTATCGAAAAATTCTGTTAAAATCACTTATTAAAGCTACAAAGTAAATAATGTAAGGGGTTAATCGATGTTAAATTCAGATTTGGATACACGCTTAGAACCAAAAATTAAAGAATTATATCAGTTACATAAGGAACGGTCGGCTAATATTGACTGGAGTTACCATGAGTTTATTCCGTGGGACAAGGCAATGTCCTTTAAGAGAGTGCCTTGGGATAAAAGCCAAGTGACTCTACCGGAAGCAGTTATTGTGGCGATTGAGACAGCGTTGCTTACTGAAGTGAATTTGCCTTGGTATACATCTCATTTGGATTATACATTTAAAAACTCTATGGAAGTAATTAATGATTTCGTTCGCACATGGACGGCAGAAGAAGATCAACACTCTAGTTTACTTGAAACCTATTTATTGGTGACTCGTAACGTGGATCCGAAACGATTACATGAACTAAGAAAACGAATGGTTGAAAGTGGTTGGTTCCCTGACTTCACTAACCCATTAGCAACGATGGCTTATACTTCTCTGCAAGAGTTAGCTACTCTAGTGTTTTATAATAATGTCGCAAAAATTGCTAGTCCTCACGATAAAGATTTGGCCACCTTGCTAAGAAGATTAGCGAAAGACGAAGCTCTTCATTATGCGTTCTATCGTGATACGGTGAAAGCACATCTGGAACTAGATCCTAATTTCCTTGTATTTTTCGAAGATGTGATTATCAATTTCTCTATGCCAGGTGCCGTTATGCCAGATTTTAATGAGAGAATGAAAACAATCGCGCTAGAAGCGAATTATGGTCCATTACAATATTTTGATCAAGTCTTAGATGTGGTTGTAACTTATTGGGATATTGAAAACCTTCAGCCTACTACGGAAGAAGCGAAACAATCCCAAGCAAATATTATGAAATATCATGGGCGATTAAAGCGAATTAAAGAACGTCATTTAGCGAAAAAATAATAGCAAGAGGTAAGGAAGGATAAAATAATGACAACACAATGCGAGATATGTAAAAAAGAAACAAATAACAGAGTTAGTTATTTAGAGTTAGAAACTTGGGAGTTTGAGTTTCTAAAGAAGGAGAAAAAAACCTTCTATTCAATCTGCTTCCCTTGCTTTGACCAACATACCAATCAATTTATTGATAAAGAAACGGATCTAGAATTAAGAAAAAAACGTTTGTTATCCGTAAGTAAAGAAATTCAAGAAGAAATAGAAGAAATTCTTACGGTAGAAGTGTAATAAACCTAACCAGTTTCCATGACGAAACTGGTTTTTTTGTGTTGTTTTTCCTCGTGAACAAAATGAACAAAATGATTAATAAGTTTTTAATGTTGTTTAAATGTATAATTCAAAAAATGTTCAAAAGTTTTGTAAAATTAAGAAAACGCTTACAAAGGGGGATTCAAAATGTTTTCTTTTAAAAAAATATCAGCTTGTTTTTGTGCAGGAGTATTAGCGCTAAGCCTTGGTGCATGCAGTAGTGGTGAACAAACAGCAGGATCTGACAATAAGGAAAAGAGCTCAGGGTACCCTACAAAAGCTATTTCAGTAGTAGCACCATCAGGAGCAGGTGGTGGATGGGACTTAACGGCCCGCTCGTTAACGAAGGTGTTAGCAGCGACAAAGATTGTGGAACAACCGTTAACGGTAGAAAATAAGCCGGGTGGAGGCGGTGCTGTTTTTATGGCTGAATACGCTACCCAACAAGTTGAAAATAATGACATGCTATTTGTTAATTCTCCACCGATTATTATTAATAATTTGAAAAAAGAAGGAAATAGTCCATTCGGTTACAAAAATACAACACCTCTCGCACAATTAACGAAGGATTATGGAGCGATTGTTGTAAAAGCAGATTCAAAGTTTACAGACTTAACATCCGTATTGGAAGAGGTAAAAAAGGATCCTAGTAAACTAACATTTGCAGGCGGTTCTGCACCAGGCTCCATGGATCACTTAATTTCTATTCTTCCCGCTTATAAATATGGTGTGGATCCGACAAAAGTGAAGTACGTGTCCTATGATGGCGGGGGAGAAGCGATCACGGCATTGCTTGGTGGAAATGCAGATGTAATTGGGACGGACGCTTCTAGTGTGAAGGAATTTTTAAGATCAGGTGATGTTCGAGTGTTAGCTGTTACTTCAACCGAGCGTATTGGCGGTGATTTCAAGGATGTGCCGACAGCGATTGAACAAGGAGTCGAAGCTGAGTTTACTATTTGGCGTGGCGTATTTGGTCCTGAAAAGATGTCAGAGGAAGCAAAAGCGTATTGGGAGTCAACTTTAGAAAAACTTGTGAATTCTCCAGAGTGGGAGAAGGAAGTAGAAACACAAGGCTGGGAAATGGAATATAAAAACACCTCAGATTTTACAAAGTTCTTAGAAGAACAGGAAACACAGGTTCAACAATTGTTAACGGCTTTAGGCATGGAGAAGTAAATGGATTTAGGGGAGGAGTTGTCCTTCTCCCCCTAATTTTTTTGAAAGGGGAGTACAAATGGATATTAAGTTCGATCGTATTGCATCTGTGCTGTTTCTCGCAATTGGAGTTTTGTTTATTATCGGTAGCCGAAATCTCGCTAGCACTTCGTATGGAAGTTCTGTAGGGCCAGATATTTTCCCTTCCATTCTCGGGGCCTTACTTGTCCTTTTAAGTATTCGTTTATTTTACGAAACTTTTGTGAAGATGGGTCATCACGGTGAAAAGGAGAAACTGCAATACAAGCCATTTCTTATCATCTTTGTTGCTACTCTTTTTTATATTTTGACATTAGAAACCATTGGGTACATCATTACCACTTTTATCTTTTTATTTGTTTGTTTTCAGACAATGGAACGTACAAAATGGGTGAAGTCTCTCATCATATCTGCTTGTTTTTCAGGAGTTGTGTATTTTTCATATGTACAAGTGTTAAAGGGAACTCTTCCTGGCTGGCCAATTTGGTTTTAACTTAAAAGGGTTGTAGAGAGGAGAAGGGAAGTATGGACACACTTGATTATTTATTTCAAGGTTTCGGAACAGCGCTAATCTGGTATAATATCGCGTTTGCTTTTGTTGGAGTGTTAATAGGTACAGCTGTTGGGGTGCTGCCTGGCATTGGTCCGATGAGTGGGGTAGCACTGCTGATTCCAGTCACTGCATCCATTACGGCTGGACTTCCTCCGGAGCAAGCAGCTACAAGTGCAATCATTCTGCTTGCTGGGGTATATTATGGAGCAATGTATGGTGGTTCGACCACTTCCATTCTATTAAATACACCAGGGGAATCATCATCGGTTGTGACAACCTTGGATGGGTATCAAATGGCGAAAAAGGGGAGGGCGGGAAGTGCGTTATCTATTGCAGCGATAGGTTCTTTTGTTGCTGGTATCGTGACTCTTGTTGCACTCATTATGTTGGCCAAACCATTGTCAGCAGTTGCTCTCAAGTTCGGTCCTGCAGAATATTTTTCTCTCATGTTATTAGGTCTAGGGGCTGTTAGTGGTTTAGCAGGAAAATCTGTTACGAAGGCATTGATTATGACCATTTGCGGGTTACTGCTTGGGACGATTGGTATTGATAGTGTCTCAGGTATTGCTAGATTTACGTTTGATGTCCCTTGGCTCTATCAGGGAATTGAATTTTTAACGATAGCAGTTGGATTATTTGCTCTAGGTGAAGTTTTCAAGACCATCTTAGAAAAAGAAGAAGATGAGGTAAAAATTGCAAAAATTAATAATTTACTTCCTTCCAAGGATGAATTCAAGGAATCTGCTGGACCGATTGCTAGAGGTTCGATATTAGGTTTTTTTGTAGGAATATTACCAGGTGCAGGTGCAACACTCGCTTCCTTCTTTTCTTATATTCTTGAAAAAAAGATTTCTAAGAACCCTTCCAAATTCGGTACGGGATCCATTGCAGGGGTTGCAGCGCCGGAGTCTGCAAATAATGCAGCATCGGGTGGTGCAATGATTCCGTTATTAACGCTTGGTATTCCAGGTTCAGGCACCACAGCGATATTAATGGGTGCACTGATGATGTATAACGTCCAACCAGGGCCGTTATTGTTTGAAGACCACCCACAGGTAGCCTGGGGACTGATTGCTAGTATGTTTATCGGGAATATCATGCTTTTAGTTTTAAATCTTCCATTGGTAAAAGTGTTTGCGAAAATAATTCAAACACCTAAGCAATTCTTAATTCCTATTATTATCGCTATCTCCATTTTTGGTGTGTATGCGGTTCAAGTTTCCACATATGATTTATTGCTGTTATTAGGTTGTGGTATTCTTGGATACTTTTTAAGCAAGAATGATTATCCGATCGCACCCATAGTACTAGGGTTGGTATTAGGACCGATGGTTGAAAATAACCTACGAAGAGCACTAACGATTTCTAATGGAGATTTCAGTGTGTTTTTAACAAGGCCGATTTCCTTAGCTTTTCTACTCATTACACTCCTTTGGCTAATCATTCCTTTCCTAATGAAAAGAAGAGGGAAAGAAGTCATTATAAACGTCGAAGGATAATTTATTTGAAATAGTTCGAAAACTCCTTTTCATAAGGAGTTTTTTTACTATAATGAGAATAGAGGTGTTTGGATGCGTTTACATACAAAGTTAATGCTCGGAATTATTATTGTCATAGTTGTGATAGGAGGCATATTTGGGTACAGCTTTAAACAAATCATGGAATCAAATCTGAAAAATGAAATGGGTTCTAAAGCGTTATCAGTGGCCCAAACTGTTGCAAATATACCGGAAATACAAGAAGCCTTTGAGACGAAAGATCCGGCTACTATTATACAGCCCATTGCAGAAAAAATCCGAAAGCAAGTGGGGGCAGAATTTATTGTAATTGGGAACTTAGATGAAATTAGATATTCCCATCCGAACCCTATTCGTTTAGGGCAGAAGATGGTTGGAGGAGATAATAGCCGTGTTTTTAAAGGGGAATCTATTATCTCAGAGTCAACGGGGACATTAGGACCTTCACTCAGAGGAAAAACTCCTATTTTTCATAATGAAGAAGTCATTGGTGTGGTATCAGTTGGGTATCTCCAGACGGATATAGAGTTGAAGGTGGCAAAAATACAGAAAAAAATATTTGTGGTTACCTTTCTAATATTAATAGGCGGACTATTAGCGGCTCTTTTAATCTCTTTAAATATTAAAAAAGCTATGTTTGGATTAGAACCAAAGGAAATCGCCTGGATGTATCAGGAGAAACATGCCATTTTAGAATCAATTCATGAAGGAATTATAGCAATAGGTACAGATGGAAGGATCACAGTTGTAAATGAAACCGCTCATAAAATTTTACGAGTACCCAATGAGGTCTTACTTCGGGGGAAGAGAATTGAAGAGGTGTTAGAGAACACAAAGCTTCTAAGTGTGGTTCAGACAGGGAAGGCGGAATATGATCAGGAAATGATGATATTTGATTCGGTCTATTTGGCAAATCGAATTCCTATTCATAATAAAAAAGGGAACGTTATTGGAGCGGTTGCTAGTTTGCGGAACAAGTCTGAACTAGCACATTTACTACAGGAATTATCCCATGTAAAGGCTTATGCAGAGGGATTACGAGCACAAACACATGAGTACTCGAACCGTCTTTATACTTTGTTAGGACTAATACAGTTAGGGTCATATAAGGAAGCAATTGATTTTATTTCACATGAAGTAGATGTTGCTCAAGGGTTCGTTCAATTTCTGATGAAAGAAATTCCTGACCCTATACTTGCTGGATTTATCCTTGGGAAAACAAGCTTGGCGAGTGAATGGAAAGTGAATTTCCTTGTTGATAGAGAAAGTAGCTTTAAAGATATTCCTGTTGAGATGAATCGAGATTCGCTAGTTACGATTATTGGGAACTTAATCAACAATGCTTTTGAAGCAGTAAGGGATAATGAAAAAGGAGAAAAAAATGTAACTCTGTTTCTAACCGATCTTGGGAAAGATCTAATTATTGAAGTCGAAGACAACGGAAATGGTATTGAAAGTAGCAAAAGTGATTTGATATTTCGTGAAGGGTATTCAACCAAGAACAAAAAGAGTAATGCGGGTATCGGTCTTAGTCTCATTCATAGGGAAATGGAAGCACTTGGTGGAACCATTACTTATTCATCTCAAATAGGAGAGGGTACGATTTTTACCGTTGCGATACCGAAAAACAGGGGGAGTGAGAAATGAGGAACCGTGAGATCGAAGTGTTAATTGTCGAAGATGATCGTAGAATTGCTGAGATACAGCAGCGGTATATAGAACAAATACAAGGGTTTCAGGTCGTAGGGATTGCTGCAAGTTATATAGAAGCGAGAACATTGATTGATATTTTGAAGCCAGATTTACTCCTGTTAGATGTTTATTTTCCAGATATGAATGGATTGGACTTGCTGAAAGAAACGAAACAGCTTGAAAAGCACACAGATGTGATCATGATTACCGCGACAAAAGAGTTAGATAAAGTGCAAGAGGCAATTAGTATTGGTGTGTTCGATTATATGATTAAACCTGTCGTCTTTGATCGTTTTAAACAGGCATTGCAACGATATCAAGATTTCCACAATAAATTACTTTTGTTAGGAAAAGAAAATACGCTTATTACACAGCAGGAGGTTGACAGTCTATTACGGAAAGAAGTAGAAGTAACAAGTAACAATGATCGCTCGTATTTGCCAAAGGGAATCGACCCATTAACCCTTGAAAAAGTACTTGAAGTATTAGGAAAAGTAGGAGTGGGACTAACAGCAGATAGCGTGGCAAAAGAAATTGGAGTTAGTAGAACCACAGCCCGCCGTTATTTAGAGCATCTAGTATCAGTAGAAAGAATTGAAGCTGATTTAGCCTACGGAACAGTGGGTCGTCCTGAACGAGTGTATATTGTAGAGAGATAGATTGATATGAACCCTCTTCCTAAAATGGGAAGAGTTTTTTTATGGGCAGGAGAGACTTATGGACTAGTAGTTTAATAATATATCCATGGTGAATAGCGGAATTTGTCGAACAATTCCCTTCGTATATCGAACTAAATTCCCTGTTTGTTATCCGAATATTCTGTTACGTTAACTTGGTAGTCTATTATATACATAGAAGGGATGATTTTATGAAGAAGCGATTTACGGCTTTACTAGGATTCTTACTAGTTTTAGCCCTATTCACACAGGCTGCTTTTCCTGTTCTGGCTACTGAAACAGTCGAAGCCTACGATGTGATAGAGTTAGAGACTACTAGGTCTTTATTCTCACTCACAGAAGTTAGAACAGTAGAAGTTCAAGCGGATTTTGGAGATAATGTTGATTTAAGTCAACTAGAGTTTCAATATGGAGGAAAGAGCCTTTCCGATTGGAAAAAGTGGACAGGTGGAACTAATTATAATGGTGATCCTTTTATTAAGGTGATCGAAGAGCCACATTTTGTTGATGGCACAACAACCATCAAGGCAACATTAGAGTTTGGCCTTCTTTATAATAGAGACAATCTCTCAAATCGTACGATTCGTACACAATATCAACAATTTATTGGAGACTATGAGTTAGCGTTAATTAATCCTGCTAGCCAAACAAAGGCCGCTAAAACGGTCAAACTAAATGTATATGATCAATTTCATTTCTATGAAGAATTAAAGCCAACTATTGACCAAGTATTTGAGGAAGCAAATGCGGCAAATGACCGTTATCTTGAATACCAAAGTTTAGGTAAAACCGTACAAGGGCGTGACCTTCATTTTGTTATTTTAGCAAGAGATCAAGCCGCAGTTGATAAGTATTTAAACGAAACTTTACCTACGGCCTTAGAAAATCCTGATTCATTATTAGAAAAGCTTGAAAATGGAACAATGGGAGACTATCAAGTTCCTGTGTGGATAAACAATATTCACCCTGATGAAGTGGAGGGTGTGGATGCACAGGTTGAGTTATTTAAGAAATTTGCCCTTGAAGAGGAAGTCACTTTTAATACGGTTGTTGACGATCTGGAACAACCTGTGACTTTGAATGTGGATGAGGTTCTTGATGATGTTATCTTCCTTTATATGTTTACAAATAACCCTGATGGCAGAGTTCTTAACACAAGAGCTAACGCTAATGGACTTGACTTGAACCGTGATAATCACTATCAAACTCAAATCGAAACACAGGAAGTAACACAAGAGATTGCGAAGTGGACTCCACTTTCATTCCTTGATATGCATGGATATGTAAGTGGCTTCTTAATTGAACCAACTACTCCTCCACATAACCCGAACTTTGAGTATGATTTACTTTACGGCAATATGATTGAGCAAGCCCACGCGATGGGGAAAGCAGGGATTAGTAATTCTGCATATAACTCTTATGAAATTCCAGCTCTAGACTACGGTGATGGTTGGGACGATATGACTCCAGCCTATACTGCGATGTATGCGATGCTACACGGTTCACTTGGCCACACTATTGAAACCCCAGCATTAAGTCAAAATGGATATGATGCGATGTATGGGACAGGTCTTGGAGCAACGCTTTATGTTACTGAAAACAAAGATGAATTGTACAAAAACCAGCTTGAAATTTTTAAGCGTGGTGTAAATGGGGAAGACAATCGTGCTGTGGATGAATACTTTGTCAATGCTAACGGAGAATCTATAGGTCGTGTAAGAGGAGATAATGTTAACTTTTTCCCAGAATATTATGTAATCCCAGTTGATATTGCAGGGCAAAAAAATACTTTGGAAGCAACGAAAATGGTAGAGTATTTACTTCGTAACGGTGTAAAGGTCGAACAAACGACAACAAATACAGAAGTAAATGGTGTCACTTATCCAAAAGGAACGTTTGTCGTTCCAATGGACCAAGCAAAACGTGGATTGGCCAATGCGATGCTTTATAAAGGTGATGATGTATCGGACTGGGGAGCGATGTACGATCCAATCGTTGTAAACTTCCCGGCTTTAAGAGGGTTTGATATTAATGAAGTTCGAGTGTCCAATGCTTTTGAAAACAAAACGACAGAAGTAGGAAATCTTACATTACCAACAGGTGAAGTGGTTGGTAAAACACCAAAGCAAGTATTATCAAACACGAATAATGATACTGTGAAACTAATAAATGAGCTATTAAGAGACGGTAAAGTCGTAGAAAAAGCAATGGAAACAAAGGGCAAGGTGAATAAAGGCGATTATATTGTGAGCACAAAAGATTTAGCTGGATATGCTGACTATTACTACGAAGCTTCACCAGTTGGTACGACTCAAAATGTAAAAACAGAAAAATTAACACTTTCTAAAGTGGCTGTTACAGGGTCATCCCAATTAATCTTCTCATTGAAGGAATTAGGATTTGAACTAGTTAGTCAAGCGGAAGCAGATGTAATTGTAAGTGATAGTGGTGCCTTTAATGCTAATAGCCTTGCAGGGAAAGCGTATGTTGGTATGGGTATTAATGCGCTCAATGCGGTGAAAAATAGCGGTTTGCTATCAGGCTATGAGTGGGATTACACAAGCGCAGGTCACGAAGGACTGTTAAAAGCAAAAGTAAATGATCATCTATTAACTTCTGGTTATCAGTCCGATGAGCTACTATATACAACCAATGGAGCGTGGATTACTTCCGTTCCTAAAGAGGCAGAGGTACTTGCAACTGTAAGTAGCAGTGATGATTTCTACGTTGCTGGCTGGTGGCCAGGACATGAAGAGGCAAGGGGGCAAACACTTGCCTTTACACAAAATCTTGAAGACACGAACATCACCTTATTTGCAAATGATTTAGCTTTTAGATCACATACACAGCATAGCTTCCGTCTCTTAGCTAACAGCATTTTTGCTTCGGTTGGATCCGAGGTTGCGAAGAAGGGTAAAGGCTCTGTGAAGGATAAAGTTACTAAGAAGAACAAACAAGTTGAACCGTCCTTCTTTGAAAAAGGAAGAGATAGAGAGTAGAAAAATAAAACAAGGAGGTTCTCAATCTAAGGTTGAGAACCTCCTTTTACTAATTAATATTTGCAATAATGTGATAATATAACGGTAATTGAAGGAGTGAAGGGAGAAACAAGATGGTATTACATATGAAAGATGTTTCGTTTATTAGAGGGGAAAAGTGGATATTACAGCATATAAATTGGAACATTCATGAAGGGGAGAACTGGGTTTTATTTGGGTTAAATGGAGCTGGAAAAACCGCATTGCTTAATATAGTAAATGGTTATTATTATCCAACAAAAGGGAAAGTCAGCGTGCTAGGAAGAGAGTTTGGGAGAGATCCTATTGGAGGTGAACTCCGAAAGCATATTGGCTTTGTATCTTCTTCTTTACAACAAAAATTCCATCCTGGGGATAATGCCTTTGAAGTCGTATTAAGTGGTGCTTATGCGTCCATTGGTCTTTACGAAACACCTTCAGATGAAATTAGAGAAAAAGCCATCACTTTATTAAAGGAGCTTGGCTGTATCCATTATGCGAATCGTAACTATGAGAATCTCTCACAAGGTGAAAAGCAAAGAGTTCTTATCGCACGTTCTTTAATGTCAAATCCGTCTCTACTAATCCTAGATGAACCTACGAATGGATTAGACTTCATTGCACGAGAAGAATTTTTAGAAACAATTGAGGAAATTGCTAAAAAAGAAAATGCACCAACGATGGTTTATGTCACTCACCATATTGAAGAAATTTTGCCTGCATTTAATAAAACATTGCTATTAAAAGAAGGGACTGTTTTTTCAGCAGGAGATACGAATGAAATGATTTCAAGTTCTAAATTGTCTCAGTTTCTTAGTTTGGATGTAGAAGTGTTTTGGAAGAACGGTAGACCATTGGTTTCTAAACGTATAACAAGTGAAAAATTATTCTGAGCCGTCATAACTAGACAGGCTCTTTTTTATTACCACTTAGTTAGGAATAAAATTCAAATGGTAGAAAAAACTAAAAAAAATGTGTGTGAAGGAGCTCTTACCTTGAAGACGATTAAGCCGATTAAATTGGGGTCAACTAAAACAAGTTTGAAGGAAAAATTAACCTCTGCAGAAATGGGGAAACTTTGGGCAACATATTCTGGTAACAGTATGTCAAAATGCATATTAAGCTATTCCCTCCAACATGTTGAAGACAAAGATATTAAAGTCTTATTAGAAAATGCACTAAACCTGTGTGAAGAATTTATGAAAACAAGTAAAGAGATTTTAGATAAGGAAGAATTTCCAATACCTATTGGGTTTAGCAAAGAAGACGTAAATTTAGGGGCTCCAAGATTATTTGAAGATGAATTTTATGTTCATTATTTGAAATATGCTGCAAAAGCAGGGATGAGTATATATAATGTTGCCATCCCACTTGTTTATAGAGACGATGTTAATGAGTTTTTTACTTACTCGTTGAAAGCAACAATCGATTTTATGAACCAAATCAAAGAAGTACTAATGAATAAAGGATTTATTTTTAAGCCACCCTTAATCCCGTACCTGAAAAAGTTGAATTTGCGCATAAGGATTTTTTAAACGGCTACTTAGGACATGTACGACCTTTACACGCATTAGAAATCACCCATTTTTACGATAATATTGAAAATAATGTAACCAGTAAGGCATTGATTGCAGCATTTGCACAAGTAGTAAAAGACGAAAAAATTCGTGAATTGTTTCAAAAAGGTAGAGACATGACGACAAACAATATTGAGAGCTATATGAAAATGTTACATCATGAAAATTTACCTTCACCTTCTTTCCTAGATCATTTAGTGACAACATCTACATTCTCTCCTTTTTCAGATAAGCTAATGTTATTTCACAAGATGGATATGTTTTCAATGAAAATGAGAGCATTTGGAAATTCGGTAGCCGTTAATGGCAGACATGACGTAGGGCTTCTTTATACAAAATCTTTAATGAAAATTTCAACATTTGTAGAAAGTGCTGCAAGAATCATGATTGAAAAGGGATGGATGGAACTACCCCCAAAAGCTGTTGATAGAGATAATCTGCAATCTCAATAAAATAGGAAAAAGTTACGGACAGGATGAAACGTTAAATTCAAATTGAAGGGGTATTGGTCCAAGAGGATTAATGCCTTTTTTTATAGAAGCATTAGTGTAAGATATGAAGGATTTTAGAATACTAACTATTCATCTATTTATTAAAAAGAAAAAGGGGATTGGTTGATCATCATGTAAGAGAAATAGTAACAAGATAGATGTCCCCTTTTTTTACTAGTAATGACATTACTTGCCATCATTCCTAATAATCGATATATGCTTGGGTAATAAAAAACCGAAAGTTAGAAGGAAAACGAAAATGGAAATAGACCAATGCCATCCTTTGTATTTCATATATCCAGAATGGATCATCCCAAATTCTATTAAGAGTGATAGAAAAGTAAAACCAATCGTCAATTTCCATTTATTTTTCTTTGTTAGGTAATTTAAGTAAAGAATGGAAAGTGAGGTGGGTATAAAGGTATAACTGAGAATATCTCCAATGAAATGCTTATAATTACAGGAAACCATAAGCCCTTTGCTCCAAAATCTAAATTCTCAATAATTTTCTGCATTTTATATACTCCTTATTAAAGTTAGACTTATTTTTTCTCAAGGAAAACTATATATACTTTCTTATTTCGTCTAATATATTTTTTTATGATAGACACTTCGGATTATAAAATACTAAAGAGCCCAACAATAAATCGTTGGGCATAGTCACTGTTATCTAGTTGTTTCCCTATATTTTATATCTTTAATTTGTTCGGTTTTATTATCAAAGGTAATATCAACAAACACACCGAATTCTTTATTGTCTGTTTTTAACCAAAGTTTGAATTTTTCTGTTGAGTATTTAGGTCCCTTTTCTCTGCCGATGTGAAGATAATCAATAATATTAGCTTGAGGATATTTTTCTTTTGTCTTCTTCATGGCTACCTGACCCCATTTAGCATAAGGAGGAGCTTGTTGTTGTGCTAATGCCACCTCATTAGTTTCAGAAGGATATTCTCCAAACAAGAATAAGCCGAATAGCAACTGAATGGATAGTATAAAGTTCATGATCAAAACCTCTTTTTTAGTCTTTTTACGATATGGTGAAATTTTTATTCATTATCTAATGTATTATAGCTTTCCATCTTTGTAAGCCAATAAGCAGTATAGTAAAGTGTTAAAAAAATAATAAAATCATACAAAGTGGACCAATTTTTAGGGTTATAAAAATCAATAGCATTAAAGAAATTCATTCCTCCAAAAGCAGCAAGGGCTGAGAAAAGAGCTCCCTTTAATAGTGGATTCATTTTTGGTTTGATTTGTAGTGCAAACATAACCCCAACAGGTGCTAAAGAAAAGTGGTAGGGCAAGAATAAAAAAGGTGCTAAAGGGAGGATGACCATTGGATACGACCAGAGGCCTAAAGATAAAGCAGCAAGGTCAATTGTTAGTGACAATATGATCGTCAACAAACCACCTAAAAGCAAGCGGCCACTACTATCTTTCTTCCTGAAAGCAAACCAAGCAATCCATGGAATAATAAATAGGGCGATACCTAACCACCATTGCCAAGTAGAGACAAATTCTTCCGATACTATTTTTGCAAATAAAGAACTAATCTCAGTGAACTCGTTATAAGCTTTTTCTGATTAATCGAGCCCATTCTTAAATGCCATATCCTAACAACTCCCGAAAGAAGTAATAATATATTTTTTTTCATCCTGTAGTAAATTATGTATGGGTATTTACAATGGAAAATTAAGTTAGGTGGGAATCATCCATATGAGAATTAAAACTGTTGGTACGTGGGACGATGAACTTTGGCAGGACGCAAGGCCTCTTTATTCGGAGGCATTCGGAGAAAAGGGAGCCAAACCGGTTCATATTATTAGAAATATGTTTGCACAAGGAATTGCCGAGCTTCATGTAGGGTACAACGAGTCAAGAGCGGTTTCTATGGCACTTACAGGGAAGTTATTATCTGATAAGGTGATGATCATCGATTATCTAACTGTATCTAAAAAAGAAAGAGGTAATGGGTTTGGTAAACACTTTGTCGATTACCTACGTGCGAAAACAGCTGCTGAGGGGTATGAGAAATTAATTATTGAAGCAGAATCAGAGGCTACACCAGCTAATAGAAGAAGGATCCACTTTTGGCAATCATGCGGCTTTTTCCTCACAGAGTATGTCCATCATTACATCTGGGTGCCGGAAACATACCACGCCATGTATGCTCCACTCAATGGTGACTCAAGAATAGTAACTGGGGAAGAACTGTTTACGTATATCAATACCTTTCATCGGCTATCGTTTCGTGGTGGAGGGAAAAAAGAAGATTAGGGGGTTTTACTTAGCTTTAAACAAATTTTTTGAAAAAGATAAAAAATCATATAAATTAACCAGTATCTTGAAATAATGATATGTTCAAACATTAACGATTTCTTTCCTGTATAAGTATGCGAATTAACTATATTGAAAGATGCAAAATTAAGCTGGATTTTTGCGTAATAAAAGGCTTTAGGCGTAGGTGTTTTCATTTTTTTTGCCTGAAATAATTTATAATTATCAGATAATACTAGATATTTTAATCTATAATTCATTATAATAGACTATAATAGGATTAGTAATTAATCAGACTAGGTGTGTTCATAAGTAGCGCTCACATCCTTTCTGTGAATTTAGGATATAGATAAGGAAGGTAAAAATGAGAAAAAGAGAAACTACATCAGACGTTTTCTTAATTGGTGCCGGAATCATGAGCGCTACATTGGGAACACTTCTGAAAGAATTAGTACCAGAATGGAAAATTACAGTGTTTGAAAAGCTCTCGAAAACTGGAGAGGAAAGCTCAAATGAATGGAATAATGCGGGTACAGGACATGCCGCCCTTTGTGAGCTAAACTATACGGTTGAAAAGCCGGATGGATCTGTAGATATTAGTAAAGCCATAAAGATTAATGAGCAGTTTCAGATTTCTATGCAGTTTTGGTCTTATCTTGTAAAAAACAGGCTGATACATAATCCACAGGATTTTATCATGCCACTACCTCATATGAGTTTAGTGCAAGGAGAACAAAATATAGAGTTTTTAAAAAAGCGATTTGAAGCGCTGACAAATAATCCATTATTCCAAGGAATGGAGTTTTCTGAGGATCCAAAAAAACTAATGGAATGGATTCCTCTAATCATGCAAGATCGCTCAACCGATGAGCCTATAGCCGCTACAAAGATTGACTCTGGTACCGATGTTAACTTTGGAGCGTTAACACGCATGCTGTTTGCCCATTTAGAGAGTAAAGATGTGCAATTAAACCATAACCATAGTGTACTTGATATAAAACGTACGAACGATGGATTGTGGAAGTTAAAAGTCCGCAATCTCGAAAGTGGCATGGTTGAACATCATACAGCCAAATTCGTCTTTATTGGGGGCGGAGGAGGAAGCCTGCATTTACTTCAGAAATCCGGTATTCCAGAAGGAAAACATATTGGAGGTTTTCCTGTAAGTGGAATTTTTATGGTCTGTAATAATCCAGCTGTTGTAGAGCAACATCATGCAAAAGTGTACGGAAAAGCGAAGGTTGGGGCTCCGCCAATGTCTGTACCGCACTTAGATACAAGGTTTATTGACAATAAAAAATCTCTATTATTTGGACCGTTTGCTGGCTTCTCACCTAAGTTTTTAAAAACAGGTTCTGTATTTGATTTAGTCACTTCTGTTAAGCCATATAATCTCTTAACGATGTTGGCTGCAGGGGCCAAAGAAATGTCTTTGACAAAGTACCTGATTCAGCAAGTGATGTTATCAAAGGAACAACGTATGGAAGAGTTACGTGAGTTTATTCCAAATGCCAAGAGTGAAGATTGGGACTTGGTAGTTGCAGGCCAGCGTGTACAAGTAATAAAGGACACAGAAGTTGGAGGCAAAGGAACGCTCCAATTTGGTACAGAAGTGATTACTGCAGAAGATGGCTCTATTGCAGCATTACTTGGAGCTTCACCTGGTGCTTCAACGGCCGTTCACGTCATGTTAGAGATCATGAAAAAATGCTTCCCACAACATATAAATGAATGGGAACCAAAAATCAAAGAAATGATCCCTTCTTATGGTCTGTCACTAATGGAAAACCCAGACCTATTAAGAAGAATTCATCATTCAACTGCAGAAACACTGGGTCTAACTGAGAAAGAACCAGTTTTTAGTTAATAAATCTATACTGAATCTCTAATCTATTTTGATTGGAGGTTCTTTTTAATTAATCGCACGTAGCGTTTCTTTATTTAATTGAATAAATGGACCTACAAAAATTTAACAACACAGGAAGAAAACGTATGTTCGGTATGGTATAATAGAATAGACAATAGCATAGTTGCAGGGTGGGGCGGTTGAGCCTTCCTTATGGGAGGTGACAAGCGTGGATTTAGATTCAGCAATGTTCGTTATCGCATTGGTAACTCTAATCGTACTTTTAATTGAAAAAATAAAAAAGTAAAACCCACCCTGTATCTTTGGCCGGAACAGGTGGGCTTTACTTTGTAAAGAAACCGTATTGTTGATTGCCAATCGCACATTCTGCGATTATGCATTGTTAAAGGTAAGCGTGTGTTTATAGCACATGCTTATTTTTAATATATGGATGATCTCCCTATATTATAGACTAATTTTAGTGAAAAATAAATTAATTATAATATAATCTAATACTTTCTTATAAGAATATGTGATGGAATTTTGATGCGCTGCAGTCACTACATATTTCCAATAATGATGTACATCCTACTACTAAATAATAGGAACTAGGAGGAGTTACAGTGAACCTAGATAACATCATTATTGCCCGAGAGAAGATGAAGGGCATTGTGCATGAAACTCCTTTGGATTACTCCAAAACGTTTAGTGAACTTGCTCAAAATGAAGTGTATTTAAAGTTAGAGAATCTTCAAAAGACAGGATCCTTTAAGGTAAGGGGCTCTTATAATAAGCTCATTTCTTTATCAGAAGAGGAATTAAAAAAAGGAGTGGTAGCTGCATCTGCTGGTAACCACGCTCAGGGTGTTGCCTATTCTAGTCAAATGCTTGGGATTCCATGTACGATTGTCATGCCAAAGGGTGCACCGCTCAGCAAAGTGCTTGCAACAAGGCAATACGGCGCTGAGGTAATATTAGAGGGAAATGTGTTTGATGAAGCCCTTGCTTACGCTTTAGAGCTGAACGAAAAAAGAGGTGCGACATTCATTCACGCCTTTGATGATGAGTCAGTTATCACAGGTCAAGGAACAGTGGGGCTAGAGATTCTTGATCAGCTTTCTGAAGTAGAGGCGGTTATTTGTCCAGTTGGCGGTGGGGGGCTGATTGCTGGTGTCGCTATGGCTGTGAAGGAAAAAAATCCTAATATTGCTGTATATGGTGTTCAAACCATAGCATGTCCTAGTATGAAGCAATCTTTATTGGAACAGAAGCCTGTTGCCATAAAATCTGCACCAACTATGGCAGATGGTATTGCTGTACAAAAACCGGGTGCAAAAAATTTTGAAATTGTGAAGAAATATGTCGATGATATTGTGTGTGTAGACGAAATGGAAATTGCACGTACGATGCTCTTACTTTTAGAAAGAAATAAATTACTAGTTGAGGGGTCAGGGGCTAGTTCACTTGCGGCATTAATATATAAAAAAATAAGTATAACCAATAAAAAAGTAGCTGCTGTTTTAAGTGGAGGTAACGTCAACGTTCATTTTATATCTAGGATTATTGAACGGGGACTTGTTGAGTCAGGAAGGTTTGCGAACTTTTCTATTATCTTAAAGGATAAACCTGGAGAGCTTCAACGGGTGGTCAGCTCAATAACGGAATTAGACGCCAATATTCAAGATGTTCATCTTCATCATATGGGGAAGAATATTTATCCTGGCTATGCACAACTCGATTTATCGGTTGAAACAAAAAACAATGAGCATATCGCAGAGCTGTTTGGTGTTTTAAAAGAGAAAGAGATTCAAGTAACGATGGAATCATAAGTTACTTTGTAAATAGGGGCCTGCTTTAACGGATGTTCGCTAAAGCAGGCTTTTTAATTTTCTTCTAAAACGATACTGCTTACCACTCTTTCTTCTGTATCCTTGGCAATCTTCGTTTTGTATTCTAGATTTTCGTGATAGTTCATTTTGAAAATACAAGAATAAAGGATATCCAAAATCAAGTGAATAGAGTTGTTGGTTGAATAGTAACCAATTTTTGAATACATTTTTTCACGAGTAGAAATGTATAACATACAATCTGAATAGTTTTTTAAACTGTTTTCGCTAAGACTTGTTAAAGAAATAATAGGTGTTTTTCTGTCCCTCAATACCTTGGCAATTTTTATAACCTCGTCCGATTCACCAGAATACGAGATTAAAATCGCTGTGTTTTTAGTGGTAGAATTGTTTGCAACAAAAATTTGTTCTTCAGGAACATTCATTATTTCCACATGACGATTAATACGCAGCATTTTGTGCTTGAAATCAAACGCCATTAAAAGTGAATTGCTTATTCCATATATATTAATGGTATCAGCCTTAGCTAGTAGCTCCGTCGCTTTTCTTAATTCCTCATTTTTTAAAAGTGCCAATGTATCTTCAACCGTTTCAGTTGCTAAATGGCCAATTTTTGAAGCGATGCTCATTAAGCTATCTTCTGGTTCAAAAGGGAAATTGGGATCAATATTTGAAAAATGCTGGTTTAAATAGTGGATCTCCTCAATGTATTTCTCTTTTAACTCATTCCAGCCACTAAAACCTAATTTTTGTGACAAGCGAACAACAGTGGAAGGGGAAGTGAAGGTAGCTTGAGCTAAATCCTTCGTTGACAAGTGCTGGATATTTTCTTTTTCTTTTAATATGTATGTGGCAAGTATTTCTTCGGACTTTGATAAAGTGTCCATTGATTCAAGCTTATTTGAGATGATCATAATGTGATTACTTTACTCCTTTTTAAAAAGGCATTTCATTATTTGATTAAAAAAGGTAGAAAAAAATAGAATGCCATTCTAATCTGCTTGGAAAGTCTTTTACTCCAAATATTCTTCCTATACTATATCACTATAAGTTAGAGAATGAAATAAACATAGAGCTTATAGGCTGTTTAGTTTCGGGCATGATAAGCGAAGTGATTTTTAATAGAAAACGGAGGAACAGATCATGGCATTTCAAGAGAACTTTTTATGGGGCGGAGCAGTTGCAGCCCATCAAGTAGAAGGTGGATGGAATAAAGGTGGAAAAGGCCCGAGTGTGGCTGACGTGATGACTGCTGGAGCACACGGTGTCCCAAGACAAATTACGGATGGAGTTTTAGAAGGAAAGTTTTATCCTAACCATGAAGCCATTGATTTCCACGGCAATTATAAAGAAGATATTGCTTTATTTGCAGAAATGGGCTTCAAATGCTTCCGTACAAGTATTGCTTGGACACGTATTTTTCCAAAGGGTGACGAAGTGGAGCCAAATGAGGAAGGCTTACAATTTTATGATGATATGTTTGATGAGCTATTAAAGCACGGAATTGAACCTGTCATTACATTAAGTCACTTTGAAATGCCTTATCATTTAGTGAAGGAATACGGTGGTTGGCGTAACCGTAAAGTGATTGAATTCTTTGTACACTATTCGAAAACGGTCATGGAACGTTACAAAAACAAAGTGAAATACTGGATGACTTTTAACGAAATCAATAACCAAAAAAATACAGCCAATCCTCTATTTGTTTGGACCTGCTCTGGTGTTCAATACAAGGAAGGCGAAAACAGAGAGGAAGTCATGTACCAAGCGGTTCACCACGAGCTTGTTGCAAGTGCACTAGTGGTGAAAGAAGGACACAAGATTAACCCTGACTTCCAAATTGGGTGTATGGTTTCGTTCGTACCTATTTACCCATTTTCATGTCATCCTGACGATATGATGCTGCAAGTTGAATCGATGCATGACCGTTGGTTCTTTGCGGATGTACATGCAAGAGGACATTACGGTGCCTATGCCCTAAAAGAGTGGGAAAGAAAAGGTTATAACATTAAAATGGAGCCTGAGGATGCACAAATTCTTGCCGAAGGAACAGTGGATTATATCGGATTCAGTTACTATATGTCTGATGCAGTAAAAAGCGGTGTAAATCAGGTAGATGAAAATGAAGTGGTGGGCTCTAGCTCAAGTGTTAAAAACCCATTCGTTAAAGCATCCGATTGGGGCTGGCAAATTGACCCAGTTGGTTTAAGATATTCTCTAAATCAATTATGGGAAAGATATGAACTTCCATTATTTATCGTTGAAAATGGCTTCGGTGCTGTTGATGTGAAGGAAGAAGATGGAAGTGTCAATGATGACTATCGTATTGACTACCTACGCACACATATTCAAGAAATGGAGAAAGCCATCACACTAGATGGAGTTGAGTTAATGGGTTACACTCCATGGGGCTGTATTGATTGTGTATCTTTTACAACAGGTGAAATGAAAAAGCGCTACGGCTTTATCTACGTTGACAAAGATAACGAAGGTAACGGAACATTAGCAAGATCCAAGAAAAAGTCTTTTGACTGGTATAAAAATGTTATTGCTACAAATGGTGAAGAGCTATAAAAAAGGAAAAAACTGACTTTTGGTTTGATGCCAAAGTCAGTTTTTTAGTTATGATAGCAATGTATATATTCCCTGCATTATTTTTGAACTTTTCTAGATAAAAGGGCGGCGTGACCTAATATGATTCCAGCAACAGCAGCAGCGGTCAGAGTAATAAAAGCAGGTGGGATATTCTCGTAAATGGGTCTGAAAATATTGGTGAATCCAATAACAAAACCAAAGATTCCTATTAAGGTAATAAAAATCGCAAATTTCATACTCCGAGTGGGAATACTTAGAATAGCACTACCGATCAACCCCATAAAAAAGATCGCAAAGATGAAATAGTCACCTGACAGTCCAACAATTAATCCGCCTATTCCGAAGCCTAGAGCGCCTAAATACCGAATATTCACCTTCAACCCTCCCTAAATTTCCCCTTAGGATATATATATTCATATTTGTGGAAGAAGGTTTTTGAATTGTCTAACATTCCTGAAAATACATGGTGAATAACTCTAATAAGGATTGTGCAATATAATCTATACCTGTTTAGCACACTTCTGGAGGGTAATAACATGCAATGGTATATGAAAGTTTTAAAAAATTACGTTGGGTTTCAAGGAAGAGCTAGGAGAAAAGAGTACTGGATGTTTTTCCTATTTAATTTTCTCTTTACCATGTTGTTCTCAATGATTGAAATGATGCTCGGTCTGGGAGGCATTCTTTCCGGGATATACGGATTAGCGGTTTTGCTACCGTCACTAGCTGTTAGTGTACGCCGCCTGCATGATATAGGAAGGACAGGGTGGTGGATGCTGCTCTCCTTTATTCCTGTAATCGGATTAATTGTACTTCTAGTTTTTGCAGTTTTTGACAGCCAGCCAGGTGAAAATAAATATGGACCCAATCCAAAGGGCTACTAACAAGAGTAACCACCTATATTGAATAGGTGGTTACTCTTGTTTTCTAAGGTATTTATATTTCTATAATAACCGGCAAAATCATCGGTTTTCTCTTTGTTTGAGTAAACAAGTAATGGCCAACTGATTTTTTGATGTTTTGTTTCATAACATTCCACTGTCGAACGTTTTCTGCTTGTAAATCATTAATCGTTTTTTTGGTCAAACGATTGATTTCTCTAATTAAATCTTCGGAATCCTTAACATATACAAAACCTCTGGTGATGGTGTCAGGACCTTGGATGATTTTTCGATCTGCTTTACTTAGGGTAATGACAATAACGACCATTCCATCTTCAGACAGCTGTCTTCGGTCTCTAAGGACAATTTCTCCTACATCTCCCACACTTACTCCATCAACATACGTATCCCCGTTTGGTATGCTACGTGTTTGAACTGCAACTCCATTCTCAATATCAACAACATCACCATTTTTTATAATAAAACTGTTTCCTTTTTCTACACCAACGGACTCGGCTAATAATCGGTGATGGTGAAGCATGCGGTATTCCCCATGGATAGGGATAAAATAAGTAGGCTTCATTAAGGTAAGCATGAGTTTAAGATCCTCTTGATACCCATGTCCTGACACATGCATTCCGGTTGTGCTTCCAGATCCATAAATCACCTTTGCTCCGAGTTGAAATAGATTATCAATAATTCGCGAGACATCCTTTTCGTTTCCAGGAATTGGAGAAGCGGCTAATATGACTGTATCTCCAGGATAGATCACCATATCTCGATAATTCCCAGTAGATAATCTGGAGAGGGCAGCCATTGGTTCACCTTGGCTACCGGTACAAAGAACAGCTACTTTTTCTGGCGCCAATTCGTTTGCCGATCTAGCATCAATGATCATCCCCTCAGGTATAGTTACATATCCTCGTTCCATTGCCACCTGCACAACATTCACCATGCTACGTCCAATTAATGCAAGTTTGCGGTTCGTTTTAATAGCTGCATCTACCACTTGTTGAACACGATTTACATTGGATGCGAAGGTGGAGACGAAGATCTTTCCATCTGCACGCAGAAAAGCCTCATCCATATGATTTCCTACCATTTCTTCTGAAGGAGTTAATCCTTTTCTTTCAGCATTTGTACTTTCGGAAATTAAAGCGAGTACACCTTTTTTACCGATTTCGGCCATTTTGTGTATGTCAGAATGCTGGTGGTTAGCCGGAGTTAAATCGAATTTAAAATCACCGGTATGTACCACATTGCCCTCAGGAGTGTGCAAAACAATTCCAAGGCAATCTGGAATACTATGACTAACTCTAAAAAAGGAAACTCCGACTTCTCCAAAAGTAAGATTTGATTCTGCGTGAACCTCGACAAGTTGGGTATCACCAGTTAAGCGGTGTTCGTCTAACTTCAATTCAATTAACCCCAACGTAAAACGGGTTGCGTAAATAGGAACATTCAGTTTTTTAAGAAAATAAGGAATTCCACCAATATGATCTTCATGTCCGTGTGTAACGATCAAGGCACGGATTTTGTCTCTGTTTTCCTCTAAATAAGTAATGTCAGGGATGATTAAATCAATTCCTAATAAGGTTTCATCAGGGAATTTTCCTCCACAATCAATGACAATCATGTCATCTCCATATTGAACGACATACATATTCTTACCAATTTCATTTACTCCACCAAGAGCAAAAATGGATAATCTATTTTGATTCATATGAAAACCTCCTTTTACCAATGTATAGTTTAGGAATAGTGTTCCCATATATAGGTGGGTTATTATTACTATTCAAAGGGAAGTATGTGAATGAGGACCTCTTACATAACTAAGTGATATTTGAGGGATAAAATGATAGAAGAAGGTTTATTTGTATAGGATACCGTTTTGAGGTGCTTTTCTTATAATACGTGCCGAAATGACAGTCGTCTTGGCATCGTAATTGGTATAAAAAACTCATTTAAATAAGAAACTTTTCCTTATTCGAGTAACCAGCAAAAGAAATAAGCGGAGGTTTTCCGGTTAGATGCAGAATGAAGCCCGTTTAGGGGGTGAATAAGGGGAGATTTTCCACTAGCATTGCAAAATTATCCACAAGAGTATGCCAGGGTTACTTTATATGTAATTTGAGTATAATTTTACCAGTTGGATTTCTTGTCCCAGAGCTAAAAAGTCAATGGGGTTGTAATTGAACCCAGTTATCCAAAAATTGGATATTATTTTCTTGGTGTCTTATATTTTGCCATCGAGCTAGTACTTACCCCCACTTGTTTTACAATGGCCACACCTGCATCATAAAGTTCTATTTCATTTGGCGGGTGCTGGCTCTTTTGTCTTCCTTTCGATGTTCTTTCAGGTAAACGGTGTAACTCATCAAGAAAACTTTTCCACGTCCTTTCGGCATGGATGCGGATAAGGGTGAGTACTTTCCAGGTGGTCTTCTTAGTTTTCTCAACTAACCTCACATATAAAGTGAGACAGTACGCCGTCATTGCAAAGAAAATCTGATTCCAAATTCCTTGGGGTTGGGTACTTTGTAGTTTAACTAGACGTAGATGTTGTTTCATCCACTTGAAAAACAGTTCAATGATCCAACGGTGCCGGTACAATTCGGTTACTTCTTCGGCTTTTAAATCCCAACGATTGGTTACGACACGGTACTCTTTCCCCTCTTCATCTGTGAATTCAACAAGACGAAGGGGCTGTTCCATGGATCTGAAGCTACTCCCCATGACGACTAAGGCATCTAGCTTAACCCTACTGTCATCAGGAACTTCATAGGATTTTATCATGTTCGCCTTATGCCCAGCTTGGATACGCATGGCGAATGGAATCCGGTTTTCCACCCAATGGTCCATTTTTTTGTAATCCACATAGCCACGGTCCATCACATGGGTCGCATGAGGATCTATCACGAGCTCAAGCATGACTTCACGATCATCCACATTACCTGTAGAAGGAATGACCATGTCTGGATAAGCTGTGCCGGGGTCCGTTACGACAATCCGAGTATGTAGCTTCACGCAATTACTATGTTTTGTAAAATACGTCCAGTTTCCTAGTGTGGGCCCAAGAAGCAGGGAAGAAGAATCTACGAGATGAAGACGACCCAAAGAAGGGATCCCTTTTCCTTTACTTGTTAGCTTATTCAATTGGGTAACAGCGGCAAGAAATAACTGCCGTGGTAGGATTGAAGGTAAAGCATTGACTCGACGACATAGTTGAGAAGCACTAATACTGGTAAGGCCAAACAGTTCCTCTGTACCTTCCATGGCACGAATACGCTCTTCTGTTTCCTCGTAGGATTTCCAATTTCCCAGTTGCATGGTGACACAAATCCTCATTAAATTAGCGGTGGTCAGTTTTTTTACGCCGTTGTCTAAGAACGAACCCTTAAATGTTTCAAAAGGCAAGAATGATAGGCATTTACTAAATACGGTCTGATTTGATATAATGTTATCCATGAAAGTCTCCTTTAGTAGCAGTCACGGATAACGTGGGTTCAACTTCTAGTTTAGGAGACTTTTTTGCTTTCGTCCATAAAAATAGCCCCCTATTAATCAATTAATAGGGGGTAATTTTTTGCCTGTGGATACATATGCAATGCTAGTGGAGATTTTCCGTTTAAGCAAGGAAAATCTGCCCATTTTCACCTTTTTTGAATCAATAGGCGGAATTTCTCCGTCTATATCGGCTATTTTTTATCGAATTTTCAAATTAAGCGGAATTTTTCCGTCTATTAATCAACTCGGATGCTTAAGAGGATCCCTCAACTGAAAAGTGCGGGCCCTTTTGATCCAAGTTGCAGGAATGAAAGGGAAGCAGTGTGGTCACTACTTCCCTTACGTTAAAATTATTTGAAAATCCCAAATGGTTTTCCGACTGGAATGAACACTTTTCCGAAATGATTGTTTAATACAGCTGCGGCTGATCCATAAAAAGACATAATGGCAATTAGTAATTCAGAGATCGCAGCTACTTCATGGAAAAATTCAGGTGCCACACCGAGAGTCGATAATGAAAGACCGATAAATAAAAAATCAATAAGAACAAAGATAATAAATAATACTTTATGTGTTTCCATCGCACCAATCGTCATGTATACGCTAAACAATAAATAGCCAATAAATGCAATTCCTAATTGCTTTGGATCAACAGCAAGTGCCGCATTTTCTCCAAAAACACCAAGGTTGATTAACCATGAGGCACCTACACCGAACCAGAAAAGGGCAAATGCACCGAACGCAGTTGTGCCGAATGTATTATTATGTTTCGCATCATTGATTGCGGCGAATAGTTGTGCAAAACCACCAAGGAAAATGGCCCAAGGTAGAACGAAGGATACTCCGTCTGTCCAGCCAAGCTTTTGTGATGAAGCAACCAAGGTTACCATAGCTAGTCCAAACAAACCTAGGGCAGAGGGATCAGCTGTAACAACTTGGATTTTTTGTGTTTGATTTTGATTCATGTTGAAATGTTCCTCCTAATTTACAAACATACTTACATAAGATACAAAAGATTATGAAACACTTCAATCAAAAAAAATAGATGTAAGCGAAGTTTTCAGCTTGACTTACAAGTAAAAACATGGTGGAGGAACCTTTTTTTCGTTCCCCCACCATTTCATTATTTTTGCTATAATTTCTTCTCTTTAGTCAGCAATAGTAGAAACTTCATATCTCATATCGCAAACATTTATTTCTATGTATAATATGAGTGATAACAAAAAGGTGAGGGAGATGAGAAATGATTAAGATTCGCTTACTTAATGAAAACGATGCAGAAGAATACAAAGAAAAAAGAATAGAAGCACTACAAAATCACCCAGAGGCGTTTAGCTCGAGTGTGGAAGAGGAATTGGAGTACTCCTTAGAAGTTCATGCTTCTAGACTTCGTGCAGTCAATGCATATACATTTGGTGCTTTTGAAGAAGACAAACTTGTTGGTGTAGTTACCCTTGTTACTGAAATCAAACGGAAACTTAAGCATCGCTCTGATATTTTTGCCATGTATGTCACTCCTCAAGTAAGGAGGCATGGAGTAGGGAAACAATTAATGAATGCTGCGATAGAGAAGGCAAAAGAAATCGGTGGAGTGGAGCAAGTTTATTTAACAGTTTCATCTAATAATATAGCTGCTAAAAATTTGTATGAATCTATTGGTTTTAAGATGATTGGAAGTGATCCTCGCGCCATGAAAATAGGCAATACTTATATTGGAGAAGATTTAAAGGCGCTATACTTCAAATAAAATTTATGAAAGAATAACCGTTCGAAATAATTTTCCCACTGCATGTGAGCGGTGCTATCCTGGTGCTCGCTGTGATTCCGAGAGCATTTACAATAATTATACGTTTTCGGAAGAGCTATATAATGAATGGACATGGACTTCGAGATATCCCGCCTTACGATGGGATGACTGGACCTCTTCTCAAGATTGACATTCGTGGAAAGGACGGTATTTCCTTAAAGGAAAAATGGAATGGAGGGGCTTCTACTCAAACCTATTTAGGAGTAGCTAACGCAGGTTTTCCTAACTTCTTTATGATTACCGGTCCTGAAAGTCCGTCTGTGTTGAGTAATATGCCTGTATCGATTGAGCAGCATGTAGAATGGATCGGTGACTGCATCGAGCACTTTGAGAAGCAAGGTGTTGAAACGATTGAAGCAGCGGTTGAGGCTGAAGAGGCATGGAGCAAGCATTGCCGCGAGGTAGCAGAAGCAACGCTCTTTACAAAAACAGACTCCTGGTACACAGGAGCTAACATACCTGGAAAACCACGTGGATTCTTGATTTATTTAGGTGGGGTTGGTGCCTACCGAAAAAAATGTGAGGAGATCGCCGCTAATGGGTATGAAGGGTTTTCGATTACGCTAACGAACCAAACCGTCAGGTAATAATAATAGACTAGAAGAGATGATGTAAGCGCATTATCTCTTCTTTATTAATTGATAAATGGAAAGCTGTATCGAAATCTTTTTATCTATTAACCATCATCTTTTCGTATTATAATGTGACTAAGATCAGTAGTTTTTGACAAAGGGACAGCGGAGTGATTCACATGCAGGTTAAGAAAATACATATAGTCGGTTCTGTCGGGAGTGGAAAAACATTTCTTGCTAAAAGACTTTCAAAAGATTTAAACATTCCGCATTATGAATTAGATAATGTCGTATGGAAAAGGTTCCAAACAGGGGATATAAGAAGATCAGAAAAGGAAAGAGATGCCTTTTTAAGAAATATTGTAAATAGTGACGCGTGGATCAACGAAGGGGTCCATTATCAGTGGGTGACGGAGAGTTTTGTCAATGCGGACCTTATAATATTTTTAGATACTCGCTTTTCTAAGCGAACGTACAGAATCATAAAGAGATACTTTCTCCAACAACTAGGTCTAGAAAAAAGCAATTACAAGTCTACTTTTTCTATGTTTATGCGAATGTTTCGTTGGAATACATATTTTGAAAAAGTAAGTAAACGAGAGATTATCGAGCTGTTAAAAGAATTCGATGATAAAGTCATTATCATTCGTGACGACCATGAGTTAGAAACATATTTGAGACAGAAGGAAGATGAGGTGGTGGAGGATGAAAAGGTTAGTATTACTTAGTGATATCAATCAACTCCATCCATTATTAGCATCTCGTCTGAGAGAACTATTGGGTGGGAAGTCATTCACTTTAGGTTACATTCCTTCTCAAACGGATAGTGATCGTATCTACTTTAACAAAAGCAAGCCTTTCTTTTCATCCATTGGAATCCACAGCTTTGTCTATTTTGATGTGGATGAGGAATACGATGAGCGTCGTATGGATGAGTTGTTACGCTGTGACGGAGTTTACTTGTCGGGCGGAAATACCTTTTTGTTCCTAGAACGCCTAAAGTCGCGTGGGATGATTGAAGTTATTCGAAGGATGGTGGAAGCTGGGAAACCACTGATAGGAGTGAGTGCCGGCGCTATCATGATGAGTGGCTCAATTCACATGGCAGATTATATTGATAACAATGCTGTTGGATTGGAAGATTTACGAGCCTTGCAATTGGTACCGTTTGAGTTTATGCCACATTGGGGCAATCATCAATCTCAACTAGCCCAATTTAAAGACTATTCGAGTCTTGCTGGAAAAAAGATTTATGCTTGTTTGGATGGAAGTGGAATAATTGTTACTGACGGGGTAGTGGAAAAGTATGGTGACATTGTTGAAATAGGTGTAAAAGGAGAAACAATATAGTGGAATCAAGAGGATCACAGATAAGATCTTTGAATGTAAGAGACAAAGAAGTAGCTGAAATTATACTCAAGTTACAAATCCCCGCCTATATGGTGGAGGCAAAGTTGATCAACTTTTATGACATCCCTCCTCTTAAGGACACGGTGGAAACGCTTCAAAAATGTGGAGAGAAATTTTTTGGTTACTTTGAAGAGAATGAGCTTTGTGGTGCTATATCTTTTAAACAGGAAGGAAAGACTTTGGATATACACAGGCTGACCGTAAACCCCAATCATTTTCGAAAAGGGATTGCCAATCAACTTTTAGACTTTATTGAAGAGCAAGTGGTGGGCATCGAAAAGCTCCTTGTATCTACTGGGTCAAAAAATAAACCAGCTGTCGACTTTTACTTAAAAAGGGGGTTCACGGTTAAAAAGGTGGTACAAGTAAATGAGCAGTTGTCACTTACATGTTTTGAAAAAAAGATTGCCAGGTAGGTTTCTACCTGGCTGAATTGGTTGTTTAAGCTGAGTTTCTTTAAGAAAATGTCTCTTTTTTAACACTTATATTAGATTTTTCTCCTTTTTTCGATGAAAAACTATGCAATAGCATACCGAACATAACAATAAATAGTCCTATGGTTGCGAGTGTACTCGGTAATGGAGTGGCTAGAAGAAGGACTTCCCCTACAATAACAAAAATGACTTGGGTAGACTGTGTTGCTTCAACAGCTGCGAGTTTCTCTTGGTTATCCCTCACACGATCTGTAGCGATGAAGAATAATGTAGTGGCAATCACTCCTGAGGAGATCGCGACTATGAATGACTGGGTGATTTGCTCTGTCGAAGGCGGACCAACCTGAACATAACCAATTCCAGCGAGTAACAGCCAAAATGGAAGACTTGCAAGGGTCATACCAAATACCCTCTGAAACGTATCCAATTTCCCCCCACAAATCTCCATCATTTTTCTATTTCCCAGTGGGTAGCAAAAAGCTGCCACGAGGACAGGAAAAGTGCTGGCTATCACCATTTCGAAGGTTAAACTTTGAGCGTGCTGCCATTGAATCAGTACCACACCTATTAGAATGAAAAACGAAATGAATAAGGCTTGGATTGGTATTTGCTGTCGAACCTTGCTCGGCCCACTGTTTGATTCCACTGTCTTATAAAAAAGGGGTCCAAGAAGTACACCTGCCACAATGGTAAGAGGCCAAGTACCAGCGACGAGCCAGCCTGGTCCGAATGCAGCAGCAAAGGTTATAGGGGCATAAAACAAAACAAATCCTACAAAGCTCCATAAAATCCAAGGAATTGGATTGGAAAGCATTTCTTTCCACATCTGTTTTAGGTTCCTTCTATACATGACGATGATTAATAAAAAGGGTACCATAAAAATGTATCTTAAAGAGGAACTCCATAGCCAGCTACCTCCTGATAGCTCCATGGAACGATTCAAAATAAAGGTAACAGCAAAAAACAAAGAAGCTAATATTCCTAAGGTAATTTCTTTCATATGAGCACATCCCCTCAAACATATACACATTATAATATATAATTCTTATATAATACCATAACATTCCAAATTTTTGGAGAATTCACTTTTCCTAATAATTAGAGGTAAATGTTTAAAAGAAGGGGGGAACATGCACGAACCTCAATAAACTTGATGATGTGAATGTTGGCATATTAAAACAATGATTGTGAAGTCGATTGACTTTTTACAAGCTACATACCCTACCAATGAGGAGTAGACAGGGACTATGAAGAGAAGGTAGAAAATCTTCAGTATAAGACAAGAATGGGTGTCAAAGAAGCTAACAGAAAAAGACTGCATTAAACAGTCTTTTCCCGTTGCTCTTTGTTAGTTTTGTTTTTGATTATTGCGTATGGGGACATTCTTCGGTGCTTTTGGAAAGCCATTTTTCCCCTGATCTGGTCCGGTTAATGTGTTTCTTTGGTCAAGAGCTTTTCCACTATATTCGATTGGTCTTTCATCTGCCATCTTCTTCACCTCCCATTAGTAGGGTGAGTGATTAGGTATGTTTAGATACATGACTTTTGAAGTTATTCATCTAAATACTTTAAGTACTCATAATGCTCTGTAGCTACAGATTCAATTACTTCGCCAGCTTCATTATTATAGATCTCATATTCCCTATAAGTTTCAATGATGTAACCATCCACGAGTTCGGTTTTTTCTAGTTTAAGCTCTAAAGAAGTAAGAACAGCCTCTTCCTCTGCGTTCTCTACATTAGAATTCGCTTCTGTTGCTCCGGGGGAGTCAGAATCCTCCACGGAAGGAATTGTAGAATACATATTTGTTCCCTCATTTGGATGAGCAAGTGGAGAGTTTGGAGATTCCAAATAAGCCACAAGTGTTATGAGAGCAATTATACTTAATATATACATATATTTTTTCATAAATGAATAACTCCTTCTCACTATATCTATTAAACTATATGCAGTGTTGTTATAAATAGACCAAGCTGTTTGGCTTCATTGGAATAGTTAATTATAGAAGTTCTCTTCTTTATATTTTTAGACAGATTGACTAACAAAGGTTATTGTTGGTTCATAATAGAAGGAGGTATTATATTGTATGTATATAGGGAAGTGAAATAGAAAACATGCAAAAATCAATACGAATTTCATCCTACAAAGAGTACGAAATCCTTGAACAGGAATTGGAAGAATTTATAGTAGAGTTTGCACCGGAAAATGTACATTTGATGATGTACTCTATTCGAGAAGCAGTAAACAATGCGTTTGAACACGGCATAAAAAATAATTTTTCATTAGCTATAACTATTACTACAGAAATAAGTGGAAATAACCCAAGATGTTGAACCTGATTACACTTTCCATAAAGAAGGTTGTACCGCTAATCATTTAACGCCTTTTGACAAGCCTGATGGTTTTTATAAGCAAGGCAAAACATTGAATAATTCTCAAAGATGGCAATGCAAAGTTTGTAAGAAAAAGACAAGCATTCTACCAAACAAGCGACAATCCACAACTTATCGCCAAAAGAGAAATGATATTCTTCCAATGTTTGCGAAACTGCTTTTAAACAAAATGCCAATCAGTCGTACTTGTGATATTTTAGAAATCGGAGTCGGCACTTACTACCAAAAATTAGAATGGCTATACCGTTGTTGTTTGGAATTTTTAGAGAAGTATGAAACAACTCCTTTGGATAATATGTCATTTAAAGAAATGTGGCTAAATACCGATAAAATGCACTATAACCTCAATAATGTTCGTAAAAAGGGGCAAGGCGGTCAAAAGTATTTTGGCTTAGAAGACAGCCAAGTACAGACATATGTAGTTGTATCAGCAGATGCACTCTCACGATATGTATTTCGGTCTGATGTTGCTTATGATTGGGAAATGACAGTAGAGGATTTAAAATACGATACAGTCATATATAAAGAAGACCATTTGAATGATTTTAGCAAGAAGAATAATCGTTTGGACTTTTCCTATTACCCACAAGAACCTTCACCGAAAGATACACAACAGCCACACGAATATCGAGCTGAACTAAATAATTTCAATAAAAGAATGCAGTATGTAGATGGTCTTCACGTTAATCCTACCTATACGACAATCGCCCATTATTGGCTCATTAAACAGCTTGTAAAGGCATCTGAATGGAGAATGATAAGCGATAATGATTCTTCAATCATAACGGCGTTTTTTAGAGTGTTCTCAAAGGAAGTAAGAACATACGATGCTCACCACTTTCTGTGTTCAATTGATAAGAACAAGAGTAGAAAACAATGCTTGGAAGAGTTTGACGATGCAAAATCCGATTTATTAGATTGGGGATTTCATCGAGGATATGAAACGAAGAACTTGCGAAAATTGGCTTACCTTTCATTAAAAGAACTATTTGAAACGCATCAATTTCATAGTGAAATTAAAACACCAAAACAATCGTATAATGTTTGGGCTAAAAATCCGATTACACACCCATTAGCATTAAGAGATAAAGGATTTCATAGAGTGGATTGCACAACTGATTTATCTTCTCTTGAACCGAAAGACATAGCGAAAATAGTAATCAATGTGAATGATAACGCCACGAATAGTTTTATCCAACAAATTCGTAGAAGATTATCTATCCTTGAAAGACCGTTAATGACTGCAAGGGGCGATGGAAAGAGTTATATTTACGCCAACTTCAATCCAAAGTATGCTCAATACGCCTTGACCATTCTTAGAACATTTTACAACTTTTGTGAAACTTATAAATCTGCCGATGGTAAAGAACTTACTCCTGCACAAAGATTGGGTGTAACCAATAAAGTCTTTGATTTGAAAGATATTATTTATCTTAGATAGTTCTCTATTTCAATATAAAATAGGAGAATCTTATTTTTATGTTAAAATAAAATTATAGAATATTGAAAATTGTATAGAATCAATTAGGCAAAAATAGGTAGTGTCAAAAGTTCTATGAAAACTATGTAAAGTATTAGATCACTTCCATTGGGGGGACGTGAGGCCCCGCAATCGCTCTTGACAAACAGTCGAAAAAGGTTGCGATAAAAGTATCAAGGGC